>JBLNGH010000403.1:0-3300 GCA_050264575.1 Acidobacteriota bacterium | reverse complement strand
TGAACAGGAACGCAAAGTCCCTTGGCCTCGTAAGACGCGCGGCCGACATGCCGGGACTGATCGTGAACGGGATGTTCACCGTCTGAATTGCCGAGCCGTTCCAGATCGGAAACGCGAAGCTCTGATTGACGACCGTCACACCGGTGTCGACGACGGCGACGACGATGTCGGCGCTGCCGCCGGGATTGATGTCCCAGGCGCCGGGGAAGTCCAGCGACGACAGATTCCATTGCGACGGGTATCCAGGGTCGTTCGGCGCCGCGGCGGGCTGACGCTCGCCGACATCGAGCGGAACCGGCGTGTCGCGCGGAGTCAATCGGAGGATGTAGTTCGGCTCGGCGTATTCGACCTCGGGCCGGGCGCCGAGTTGCTGGGCCAGGACTCGCGCGTCTTTCTGGGTCCCATCCCGCAGGAGCGCGACGGGGCCGTGCCACTCCAGCGAGCTCACGCTCGGCTTGCTGGCAAGCGTCGACAACGCGCGCTGCTGAGCGACCGGTGACATTCCGTCGTGGAACTTGACGATGACTTCGCCGGGAGCGTAGTCGACCCCCCGCTCACGCGCGTCGATCATCGCCTGCACCCGGGCGAGATCGCGACGCATCGGAGACTGCGCGCGCGGATCGCGCGGCACGGTGACCGCTCTGGGCGGGCCGACCTGCCGCTGACCGTCGGCGGCGACGGTCGCGCGCGAATCAGGCAGCGCGACGAGCGCCAGCGCAACGGTGGCCAGGAGCGCGGGAACACGCGCATGAGTCATACGACCTCCGGAATCGCGATGAAAGGCAAAAAGCAGAAGTCAGAAGGCACAAGAAAAAGCACAAGCACTTGCCAAAAGCAAGAAACGGCCCAGAGATAATGTCGACGCCCGCGCTCGTTTCCGGCTTTCTTGCCTTGTGGCTTTTGACTTCTGCCGTGCTGAGTGTCACTCCACAAGTTCCCCTCGCAGGACAGTGACCGCCTGACCCGCAAGGCGGACGCGATCGCCGTCGAGCGTGACGCGGAGGGTGCCGCCCCGCGCGGAGACCTGTCGCGCGAGGAGCGTCGTCTTGCCCAGCCGCGCGCTCCAGAACGGCGTGAGACAACAGTGCGCCGAACCGGTGACGGGATCTTCGTCGACGCCGGCAGCGGGCGCGAAGAAGCGCGAGACGAAGTCCCATCCGGGCGTCGTCGCGGCGCTCGTCGCGATGACGCCGCGGACGGGCAGCTGACGCAACCGGCCGAAGTCCGGTCGGAGGTCGCGCACCAACGCTTCGCTGTCGAGCTCGATCAGGTAGTCGAACCGGCTGCGGCCGACGTAGCGCGGTGACGCGCCGAGCGCGTCGGCGAGCCCGTCGGGCGCATTGGCCGCGACCGCCGGCGTCGCCGGAAAGTTCAGCTCGATCCAGTCGCCCAGTTTGGACGCGGTGAGCACGCCGCTTTTCGTATGAAACTGCGCCGTCTCTCCGGCTTTGAGCTGGCCGCTTTCCCACAACGCGTGCGCGCTGGCGAGCGTGGCGTGGCCGCAGAGATCGACTTCGACCGCGGGCGTGAACCACCGCAGATCGAACCCGTCGCCGGCCGGCTGACGCCGCACGAGAAACGCGGTCTCGGACAGATTCATCTCGCGCGCGACGTGCTGCATCCACGCCGTGTCACGCGCGGCCGGCAGGATGCACACGGCCGCCGGATTGCCTTCGAAAGGACGGGATGTGAATGCGTCGACCTGTGTGATTGGGAGGGCCATCAGGACACTCTCAACAGCTTGATCCGCGCCGGCAACAGCCGTAGGCTCCGACTATGGCACGTCTTCGCACTCTCACGACTATTGCCCTTCTTTCCTGTGGTTTCGTCGCGGCCGGCGCGCAACAGCCGAAACTCACCTATCCCGTTACCCGCACCGTGGACGTCGCCGACGACTACCACGGCGTCAAGATCGCCGATCCCTATCGATGGCTCGAAGATCTCGACAGCGCTGACGTGGCCGCCTGGGTCAAGGCGGAAAACACCGTCACACTACCGTATCTCGCCGACCTCCCGGGACGAAACAGTTTCAACACACGCATCACCGCACTCTACAACTATCCGCGGACGGGAGTCCCGTTCTGGGAAGGCGGCCGGTGGTTCTACTCGAGGAACACGGGACTGCAGCTGCAGAACGTGTGGTACTCGCGGACGTCGTTGACCGGCCCGGAACAGATTGCGCTCGACCCCAACACGCTGTCGCCGAAAGGAGATATCGCGCTGTCGGGCTTCGCGCCGTCACCCGATGGCAAACACCTCGCCTACGGGCAAAGCGAGGGGGGCGCCGACTGGATCACGGTTCAGGTGCGCGATCTCGTCAGCGGCAAGAACACGTCGGACACGGTGCGATGGGTGAAGTTCGGATTGCCCTCGTGGACGAAGGACGGCCGCGGGTTCTACTACTCGCGCTTTCCCGAGCCGCCGCCGGGCAAACAGCTCGAAGCCAAGCTCGAGAATCAGACGCTCTACTATCACCAGCTCGGCACCGAGCAGTCCGCCGACCTGAAGATCTACGCGCGTCCCGACAACCCCTCGTGGTTCGTCTTCGGCAACGTGGACGAAGACGGCAAGCATCTCTACGTTCAGACCTCGAAGGGCACCGACAAGAACGAGCTGTACATCGCGGACCTCGAGGATCCGATGCGGCCGAACCTGCAAGCACCGATCCGGCCGGTGGTCACCGGCCACGACGCCAACTACCTGCCGCTCGGCGTCGCCAACGGCCGGTTGTATCTGCAGATCGACAAGGACACGCCCAACCGGAAGATCGTCGCCGCGCCGATTCAAACGCCGGAACCTGCGCGCTGGACCACCGTGATCCCGGAAGGCAAGCTGCCGATCGAAGGCGCGTCGCTCGTGGCGGGTCACATCGGGATCCTCTCGCTTCAGGACGTCGCGTCGGTGATGACGCTGTACGATCTCGACGGCAAGCTCGTCCGCGAGGTCAAGATGCCCGGGCTCGGCACGGCCAGCGGCCTCGTCGGCCGTTTCGATCGGCCGGAGATGTTCTATTCCTTCACGTCGCCGCTCGATCCCACGTCGGTCTACGCCTACGACAGCAAGACGAACACCAGCCAGCCTTTCAATCCGCCAAAGCTCACGTTCGACCGCGGACGGTTCACGGTCGACCGCGTCTTCTTTGCGAGCAAGGACGGGACGCGCGTGCCGATGTTCCTCACGTACCGCAAGGACCTCGTCAAGAACGGCCGGAACCCGGCGATGCTCTATGCGTACGGCGGGTTCTCGATCTCATCGACGCCCGGCTTCCGTCCCGACGTCATCGCTTGGATCGAGCAGGGC
>JBLNGH010000402.1:0-8051 GCA_050264575.1 Acidobacteriota bacterium | reverse complement strand
CCAGACGTTTTCCGCCGGGTTGAAGAAGCACGGCTATGAAGTCCGGATCGGGACGCGCGCGCCCGGCAAGCTGAAGGACTTTTCGTCGCGCACGGGAATTGCGGAAGGCACGTTCGCCGAGGTGGCGGCGTGGGCCGAGGGGTTGGTGCTCGCCGTCGCGGGCCGGGTGGCGCTCGACGCGCTCGGGCTGGCCGGCGCCGCCAACCTCGACGGCAAGCTCGTCATCGACGTCACCAACCCCCTCGACCCGGTTCCGCCCGAAGACGGCGTCCTCCGCGTCTTCACCGGTCCGAACGACTCGCTGATGGAGCGGCTCCAGGAGGCGTTTCCGTCGGCGCGGTTCGTCAAAGCCTTCAATAGTGTTGGAAACGCCGTGATGATCAACCCGTCATTCTCCGGCGGCCGTCCGACGATGTTCTATTGCGGGAACGACGCTGCCGCGAAGGAGGTCGTCCGGCGCATCATCGACCAGTTCGGATTCGAAGGCGCCGACATGGGCACGGCCAAAGCCGCTCGCGTGATCGAGCCGCTGTGTCAGCTCTGGTGCATTCCCGGATTCCTGCAGAACCGCTGGCGGCACGCCTTCAAGCTGCTGACCTAAGAGCCCGTCGGTGCATCGATCTATCGATCTATCGATTTATCGATCTATTCAAGAGCATTCAGTCAGGCGTCAGGCGACCAGCCAAGATCGCTTGTCTGCGCGGGCGCCAACCGCGCTAACGTATCGGTCTTGCTCGTTGCGGGTCTTTGTCCTTTAAATAGATCGATAGATCGATCTCCCGATAGATCGATTCCCCATGTCTGATTACGTCTTTCCGGACGATCTTGCCGCTCGCGTGACGGAGCGGTGGCACGCGATCGCCGCGCGTCACGAAGGCCGGGTCCCCGAGCTGCCTCGGCCGGCTGATCTCAAGCACGTGCTGGCGACCGCGTTCTTCGCCAGCTTCGAGCGCGAAGAGGGGCGGAACCTGCGCTTCATGCTGTGCTGCTCGCCCGACCTCGAGGTCACCCGCGACGGGCTGGGCGAAGTCGTGCCGGTGATGCCGCTCGAGGCGCCGCGGCCCATGTCGGTCGCGACGCTGCGATCGATCGCGCCGGCGGTCAACGCGAACAACGCGGCAATTCTGGTCCGCTGTCCGTCCGGCGGCGGCGACGACGAGCGCTGCGAGATAGCTGGCGTCCTTCACGTCGGCGCGAATCTGGCCAGGGCGCGCAGCGGGCGATCGTTCTACTACCGCCCGGCGCCGTACGCGCTGCTCGTCGACGTGCGCGACGCCGGCGAGCTGCACATCTATCAGGGCGGCCTGAAGCTCGCGGCGATGCGGGCCGGCCGCCTGTACGACCAGATTGCGTACTCCGCGCTCGAGTTTCTGCCGATCAGCGACATTCTGGCCGGCGGCGAGCAGACGCTCCGCCCCAGGATCGCGTTACCGGCCCACGAACCACATCACGAGACGTCCGATTTTCATTGGACGGCGCTGCTGAACACGATTCTCTGCACCATCAACGGCGTGAAGGAGCACGGCCACGGCGGCACGGTGCTGCTCGTCTCGCCCGACGCCGCGCCGACGCTGCCGATTCACACGAAGTTCGACATCCACGGGCGGGTCAACATTCTGGGCAATCGCTTTGTCACGTTCCTGAACGCGCGCCACCAGCTGACGGACGCGCGGTGGCGGCATCGCGCGGCCGCGCACATCGAGGCGCACGCGACGGCGTTGTCGATCCTGGAGAACGCCGCGTTCGACGCGGAGGAACAGCTCGCCGACGCCGCCGATCTCGTCGCGCAGCTGACGGCGGTCGACGGCGCGCTCGTGCTGACGTCAGACTTGCGCGTGCTCGGCTTCGGCGCGGAGATCGTCCTCGACACCGCCGTGCCGATCACCGCCTACGAGGTCGTCGGCAGCGCCGATCGGTTCGAGGCGTGGCCGGAGGTCGACAGCCAGAGTTTCGGGATGCGCCATCGCTCGGCGCTTCGCTGCGTGAGCGTGTCGAAGGGCGTCGCCGCCTTCGTCGTGTCGCAGGACCACAGCGTCAGCTTCATCTGGAAAAAAGGCCACAAGGTGCTCCTCAAGAAGAACGTGAACACCTCGAATCCAAACATGGTTGGGGCGTAAGGAGGCGCGGAGGGAGCGCCCGCGGCCCGCGCGAGGATAGCGAGTCTGCGAGCGCCGGAGCGCGCGCGAGCGGGGGTGGGGCCCCGCGAGCATCAAGAGAAGAGGACAGAAGGCCGACAGAAAAGGCCCGATAACGCACCAGATGACAAGGGACTGGGAGAAAGCAGTTTTCCAGGGCGATGTCGACGCCGTCGAACGGCTTGCGGCTGGCGGCGCCGACGTCAACGCCCGTGACGTGCATGGGCAAACCGGGTTGATGCTAGCCGCTATGCGGGGGCACATGCCCATCGTGAGACTCCTGATCGATCGCGGCGCGGATCTCAATCACACCTCGAAATATCATTTGAGCGCGCTGATGCTCGCCGTGATCAACGGCCACGCGGCCATCGCTCGCGCGCTGGTGGAGGCCGGGGCCGATCGTTCGATTCGTGGAACGGGCGCGCCCGGGTTCCACGGGCTCACCGCGGCAGATCTGGCGTCGGCGCGTGGGGAAGAAGGCCTGGCCGACTTGCTGCGCAAAGAAGGAAAAGCATGAAGGACATGACGAGGTTGACGAGCATGAAGAGCGGCCTCGGACTGCTCTTGTGCATGACCTTCATTCCCTTCGTGTCCGTCATGTTTTCGGCGGCGCCGCAATCTCTCTCCGCCGAAGAGCGAGCCGTTGTCTCCTATGTCGACGCGCACCAGGACGAGGCGATCGCGCTGCTCGAGCGCGTGGTGAATATCAACAGCGGCACGCAGAACCTGGCCGGGGTCCGGGAGGTCGGCGCCGTCTTCCGGGCTGAGTTCGACCGCCTTGGATTTCAGACGCAGTGGGTCGACGGCGCGAGCTGGCAGCGCGCCGGACACCTCGTCGCGACGCATCCCGGGACGTCGCCGAAGCTGCTGCTCATCGGGCATCTGGACACCGTCTTCGAGCGTGACAGCCCGTTCCAGAAATTCGAGCGTCTCGACGCCACGACCGCGCGCGGTCCGGGCATCATCGACATGAAGGGCGGCGACGTCATCATCATCCAGGCGCTGAAGGCGCTCGACGCCGCCGGGTTGCTGAAATCGCTGAACATCACGGTCGTCATGACCGGTGATGAGGAAGCTGCCGGCCGCCCGCTCGCCCGCGCGCGCGAAGCGCTCGTGACCGCCGCCACGGGCGCGGCCGCCGCGATCGGATTCGAGGACGGCGACGGTCTGGCCGAGCACATCGTGGTCGCCCGCCGCGGATCGACGTCGTGGGAGTTGCGCGTGACCGGCACGCCCGCGCATTCGTCGCAGATTTTCCGCGACGACATCGGCGCCGGCGCCATTTTCGAAGCGGCGAGAATCCTCGACGCCTTCCGGGAGCAGCTCGCGGGCGAGCCGCACCTTACGTTCAATCCTGGGGTGATGCTGGGCGGTACGTCGGTCGACTTCGATTCGGCCCAGAGCCGGGGCACGGCGTTCGGCAAAACGAACGTCGTCGCCGAGCGCGCGACCGTGGCCGGCGATCTCCGCGCGCTGTCGAACGAACAGTTTCAGAAGGCCATGGCCGCGATGCGTGACATCGCGGGAAAGTCGCTGGCGCGCACGCGCGCCGAGCTGACGTTTGACGAAGCCTACCCGCCGCTCGCGCCCACCGCGGGCAACGAACGGCTGCTGGTCCTCTACGATCGCGTCAGCCGCGATCTCGGAATTGGACCGGTTGAAGCCGTGAACCCCGATCGCGCCGGCGCCGCCGACGTGTCGTTCGTCGCCGATCAGGTACCGATGATCATCGACGCGGCCGGTCTGAAAGGGAAAGACGGCCACACGGTCGGCGAAACCGCCGATCTCACCGCGCTGCCGCTTCAAGCGAAGCGCGCGGCGGTGTTGATCGCACGACTCGCGAAGGGGGCCCGGTAGCCATGCGTCAAACCTCCAGCTTCGGACGGTTCGCGAAAAACGCGGCGAGACTCTCCGGACGGCCCGCCGCCTTTGGCTGCGCGGCGGCGGTCATCGTGATTTGGGCCGTCACCGGTCCGATCTTCGGATTCAGCGACACATGGCAGCGCGTGATCAACACCGGCACGACGATCGTGACGTTCCTGATGGTCTTCCTGATCCAGCACACACAGAATCGCGACACCGAGGCGCTGCAGATCAAGCTCGACGAGCTGATTCGCGCGACCGTCGGCGCGCACAACGCGCTGCTGGATCTCGAGGAACTGGAAGAGAAGGAGCTGGACAAGATTCGCGACAATTACGAGACGCTCGCCAAGCGGGCGCGAGAGCGTCAGCAGGCGGGCGATCGGGACACGGACAGCGAGGACGTGGAACGAGGCGGGACCGATCCAGACCGGTGAGCAACACGCTCTACGACATCGATCTGACCACCATCGGCGGCGCGCCGCAGCGGATGGCCGACTATCGCGACCGGACGCTGCTCGTCGTGAACGTCGCAAGCCGATGCGGCTTCACGCCCCAGTACTCCGGTCTCGAGCGGCTCTATCGCAAGTACAGGGACCGGGGCTTCGTCGTGCTGGCATTCCCATGCGACCAGTTCGGCCATCAGGAGCCGGGCACGAATGCGCAGATTGAGGGCTTCTGCGCGCGTGAGTACGACGTGACGTTTCCAATCTTCGCGAAGACCGACGTCAACGGTTCACGGGCCCATCCGCTCTTCAAGATTCTGAAGTCGGCAAGAACAGGATTGCTCGGCATCGGCACCATCGGGTGGAACTTCACGAAGTTCCTGATCGATCGCGACGGTCACGTCGTCGCCCGCTACGGTCCGCGCCACACGCCGGAGCGGATAGAGGCGAAAATAGTTGAGGTCTTGAAACTGTAGGCCGGCCCTTCAGGGCCGGCGGGGCTAAAGCCCCGCCCTACACCGAGCGTTCCCTTATGCGCCTTGCCCTCGTCCATCACGCTGACGCAGTAGGTCCGGACGTCGATCCGCAGCGGCCGCTTTCTTCGCAGGGCATCGCGCATGCCGAGCGGATCGCCTCGCAGGCCAAGGCGGTGGGATTCTCGCCTGCGGCGATCTGGCACAGCGGGAAACTGCGCGCGCGGCAGACGGCCGAAGCGTTCCTCCGCGCGTGCAATCCGTTCGCCGAGTTTCGAATGGTCCGCGGACTGCACCCGGACGATCCGCCGGAGATCATGCGCGACGCGCTTCGGGAGGAGGAGCGCGATCTTCTCGTGACCGGTCACATGCCGCACATCGCGGCGCTGCTTCAGTTGTTAGCGCCCGATGCGGCGCAGTTCCCCGCGCACGGGCTGGTCATGCTCGAGAGGAGAACTGATGGAGAGTGGAAGGAGTTATCGAGGATCTAGCGGTTCTGACGTTCGACCATCACCGTCACCGGAGACGTCAACTTCACCGTGAGCGGTGTGCCGGCCGCGATCGTGGCCGCGTTGCGGCCCCCGGCCATGACGGCCGCCGTGCCGCCGGCCGCACCGGTGGTCGAGCCGATCACCGCGCCTTTCTTGCCGCCGATGACCGCGCCGATGATGGCGCCGACCGCCGTGCTCGCGCCGATCTTCGAGGTCGCCTCGCCGGTTGGCGAATCGCCGTCCCGGTAGATGGTGTCGGTATCCAGCTTGATCCGCGTGCCGTCCGCGAGGACGAGCGAGGTGAACCGGATACCCAGGCGCGCCCGTTCCTTGAACTTGCCGCCGCGCTCGACGAGCGTGACGTTGCCTTCGAGCCGCGACCCGGCAGGAATCGCCAGCCGATCGTCGACCGTGACGTCGCGCGACACGCGCGCGCTGACGCGATCCTCGACACGGGCCGTCTCGCTCGAGATGGCATTGTCGAGCCGGATGCCCATCACCGAATCGGCCCTGACGACGACTTCCTCGTACTTCGGCTTCTCGGGTTCTTTCGCGGGTGGCGGTGGTTCGGTCACCGGCACGGGAGCCGGATCAGCGACCGGAGGCGGAAGCGGCTGACTGGGCACGCTCGCCGGGGCCGAAGCGGGAGGGCTGGCAACCGGCCGGTTCGCTGCTTCCGGTCGAGGTCTTGGCCGCGCCGGCGCCGCTTTCGGCGTCTCGCGTGTTGCACGATCCCGTGGTTCCGGTCTGGCAACCTCGGCCGGTTGCGCCGGCGGCGGAGGGACATCCACCGTGGTGGACATCGCCGCAGCGGGGGCAGAGGGTAGCGTGCCCGCATTCGACTCGGCTACCTGATCCGCTTTCAGCGTCGGGTTCGACCGCACCGCCAGGTAGCCGCCGGCTCCGGCGGCCGCCAGAAATGCCGTGCTGCCAATGGCGACGACGAGGGCCTTGGGAGTAGTCACGCCTCAACTTTCAGCAAGGCCCGTACCGTACACCAGGCCCGCCCTTTTGCGCCAATTCCGTAGCCTGTCCGGCCTCGACGTCGCCAAGAGGACAGCCCGGCGTCATCCCCTGAGAACAAGTCAAAAACGTGTCGGTACGACGGGTAGATCGGGTACGACGGGTACGTCAGGTCCCAGGTACCTGATCCTTGCCATCTTTTGTATGCAAATCAAAGATGGCCAGCGTCCGTACGTTCCGTGGACCTGACGTACCTGACGTACCCGAAGTACCTGACGTACCTGTGCTATAACGCCATCCTACCCGGTTGCTGGAGGAATCATGACCATACAAGTTGTGCGCCGGACGCTCGTGATGAGCGTGGCGCTGTCGATCGCCCTGAACGTGGGCGGATTGTCAGCGCGCCAGGCTGCGCCGGCGTCCGCGCAGCGGCTCGATCAGGAGTACGCGAAGCGCATCAAGGACAACACGCCGGATGCGCGCATCCTGACGGAGCTCGTCGATCACATGCCCGTCTCGGACACGGTGCCGTCGCCGCTGAAGTTTTTGGGCTACGTTCCGGGCGAGAACAACCGCCTGACGTATCACAAGGACATCGTGCGCTACCTCGAGGCGCTCGACAAGGCGTCCGATCGCGTCACGATGTGGCCGATTGGGAAGACGGAAGAGGGCCGCGACATGTACGCGATCGCGGTCGCCGACGAAGCGACGATCAAGTCGCTCGACAAGTACAAGCAGATCACGCGTCAACTGACCGACCCGCGCGCGCTGAACGACGCGCAGGCGCGTCAGCTCATTCAGACCGGCAAGCCGATCTATTACGCGAGCGGCAGCATCCACTCGCCCGAAGTCGGCAGTCCCGAGATGCTGATGGAGCTGGCGTTCCGGCTCGCGGTCGAGGAGACGCCGTTCATCCAGCAGATTCGCAACAACGTCATTTTCGTGTTCACGCCGGCGTCGGAAGTCGACGGCCGCGAGCGTCGCGTCGACGGCTACATGGCGCAGCAGGCCGGTCAGCCGAATCCCGGCATGCTCTACTGGGGCAAGTACGTCGCGCATGACAACAACCGCGACGGCATCGGCGTCGGCCTCGCGCTGACGCAGAACATGATCAAGTCGTTCCTCGATCTCCATCCGCAGGTCTTTCACGATCTCCACGAGTCGGTGAATCTGCTCTACGTCTCCACCGGCACGGGGCCGTACAACCCGGTCGTCGCGCCCATTCAGGTCAACGAATGGTGGTGGCTCGCGCAGACGGAAATCATGGAGATGACCAAGCGCGGCGTGCCGGGCGTGTGGACCTACAACTATTACGACGGCTGGGTTCCGAACTACATGTTCTGGATCGGCGTCACCCACAACTCGATCGGCCGCTTCTACGAGACCCAGAGCTACGGCGGCGGGGGCGGCGGAGGGGCAGCCGGACGCGGCGGTCCAGGGGCGCCCGGTGCTGCGGGCGCAGGTGCTGCCGCAGCCGGAGGCGGTGCTCCGGAAGGTGCGCAGCCGGCCGGTGGCCGCGGCCGCGGCAGCGTCATTCCGGGGAACAGCCGGGAGTGGTACCGGCCCAATCCGAGTCCGGGCGACGTGCAGTGGAGCGGACGGGCGAACATCAACATGCAGCAATCGGCGCTGCTCATCGCGCTCAACGCGGTCGCGAAGAACAAGGAGATGTTCCTCGAGAAC
>JBLNGH010000401.1:0-11214 GCA_050264575.1 Acidobacteriota bacterium | reverse complement strand
ATCAGGAAGCCGTACCCTTCGTCCTTCAGATACTGAAAGATCGAGCGCGTGTCCTGGCCCATCAGGATGGCGTGCGACGGGTCGTAGTGAATCCGGAACTGATCGCCCACGCCGTGCTTTTCGCAAATGCGATGCAGGGCGATCCAGGTTCCAGGCGTGTACGCGATGTTGTTGTGAAAGTTGTCGCCGATCGTCCAGCCGGGCATCGGACATTGCTCGACGCGATAGATGAGCCCGCGCGCCTTCGCCTCGACGAGCAGCGGCACGAACCATTCCTCGAAGTCGACGAGGTTCTCGTCCATGCTGCGCTGCTGATTGCGTCCGACGAAGCCGCAGACGGCGCCGACGCCGAGGAGCGCGGCGGCGTCGAACACGCGGCGCATGAACTCGTGCTTCTTGCCGCGCACGACGGGGTCGTGATGCAGCATGTTGTCGAAGTATCCGATGTCCGAAATGCCGAGCCGATTCGCCGACAGGCCGGCTTCAACACGGCGGGCACGTTCCGCGTCGAACGGTTTCCGCAGGTCGAGCGTGTTCGCCACCGGATCGAGCATCGCCTCGGGTGGCACGTCCGTTTCCGACGGATGCAGGGCCGCGGAGAGTTGGATGTAGTCGGCCCCAAGCTCGTCCGCATACGCCACCCAGTCTTCGATTGCGCGATCCGGATCGCGATCGCGGATCTCGCGCGGCGTGAGCTCCTGGATGGCGGCCGTCAGGATGCCGATCTTCATGAACCGGGGCTCGAACGCGCGGATCGCCATCGTCACGTCTTCAGTTCTGCACCTTGGTCCAGACGCCGCCCTGCTTCGCGCTCGCGAGGATTGCGTCGACGATGCAGGCGGCGCGGTAGCCGTCTTCGAACGTGGCGAACGCCGGCGGCCGCGGTCCGGACTCGTTCGGCCCTCGGGCGATCACGTCATAGATGTCTCGCATCACATTGCAGAACGCGTCAGCCCAGCTCTCCTGATGCCCGCCCGGCAGATGCGCATACCGCCGCGCGGCATCGTCGAGCAGGGCAGGGTCTTTGGCCAGGAGTTGATTCGCGCCGTCGCGTCGGCCAATCCACAGCTCGTTCTGCTGCTCCTGCCGCCACCTGAGCGATCCGCTCGCGCCGCACACCTCGAGTTGCAGATCGTTCTTGTGTCCCGCGCAGACCTGACCGACCGAAAAGGCGCCTTTCGCGCCGCCCTCGAATTTCACGATCACGCTCGCGAGATCTTCCAGCGGCGACTGGACGCGCTCGAAGGCCTCTGTGTCGCCAGCCGCCTGAAACGCCTCGCGCGACCGCGAGGGCTTCTTGCGCTCGGGAATCACGGTCGTCAGGTCCGCCAGCACGTCGACGATGCGGAGTCCCGTCACGTGCTGCGCGAGATCGCACCAGTGCGAGCCGATGTCTCCGAGCGCCGACGTCGGACCGCCCTTGTCCGGCTCGAGCCGCCACGAGTAATCGGTGTCTTTCAGCAGCCAGTCCTGCAGGTAGAACCCGTGCGCGAAGTGCGGCCGTCCGATGTCGCCGCGCGCGATCATCTGCCGCGCCTGCTGCACCAGCGGATTTCCGCGGTAATTGAACGTGACCGCATGCACGACGTTCGCCGCTTTGGCCTGATCGAGGAGCACGCGCGCCTCTGCCGACGTCATGGCCAGCGGTTTGTCCGAAACGATGTGCCTCCCGCGCGCGATCGCGGCGGCATTGATGCGGTAATGGAGATAGTTCGGCGTCGCGTTGTGCACGACGTCGACTTCCTCGTCGTCGATCAGCCGCTGGAAATCGCCGTACGCTTTGGGCACGCCAAGCGCGTCGGCTTTCGATCGCGCCGACGCCTCGCTGCTCGCGGCGATCGCGACCACCTTGACGTACCCCAGGCGCCGCACCGCATCGATGTGATGCGGACCGACGAATCCCGCGCCGACGAGGCCCATCCCGATCGGCTTCACGCGCGATAAGATAGCAAAATCGCGCGCATCACCAGCGTCCGTTCGTTCGTCACGTTTGCGATTGCGATTGGCGCCGCCGTGGCGGTGTACGTGCGCGCCGACCAGAGCCCCCTCACGCGGGAACAGTTGTTCGACCGGCTGATGGCGGAGCCGCCGCCTGCGCCCGCGTCAGCGGATGAAGGGCGGCAGGTCTACGACAAGCTGTGCGCCCAGTGCCACAAGTTCGGCGCCATCGGGAAGGACGTCGGCCCAGACCTGACCACCGTCACGAGCCGGCTGAAGAAAAAGGACATCGTCGAATCGATTCTCTGGCCGTCGAAGACGATTTCCGATCAGTTCGAGATGGCGCTGATCCGGACGAAGGCGGGGGACGTGATCTCGGGCATGGTGAAGAGCGAAAACGCTCAGGCGGTGGTCCTGATCACCGGCGAGGCGCCGGACAAGCCGATTCGACTGCTGAAGGCGCAAATTGCCGAGCGGAAGAAGTCGACGGTCTCGATCATGCCCGAAGGACTGGCCGACCCGCTGGGTGTCGGACCGGTGTCGAGCCTCGTCACGTTTCTCCTCGGCCGGCCGCCGCGGTGACGACGAGCGACGGGTTTCCTGACGCGTTTGCGACCGCGCGCATGCGCGCCGAGCGTCTGAGGCCCGTCCACATTGCCGACCTGCTGCGGATGGACAGCGATCCGAGGGTGATGGAACATCTGGGGGGCGTCCGGAATGAATCTCAGACGGCGGCATACCTCGAGCGCAATCTTCGTCATTGGGACGAGCACGGGTTCGGCTTGTGGATGCTTCGCGAACACGGCCGGGATGACGTGATCGGCCGAGCCGTACTCCGTCATCTTCTGGTCGAAGGCGTCGATGAAGTCGAAGTCGGCTATTGTTTCTATCCGGCGTTCTGGGGCCGCGGTCTCGCGACCGAGATCACGCGGGTCTGTCTGGACTTCGCGCGGAACCGGCTGCGACGAGCGACCGTGGTGGGGGTGACGACGCCCGGGAATCTGGCCTCGCAGCATGTGCTGGTCAAGAATGGCCTCGTCTACGAGCGCGAGTTCCTGCTCGACACCATGCTGATGCGTTTGTTTCGAAAGAGTTGGGATCTGCAGCAATGAACTCTTCCCCCTCAGTCGCGGTACTGTCGGACATTCACGGCAATCGATGGGCGCTCGAAGCCGTGCTGGAGGATCTGTCGCGCTCGCCGGCGGATCTCACCGTCAATCTCGGCGACAGTCTCTTTGGCGCGCTCGATCCGGCCGGCACCGCGGAGCTGCTGATGCCGATCGCCATGCGAAGCGTGCGCGGGAACACCGATCGTGACTTGCTCGGCCAACCATCGGAGCCGGCAAGCGCCACCGAGAAACACTCGAGAGCGGCGCTGACCGAGGCGCGGCGTGCGTGGCTCGAGCGTCACGAGCCGCCGTTCATCGTCGACGGCATTCTTGCCTGCCACGGGACGCCGAAGAGCGATTCGTCCACGCTCCTCGAAGACGTGACCGAGAACGGGGTCAATCGTCGAACCGGCGTCCAGCTCGGCGTGCTGCTCGCCAGCCAGCCGTCCGAGGTTTCGCTGATCCTGTGCGGCCACAGCCACGTGCCCGGCATCGTCCAGGCGCCGAACGGTCCGCTGGTCGTGAATCCCGGCAGCATCGGGCTGCCCGCGTATCGCGCCGAGGCCCCGCATCCGCATACCATGGAGAGCGGTTCCCCTCACGCGCGATACGCCGTCGTTCAACGCGTCGGCGCGAACTGGCGGGTCGAGCTCCGATCGGTCGTCTACGACTGGGAGGCGGCCGCGATGCGCGCGCGAGAAGTCGGCCGGACCGATTGGGCGTACGCGCTGCGGACCGGTCACGCGGCCAGTTGATGACGTAAGGCGGACTACGTACGGGAGATAGAAATGGCCTATGTCGACGGATTCCTGCTGCCCATTCCCAGAAGAAACATCGAGCGATACAAGAAGATGGCCCGGCTGGCCGCGAAGGTGTGGCGCGAGCACGGGGCGCTCGAGTACCGCGAAGCGATCGGCGACGACCTGAAGGTCAAGATGGGCACGGCGTTCCCGCGCGTGGCTCGCGCGAAGAGCGGGGAAACGGTGATCTTCGCGTGGATCGCCTACCAGTCGCGCGCCCATCGCGATCGCGTGAATCGGAAGGTCATGAAGGATCCTCGCCTCGCGGAGATGATGCAGGACAAGGACATGCCCTTCGACGTGAAGCGCATGTCCTACGGCGGGTTTCGCGTCATCGTGTAGGGGGTCAGGTCTTGTATTGCAACATTTGGCCCAGCATCCAATTCTGTATTTCAATATTTGCGGCGCGCCCAAATGTTGCAATACAAGACCTGACCCCATGACACGACGCGAGTTCGGCCGAATGGCGCTCGCCAGTGTGCCGGCATCGATCGCCCTGGCGCGATGGCCAGCCGGGTTCCAGAAACCCATCCCGTCGCGGTTCGGCGGCGTGCAGATCGGCGCGATCACCTACAGCTTCCGCGCCATGTCGAATGCCGAGGACATTCTCAAAGCGATGGTGCAGATTGGCATCGGCGAGGTCGAGCTGATGTCGAACCACGCGGAATCGCTCGCGGGGGCTCCCCGCGGGCGTGGGCGGGGGCGTGGGGCGCCGAACCCCGAGCTCGTGGAGTGGCGCGCGTCAGCGGCAGAGCAGGCCTTCAAAGGCGTGCGGCGCAAGTTCGACGACGCCGGGATCGAACTGCGACTCCTCTGCTACAACATGAACCGCAACATCACCGACGAGCAGATCGAGTACGGCTTTCAGATGGCGAAAACGCTCGGCGTGAAGGCGATGTCGACGTCCACGCAGGTGAGCGTTGCCAGACGCGTCGCGCCGTTCGCCGAGAAGCACCAGCTGATGGTCGGCTATCACGGCCACTCGGACGTCACCGATCCCGACGAGGTCGCGACGCCGGAGAGTTTTGCCGCGGTGACGTCGTTCTCGAAGTTCCACGGCATCAACCTCGACGTCGGCCACTTCACCGCGGCCAACTTCGATGCGGTCGCGTTCATCGAAGCCAACCATGCGCGCATCACGAACGTGCACCTGAAAGATCGGAAGCGCGATCAAGGGGCGACCACGCCCTGGGGCGAGGGCGATGCGCCGCTCGTGCGCGTGCTGCAGCTGCTCAAAGAGAAGCGGTACGATATCCCGGCCAATATCGAGTTCGAATACCGCGGAGATCCAGTGGCCGAGGTCGCCAGGTGCCTGCAGTTCTGCAAAGATGCGCTGAAGTAAGTCTCATCGTTCTGCTGGTTGTGCCGGCCCTGAAGGGCCGGCCTACACATGCAACGCCGGCTACCGGGCAGGCCACCTCCGCGAAGCCCGACGACAACCGCTTCACGCCGGTCGTGCTCGTGCCCGGCGGCGAGCTCGACGAGCCGATGGCCTTCGAGGTCATCCCCGACGGCCGCGTCTACATCATCGAGCGCAAAGGCGCGCTCAAGGTCTACGACCCGCAGACCAAGCGGGTCAAGCTCATCGCAACCCTTCCGGTCAACACGAAGTACACGAACGCGGCCGGCGTGGCGCGCGAAGCCGAGGAAGGATTACTCGGCCTGTCGCTCCATCCCGACTTCGCGAAAACGCGCTGGGTCTACATGCTCTACGCGGATCCGAGCGCCCTCAAGCACGTGCTGGCACGGTGGGTGCTGCGAGACGACGACCAACTGGTCGAGGATTCGGAAGTGGCGGTGCTCGAGTACTCGACGCAGCGCGAAACCTGCTGTCACACCGGCGGCGGCATGACCTGGGACGGGCAGCGCAACCTGTATCTCACGGTCGGCAACAACACCGGCAACGTCAGTCAGTACGCGCAGACGGACGAGCGGCCCGGGCGCGCCAACTGGGACGATCAGCGGACGTCGGCGAACACGAACGACCTGCGAGGCAAGATTCTTCGGATCCATCCGGAGCCCGACGGGACGTACACGATTCCGTCCGGCAACCTGTTTGCGTCGGGCACGGCGGGCACCCGCCCGGAGATCTACGTGATGGGCGTCCGGAATCCGTGGCGCGTGTCGATCGACTCGAAGACCGGCTGGCTGTACTGGGGCGACGTGGGGCCGGACGCGAGCCAGGACACCGAAAACGGCCCGCGCGGCTACGACGAGTTCAACCAGGCGCGCAGTCCGGGGTTCTTCGGGTGGCCGTACTTCATCGCCGACAACCTCGCGATTCCGTACTACGACTTCGTGAAAGGGCAGCCGCTCGAGAAAAAGAACCCGGCCAAACCGATCAACACGTCGGTCAACAACACCGGGATGCGCGAGCTGCCGCCGGCACAACCCGCATTCATCTGGTATCCGTACGGCGCGTCCGACAAATTTCCGCTCGTCGGCACCGGCGCGCGATCGTCGGTCGGCGGCCCCGTGTTCCGGCGCGCGGAATTCGCCTCGGCCGCGCGGGCGTTTCCCGAGTACTACGAGGGCAAGTGGCTGATCGCCGATCTCTCGCGCGGCTGGATCATGGCGGTCACGATGGACGAGCGCGGCGACTATCGATCGATGGAGCGCTTCCTGCCCTCATACAAACCGATCGAACCGATCGACATGAAATTCGGCCCCGACGGCGATCTGTACGTGCTCGAGTACGGCAGCCAGTGGTTCCAGAAGAGCAACGACGCGAAGCTGGTCCGCATCGAGTACAACGGCGGCAATCGCAAGCCGAAGGTCCAGGCGTCGTCGGATCGCATTGGCGGCCCCGTGCCGTTCCGCGCGGCGCTGTCGAGCAAGGGAACCGTCGACTACGACGGCGATCCGCTGACGTACGTGTGGACGGTCGAGCCCGAAGGCGGCGGTCCGGCGCGCACGTTTAAACGCTCCGATGTGACCGTGCCGTTCGATCGCGCAGGCGTGTACTTCGCGACGCTCACCGCGACCGACTCGCACGGCGCCGAAGAGAGCGCGCTCGTCAGGATCGTGGCTGGCAACGACGTCCCGTCCGTCAAGGTTCGGATTCCCGGCAACGAGACGTTCTTCTTCCCGAATCAGCCGCTGCAATACACGGTCGACATCAGCGATCGCGAGGACGGAAAACTGTCCGCCGGACAAATCCCGCTGTCGCAGGTTTCCGTCAGTGCCGACTACGTTCGAGAGGGGTTCGACGTGACGACGCTCCGTCAGCCCGAAGACGAAACAGTCGGTCCCTCGACACGTCACGCGGTCGCGCGCGCGCTGATCGAGATGAGCGACTGCAAGACGTGCCACAACGTGGAGACGAAATCGAACGGCCCGTCGTACACCCAGCTGGCCGAGAAGTACCAGTCGGACGCCAGCGCGCTGGATCGGCTGCCGGCGAAAATCCGGGAAGGCGGCAGCGGCGTGTGGGGCGAGACGAACATGCCCGCGCATCCCGGCCTCACGCTGCACGAAGCCCGATCGATCGTGCAGTACATGCTGAGCGTCAACGACAAGACGGTCGCGTCGCCGCCCGTGCAGGGCACGATCCCGACGCAGGTCCCCGACGGGGACAGCGGGCGTGGGTCGTTCGTCGTCCGCGCCGTCTACACGGACAAAGGCGCGGGCAGCCTGCCAGCGCACACCGTCGAAGACGTGGCGGTGCGCCGCAGCACCGAAATCAGCGCCGTTCGCGCCGACGCGATGAGCGGAGGCGCAACCACCAGGTTCGAGGCAAACGGCGCGACCGAAACCGTCGTCGGGACACCGGGTTCATACATCGTGTTCAAGGATCTCGATCTCACCGGCATCAAACAGATTGCGCTGGGCGCCCAGGCGCCGACACGTGAGGGGTTTGTCGGCGGCATCATCGAGATTCGTTTTGGCTCGCCGACGGGCGCCGTCGCCGGCCAGGCGGACGTGAAGAGCGTGCAGCTCCAGGAAGGATCGCCGGAGGCGCAGCTCGCCGCCGTCGGCCGCGGCCGGCCGCAAGCCGCCATCGCGGTCCCGATCCCGCCGACGACGGGCCGGCGCGATGTGTATCTGGTGTTCAGAAACGACAGCGCGAAGGGGAGTCAGCCGCTGGTTTCGTTGGCGACGGTGACGTTTAGAAACCAGTAGCGCGGATTGGTTCCTAAATCCGCGTCAGGCGGATTTGGAATTCAATCCGCCCTACGTTCCAGCCTTCGTGATCGGCGTCACGATCACTTTTCTCACCCACACCTGCTCATGATCGCCCTGAATGAGGATGGGGCCCGGCGTGAGCTCGTCGTTGTCGAGCGCGCCGCCGGTGATGCCGAGGATTACCGCGTTGTCGTGCACGCGCGTGCCGTTCAGCGTCACCGTCACGCGGTTGCCGACGATGACGGCTTCCATGCGCTGCCACTCGCCGGCCGGTTTGCTGGCTTCGGTGGTCGTCGGCGTGCGCCCGTAGATCGCCATGTGCTTGTGCTCGGGGCGCGTGTTCGGATCGCCGGTCAGGTCGTCGTACAGCTGCAGCTCATACCGGCCGCGCAGATAAATGCCGCTGTTGCCCTTCGGTGCGAGCTTGTACTCCGCTTCGATCTTGAAGTCGGTGAATTTCTCTTTCGACACCAGATTGTTCGCGGGCGGCGTGTTCTGCGCGACGCCGTCCACGACAGCCCAGCCCAGCGGGCGATTTGGCGTCTGGCCGGTGAACGTGTCGAGCGTCTTGCCGTCGAACAGCACGACAGGCTTGCCGTAGGTATGGTTGCCATTCGCGTTGGCTGGAGGCCACGTCGGCGGCCGCACGCCGATCCAGTTGACCGTGCGCTGCGTCGGCGGCGTTGACGGGTCTGCGCCTTGCGCGCGTTGCGACACCGTGTGGTGACCGATCAGCTTCCCGCCTTCGAACTTCGCCCGGTACTCCGGCCCGGTCGGCGCCCCCGGCTTGCCGCCCTGAAAGACGAGTTCACCGTTTTCGATCTTCACGACCGCGAGCGCGAAGGGGCTGCTCGTCCGGTTCAGGAACATGCCGCTCAGGGTGCCGCCATCCTCTTTGATCTCCAGCCAGTACACGTTGCCGGCGTCTTGCCCCGTGCCCGTCATGTTCCAGGCGCCGAGGTACGGATTCTGCTGGCTGGCCGCGGTCGGCAGCGCCACGGCGAGGATGAGGATCGAAGCGAAGAGATGCATCTCGGATCTCCGGGCGAGAAAAGACCTCGGGTTCCGTTTTACAAAAAACGTAAAACGGTACCCGCGGTCAAAGCGAATACCCCACGCGGTACACGCGAGTCAGATACTCGTTCGCGGCGTCGTTGTTCGTCACCTTCATCGCCGCCCCGTCGTAGTGGAGCTTCGACTTGGCGCGGAGCGAAACGACGCCGAGCAGCATGATCTCGGTGAGGTGTGCCGCATACGAGAACGGCGACGAGATCTCGTCCTGGCCGCGAATCGCGTTGACCCAGTTCATCTCGTGCGCTTCGTGCGGGACGCGCGCGAGCTTCTCTTTCGGCGCACCGTACGAGTTGTGCCGTTCGGCGGGCAGCAGGCGAGGCCGCTCGCCGTACGTCTCCTGCAGCATCTTGCCCTTGCTGCCGACGTACATGATTCCGCCGTCGGTGGCGAGATTCTCTTCGCCCAGCTCGTCCGGCTTCGGCGGCATCATCCCGCCGTCGTACCACACGAGCTTCACCGCCGGCATCCCCTTGCGCGCCGGGAAGTCGTAGTACGTCGTCGTCGCGTTCGGATAGCAGATGTTGTCGAACGGCGTGGAGACGGTCTCGATCACCGTCGGCAAACCGAGCTGCAGCGCCCAGACCGGATGATCGACGAGGTGCGCGCCCATGTCTCCCAGCGCGCCCTGACCCCAGTCCACCCAGCCGCGCCAGTTGAATGGATGGTAGAGCGGGTGATACTCGACGTCGGGCGCGACACCAAGGAACAGATCCCAGGCGAGCGTATCCGGAACAGGATAGTTCCCGCTCATCGCCGCCGCGAGACGCTGCCTGACCCCGGAGTTGTTCCAGCGCGGCGACCCGTTGTCGCTGTTCGGTGCGGTCGGACGCGGAATGCCCTGCGGCCAATAGGCAAGCGGACGATTCGTCCAGACGTGGACCTCGCGGATCTCGCCGATGGCGCCGCCCAGAAGATACTCCTGCCCGCGTCGCGCATCATCCTGCGAGTGGCCCTGATTGCCCATCTGCGTGACGACTTTCTTGTCGGCGGCTTTCTTGGCAAGGTGCCGCGCTTCGTACACCGACCAGCACATCGGCTTCTGTACGTACACGTGCTTGCCGAGATCCATCGCCGCTGACGCGATTACCGCGTGCATGTGATCGGGCGTCGCGACGATGACGGCGTCGATGTCTTTCTGCTTGTCGAGCATCTCGCGATAATCGCGATACGTCTTCAGGCGAGGGAGTTGCTCGTCGACGAAGCGCTTGACGTTGACGCCGCTGCCGGCCGGCGTCCACTTCTCGTTGGCGGCAAGCTGCGCCTTCGACGGACCAAAATTTTTGAATTCCTGACGCGGCGCATTCCCGCCCTGACGTCCGCCGCGTCCGCCTCCGCCCTGACGCCCGGGGCCCGCCGCCGGTTCCGGATTCGCGGCCCGGCGCCACCCGTCGAGGCGGCCTTTCAGCAACGTGTCGTCGACGTCGCAGATGGCGACGATGTTCTGGCTCATGACCGCTTGCGCGTTGTTGCCGCCCATGCCGCCGATGCCGACGGACGCGATGTTGACGAGATCGCTCGGCGGCGTCATCCCGTGCCCGAGCACGTGACGAGGGACGATCATGAACGCTGTCGCAGCGGCCGCCGCCGTCTGCGCGAACTCGCGTCTGGAGACGCCGGCATTCTCAGTGACGACCGGATCCTGTTCGGGCTGGTTGTCCTTCATGAGATCCCCCGTGAATAATCGAGAAAAGTCCCATATCCGGGTAGATCAGTCAAGCCGCTAGGGAAGGACGCGTACAATCCGCCGACGTGCCGCTTTCCCCGATTTACGGGCGTGCTGCGGTGATCCTGCTCATCGCCGGCGCCGCGGCGGTCTTCAGTTTCCGAGCCGTCTACGAACCGGATTTCTGGTATCACCTCGCGCAAGGACGCGAAAACCTCGCGGGCGACATCGTTCGCACGAACACATTCAGCTTCAACTACCCCGACTACCGGCAGCGCTACGCGCCGTGGCTGTTCGACGCGTCGCTGTATGCGATTTGGAAAACAGCCGGTGGTGCCGGCGTGCAGATACTCCAGGCGTTGCTCATCGCGGCGACGTTCGCCGTCGTGTATCGATCGGCTCGCGAGCGCGCGCCGGCAATCGCGGCGGCGGCGGTTCTTCTCGCGGGCATCTGGGTCGTCGAGCCGCGCGCGCTTCCACGGCCGCACCTGGTGTCGTTCGTGGG
>JBLNGH010000400.1:0-5638 GCA_050264575.1 Acidobacteriota bacterium | reverse complement strand
CCTTGCGCTCCGAGGTGATCTCGACGAAGAGAAAGCGCTCGCCGTTCGTCAGCCACACCGGCCCGTAGGCGTTGCGCAGGGTGTCGAACGACACCGGCGCGCCCCCATTGGCCGGGACCTTCTTGATCTGTACCGAATCGCCGAGAGCGGCGGCAAAGAGAATCTCGTCCTTCTTGTTCCACGATCCGCTTTCGGTGGTTCCTGGCGCATCGCAGATCGTTTGAAGCCGTCCACCATCGAGGTCGACACGCTTCAGTTTGCCGTCGGCCGTGAACGCAAAACTGCGACCGTCGGGTGACCAGATCGGATATCGACCGCCATCGGTGCCCGGAATTGCCCGAGCGGCGTTCGCATCCAGCCGCCGGATCCAGATCTGTCGCAGGCCCGCGGCGTTCCTGGCCGCGAAGGCGAGCGTCGATCCGTCGGACGAGAGCGCGAAGCCATCATGAAAGGCGGAGATGACTTCGGATGGCGCGGCAATCTGCGCGACGAGACGCGACGGTTCGCCGATCGGCGCGCCGGTGCGCGAGTAATAGAAGGATGTCGCGAGAACGCCGGCAAGAGCGGCGGCGATTGCGATCCCAGCAGCCACGACCGGCGTCACTCCGCGCGGCGCCGGCGGAGCCTCGGCGGCCGCGGGCATTGTCCTGCCGCCGATCACGTCGTCGATCTCGATGCGCGCGGCGGCCATCGAATCGAGCCGCTGCTTCTTGTCCTTGACGAGACAGTGCTCGATCAATCGCCGGACGGCTGTCGGCGTTGCCGCCGGCAGCTTGGAGAGGTCCGGTTCGTACGTGAGCACGGCCGCCAGCGTGTCCGTGACGTCGTCGCGGCCGAAGAGGAACCTGCCGGTCAGCATTTCGTACAGGACGACGCCGAACGCCCAGACGTCGGCGCGGCGATCGACGGGTTTGCCTTTCGCCTGCTCCGGCGACATGTACGACGCGGTGCCGAGGATCTGACCGATGGCCGTCCTGGCCGGCGACGTCATCGTCGCGCCGGAATCGCCCGTGGATGACACCTCGGACGCGGCACCCTTGGCGAGGCCGAAGTCGAGGACTTTCACGTCGCCGTCGTCGGTGACCTTGATGTTCGCGGGCTTCAGATCCCGATGGACGACGCCTGCGTCGTGGGCGGCGGCGAGGGCATCGGCGATCTGGCGCGCGAGCTGGAGTGCCTCGCCGACAGGAATGGCGCCGCGTCGGATGCGGGTCGACAGGTCCTCGCCCTCGACCAGCTCCATCGCGATGAACGCTCTGGCGCCCTCGCGGCCGGCGTCATAGACGTGGGCGATGTGCGGATGATTCAGGGATGCGAGCGTCTTCGCTTCGCGCGTAAACCGCATGACGCGGTCGGCATCGGAGGCGAAGGTCTCCGGCAGGAGTTTCAGCGCGACGTCGCGATCGAGCCTGGTGTCGCGCGCGCGATAGACCTGACCCATACCGCCGGATCCGAGCGCGCCGACGATTTCGTACAGACCTATCCGCGTTCCCGGGGCGATCGACGCGCCTGATGGGTGGGTCATCGGCGCGGGAATGATAGCTAATTTCTCGGCGAACGTTTCGTCGGCGCTTGATCTCCGAGCCTCGAACCTTCTAGCAGTCGGCCTCCAGTCTGATCCGAAGTGAAGACCGGTGTCCGTTACGGCCGTTCGGCGATTGATCTGAATTCGCCTCTTACCAAATCCTCGTCCGCTCTCCCGGCTTCAGGAAGTACTTCCCGCCGGACACGTCGAACGCGTCGTACCAGGCGTCGACGTTCCGCAGCGGGCCGATGACGCGGTATTTGCTCGGCGAATGCGGGTCGGACGCCATCTGCGCCCGCATCGAGTCGTCGCGCTGCTTGGTGCGCCACGCCTGCGCGTAGCCCAGGAAGAACCGCTGATCGCCCGTGAGCCCGTCGACCACCGGCGCCGCCTTGCCGCCGAGCGACGCGTGATACGCGTCGAGCGCGATCAGCACGCCCGCGAGGTCGGCGATGTTCTCGCCCATCGTGAGCTGGCCGTTCACGTGCATCCCGGACACCGGCTCGTACGTGTCGTACTGCGCGCCGAAGCCTTTGGCTTGCGCGTTGAATCGATCGGCGTCGGCCTTCGTCCACCAGTCGCGGACGGCGCCGGTGGAATCGATCTTCCGTCCCTGGTCATCGAACCCATGGCTGATCTCATGGCCAATTACCGCGCCGATGGCGCCGTAGTTGACCGCCGCGTCCGCCGTCGGATCGAAGAACGGCGCCTGCAGGATGCCGGCGGGGAAGACGATCTTGTTTTCGAGGCCGCCGTTGTACGCGTTCACCGTCTGCGGCGTCATGCCCCATTTCTTGCGATCGACGGGCTTCCCGAGATCGGACAGCTGGTAGTCCCACTCGAATTGCGCCGAGCGCTCGACGTTGCCGTACAGATCCGCGACGTCGACCTTGAGCTTCGAATAGTCGCGCCACTTGTCGGGATAGCCGACCATCACATCCATCTTGGTCAGCTTTTCGAGCGCGGCCATCTTCGTCTCGGCGCTCATCCAATCGCTCTTCTGAATGCGCGCGGCCATTGCGGTCTTGAGGTTCGCAACCAGCTCGTTCATCTTCGTTTTCGATGAGGCCGGGAAATACGTTTCGACATAGGTGCGGCCGAGGAGCTCGCCGAGCGTCGTGTCGATGAGCGTCGCGCCGCGCTTCCACCGTGGCCGAAGCTCCGAGACGCCGCTCAAGGTCTTCGTGAACGCGAACCGGCTGTCCACGAAGCGCTTCGAGAGATACGGCGCGCCCTGGTCCGTGACGTGGAACACTTCCCAGGCCTTCAGGGTCTCGAGCGGGGTGTCAGCGTAGATCTTCGCGATGTCACGAATCGCCGTCTTCTCGAGCGCAATCAGGCGATCGCGCGAGGCGATGCCCGACGCGGTGAGGAACGCGGCCCAGTCGAGGCCGGGCGCGAACGTCTGCAGCTCGACGAGGCTCATCGGATTGTTGATCTTGTCGATGTCGCGCCGATCCGCCGCCGGCCAGCTCGCCTTGGCCACCGCCGTCTCGAACGCCATGACGCCGTCGGCCGTTTTCGCCGGCGCGGGATCTTTCGTCATCGTGAGCACGCGCTCAATGTACGCGCGATACGCCTCGCGCTGCGGCTTGAACGTGTCGGCGAGGTAGTACTCGCGATCGGGCAGCCCGAGACCGGCCTGTCCGAGAAACAGCGTGTTCACCGACGGATTGGCGGGATCGGGAGCCACGCCCGGTCCGAACAACGCGAACCCGAACCGGCCGTTCGTCTCGCCCATGAACTTCGTGAAGGCGGTCTTGTCCGCGAGGGCGGCGACGCGGCGCAGATCGTCCTGCAGCGGTTTGTCATCTCTCCCCTCGACCGCCGCTTCGTTCATGAAGCTCCGGTACATCGCGCCGAGCTGGCTCGTGGCCGGCGCGTTCTCGATGAGCGCGCGGATCTGGTCCTGCGTGCGGTTGAAGACGTCGTATCCGACGCCCGCCGACGCCTGGTCGGCGGGGATTTCCGTTTTCGCGCTCCAGGCGCCGTTGACGTAGCGATCGAAGTCGTCCGCCGGATTCACGCTGCGGTCCATTCCGGCGAGATCGACACCCCACGTCCCGAAATGCAGCGGCTTCGGCGCAGAAGCCGGCGGCTGCGCCGGTGACGCAGGTTTCGCGGCCTGTCTGGCGAGAAGCGTAGGGGCGAGGGAAACAGCGATGACAGCGAGCGCTACGGCGATGTACTTCCGGATCACGAAAACCTCCCGAGACCAGCCATGGTACTCGAAGGCTGTCTCGGGAAGCGCGATCTGGGACGAGAGGCGCGCTGGCGGGGACGGGCGCAGCTACGGCTTGATTTCGCCGTCCGGGTCGTAATCGACGTCGGCGAACTTCTTCGGGTTCGCAGTGCTGCGAACTTCGATTGTGTATGACACGTAGTCATGCTTGAAAACGCCCTGACTCTTGAACTCGTAGTCCGGGCGAAGTCGGGCGGCGATGAGTCCTACCTGGCCAGCCTCGATCCGCGCATTGTCTGACGCCAGCCAAATGAAAGGTTCGGGGTCGATAGGAACTGAACCCTTGGCGGCGTCTTTGTCGGGTTTAAACATGAACTCCGTAAACGTTACCGTGATTGGCCCTTCGCCTTGGTTACCGATCATCCAGGTGATGATGTCGTTGTGGTCCTTCTCAACTCGGAACGTTCTCGGCGCGACTGTAATGCCTCCGTGGCCGTCGACGCTGAATCCCATGAGTATTGGGTGATGACTAGGCTTCTCTGACGGTAGAGGCTTCTTTGTTGGAGGCATATTCTCTCCCCTGCTCAGCCACCAGGCCGGGAGCTGAGCGACTTTAATTCATTGATTGAAGTCGAGCATATCGACACCCCGCGCGACTTCTGTTGCCTGGAACGGGCGCCAGAGGATACCCGAACGCTCCACTGCTCATCTGGCAGTTCGCGTCCGCTTGACCATTCCTCTGGCGCAGGTACGCATGAACGCGTGCCGTCACGGCAACGCTTTCACGGTTTGATCTCACCGTCCGGGTCGTAGTCGACATCAGCGAACTTCTTCGGCTCCGCAGTGCTGCGGACCTCGATCACGTACGACACGCCGTCGGTGAAGAACGGAGGTCCGGCCTCGGGCTCGGCGTTCAAGGCGCCGCCGATGACCTTGGACTCACCGTCCTGCAGATTCACGCCGTTGACCCCGCCAAAAAAGTCGACAGGAGCGATTGGCACAACACCCTTGTTGTCGAAGATAGTTGCCTTCCGCCGGAAGTCGGTGATGGCGACGCTAATCGGGCCGCCACTGTGGTTGACGACTGCCCAGAGGAGGAAATCCCCTCTTCTCGCGCGGAACTTCACCGGTGGGACGTGAATATCTCCGCCGTCGCTTACCGTGAAGCGCATGCCTCTGGTGTCCTGGTGCTTGGGTGCGAACCCTGGAGACGGCAGAGGCTTCTTTTCTGTCAATAAAGCCCCTTCGTTCACTGTGGATTTATCGTTCTTCACTTCAGGCATGTTCCCTCCACTGCCCGGTCGCCGCTGGGGAGCCGAGCTTTGTTGGTTTGCAGCGATCCAATAACGACTTCCGGTTCCTTAGAACGAGTGTCAGAGGTGATCCGGACGCGAGGGCGCGCTCGAACCCGCACCTGCCACGGCTGATCCTGGATACTGTTAGGCTCTCGTTTTTGCATACGCGTCCGCCTTGATCTGAAGTGAAGGCCGGTCCGACGTTACGCCTTCCAGATTCCCCTGAATCCGGCGCCGGTCAGCGACCGCTTTCCGCCACGAGATTCTTGAATCGCGGGTTGTTCCGGAGAGACCGCAGATCTCGATCGGCCCGAACTTCCCAAAGCGGTTTGCCCAGCTTGACTGCCCGTTCGAGCTTCTCGAGTGCCTTCTCGGGTTGTCCCGTCAATGCATAGACGGCGGCGACCTTGTAGACAACCTCGAAGTCCGTCTCCTTCGCCGTGAAAGCCTTCATCGCTGATTGCTCGGCATCGGCACTGAGTCCGAGTTTGGCCTGAGACTTCGCCATCATTCCGGCTGTCTGCGCATTAAACTCCTTGCTCAGTTCGATCCTCGCGAGTTCCACGGCCTTCCCGTACGCGTCCCTGGCCTCCAGCAAACGGCCGACGGCATCCAGGGCGTCGCCAAGATTCATGC
>JBLNGH010000399.1:0-17033 GCA_050264575.1 Acidobacteriota bacterium | reverse complement strand
CGGCTGCGCACGGAGACCGGCATGACCGGTGACATCGCGCAGATGGGTCGACCCGATTCCGCCGCGCTGACGCAGACTGCGACGTTCAGCAATGAAGCCAACATCTCGGAGTTTGCGATGTGGGCCGGGAAGCAGCGACGGCTCTCGTCCGTCGCATTCCGGCGCGCCGACCTGACGGCCATCATGGGCGGCATCGAGCTCGACTTGCGCCAGGCGGCGACGGCGGGCGGTGAAGCCGTCATCGACGTATTCGTGATGTGGGGCGGCATCGAGATCTGGGTGCCGCCGGACTGGGCCGTGTCGAATCAGGTCAGCCTGCTCATGGGCGGCGCAGAAGACAAGAGCAGCGGCACGCAGGACGCGAAGAACCGGCTGATCGTTCGCGGCTTCGTGATGATGGGAGGGATCGAGATCAAGACATAGAGCAGAATGTCTGTCTGTGGGCGGAATGCCTTTTCCTTTGCCCTCTGCCCTTTGCCCTCTGCCCTCTTTCTATGCACCCCATCCTGGGTGATCGCCGCCGACTCTTCCTGCACCTCACGGCCTGGGGGCTGGCCGGCGCCGTTCTCGCGCTCCTGTTGAGAACGCTGCTGTTCGTGCCATGGAGCTCCGCGATTCTCTTTGCGCTGCCGCTGACGCTGGTGGCGGCGCCCGTCTCCCTGTCCGCGTGGTACCTGTGCCGCGCGATGCCGCTCGCGCGCACGTCGGCAATCCGGATCATGGTGACCGCCGTGATCGCGTCGCTGGTGACCGCGTTCCTCTGGGCGGCCGTCGGCCGCGGGTGGTGGCAGCTGCTGATGCGGTTGGGAATGCCGGGCGAGCTCAGGTCGTCGGCGGCGTTCACGTCGCTCGTCGTGGGATTGGGCGTGCTCGGATACCTGCTCTCGATCACCGTGCACTATCTGTTGCAGGCCTTCGAGGAGTCCGCGGCGGCGGCCCGCAAAGCGCTCGAGGCCGAGGTTGCCCATCGCGAGGCGGAGCTGCGAGCCTTGCGCGCGCAGGTCGATCCGCATTTCCTCTTCAACAGCTTGAACTCGATCTCCGGGCTCATCGGCGCCGACCCGGTGCGTGCCCGGCGCATGTGCCTGCTCCTCGCCGATTTTTTGCGCGACAGCTTGGCGCTCGGCGGATCGCGCCGGATTCCGCTGTCGCGGGAAGTGGGGCTGGCCGAGCAATACTTGCACGTGGAGCAGGTGCGGTTTGGCCAGCGGCTGGCGGTGCAGACGTTGGTGGCCACCGACTGCGCCGGTGTGCCCGTGCCGCCCTTGATTCTTCAGCCGCTCGTCGAGAATGCCGTCCGGCACGGTATCGCGACGCGGCTCGAGGGCGGGATCGTCGAGATCGCCGCGCACCTCGCCGGCGAGCGCGCGGTGATCGTCGTGCGGAACCCTCGCGACCTCGAAGGCAGCCGGCGGGGCACGGGTCTCGGCGTCGAGAACGTCCGCCGGCGTCTCGGCGCGTCATTCGGCGATCGCGCCTCACTCGCGATTGAAGCCGGTCCGGAGTCGTATCGTGTGTCGGTGACCTTGCCGGTCGAGGAGGCGGCGGCCTCGTGAGCGACGTCAGCGCGCGCCTGCGCGTGATGATTGTGGACGACGAGGAGCCGGCTCGGCTGGCGCTGCGGCAGGATCTTGCGGGGCTCGACGATGTCGAGATCGTCGCCGAATGCGCCAACGGGTTCGAGGCGGTCAAGGTCGTGAGCGAGCTCCGGCCGGATGTGATCCTGCTCGACGTGCAGATGCCAAAGCTCGACGGATTCGAAGTGCTCGAGCTCATCGGCGTGGACGTGCCCGTCATCTTCGTGACGGCGTACGACGAGTTCGCAATCAAGGCTTTCGACGTGCACGCGGTCGACTACCTGCTCAAGCCCGTGGCGCAGGCCCGGCTGCAGGCGGCGCTCGATCGCGCGCGGGCGCGAACGACGGCCGGTCCGGCGCCGGCGGCGCTCAAGGCGAGCGCAAGACCGCCCGGCGCACCGCTCGAGCGTGTCGTGATCCGCGACGGGGCGCAGGTGCACGTCGTGGCGGCCGAGCGAATCGACTACGTCGAGGCGCAGGACGACTACGTCGGCATCCGGACGGCGGGCCGGACGCTGCTCAAGGAGCAGACGCTGGGTGATCTGGAGACGCAGCTCGACACGCGGCGCTTCGTGCGCATCCACCGGTCGTATCTGTTGAACATCGAGCGGCTGGCGCGCGTGGAGTTGTATGCGAAGGACAGCCGGCTGGCGATTCTGTCCGATGGGACGAAGCTGCCGGTGAGCCGGGCGGGATATCAGCGGTTGCAGCAGTTGTTGTAGGTGAGCCGGAAAGGCGTGAAAGCCGGGAACCTCGAAAGGCCCAAAGTTCTGAGTTCTGAGTTCTAAGTTCTGAGTTCTAAGTTGCCGGAGCACTTGACATCCATCTAACTATCTAGTTAGTTTAACCAAATGGTCAGTCGGATCGTGGCCAACGGGACCTCGCGCGAACGGCTGCTCGCCGCCGCCGCGGCCGAGTTCGCCGCCCGCGGCTTCGACGGCGCCAAGGTCGATCGCATCGCCGCCCGCGCCCGCATCAACAAGGCGATGCTCTACTATCACTTCCGCAGTAAAGCGGCGCTGTACCGCGAAATCCTCCGCCATACCTTCAGCACCGTCGCCGCGGCCGTGACCGGCGTGCGGTCGCAGGGCGGCGCTCCCGACCTGCAGCTGCGCCGGTTCATCGAAGCCATCGCGCTGGCCGCGGAAGGGTCGCCGCACTTCCCGTCGATGTGGCTGCGCGAAATCGCCGAAGGCGGGCGGCACCTGGACGAGAGCATCGTGATGGAGCTGCGGCGCGTCATCGAGACGCTCGCCGCGATCCTCCACGACGGCCATCGTGCCGGCATTTTCGGCCGGGTGAACCCCTTCGTCACGCAGATCGGCATCGTCGCGCCGTTGATGTTCTTCTCCGCGTCCGCGCCGATTCGCGAGCGGTACCGCCATCTCGTGCCCGCGCACGTCACGCCGCCGCGGCGCGAGGACATGGTCGCGCACGTGCAGGCGATGACGCTGGCCGCGTTGGCGGAAGCCGAAGCCGTGGCCGTGGCCCATCCGTCCGGAAGGAGAAAGCGCCCATGAGACGCGTCCTCGTCGTCCTGACGGCGATCGCGCTGGCCCTGTCGGGCCCGGCCTGCCGGCGCGAGCAACCCGCCGGGCCGCCGCGTGCGAGCGGCTACGTCGAGGCGACCGACGTGCGCGTCGCCGCGAAGCTCGCCGGCCGGATCGAGAAGGTGAACGTCGTCGAAGGCGCGCGGGTCAAGGCGGGCGACGTGGTGGTCACGCTCGCGACGACCGATGTCGTGCTCGCGATGTCGCGCGTCCGCGCCGAGCGCGATCAAGCAGTGGCGAACCTGCGACTGCTGCAGGCTGGATCGCGGCCGGAAGACATTCACCAGCTCGAGGCGCAATCAGCGGCCGCGGTGGCCGACCGGCAGGCTGCGGATGCGGAGCTTGCCGCGGCGCGCACCGACGAGGCCAGATTCGAGCAGTTGCTCCGCAACCGCGCCGGCGCCCAGAAACAGCTCGACGACGCCGTCGCGCGGCGCGAACTGGCCGAAGCGCGGCTGAAGGCCAGCGCCGATCGGGTGGGCGCGGCCAATGCGGCGCTGGCGCGCGCCAAAGCGGGTGCCCGCGTGGAAGAACTCGCCGCGGCGCGCGCCCGGGTGGCCGCCGTCGATGCGGAGATCGCGTCGCTCGAGCACGACCGCGGCGAGGCCACCGTGATCGCGCCGCTATCCGGCATCGTCTCGTCGCGGCTCGTCGAGCCCGGCGAACTGGTCGCGCTCGGCGCGCCGCTCCTCGTGTTGATCGATCTGGACCACGCCTGGGCCAACGTCTACGTCGAGGAACCGATTGTCCCGACGCTGCGGATCGATCAGCCGGCGACCGTCCTCACAGACGCCGGCAATCGCCTGGCCGGGCGGATCTCGTTCATTTCTCCGCGCGCCGAGTTCACGCCGCGCAACGTCCAGACCGCCGAAGAGCGCGCGAAGCTCGTGTACCGCGTCAAGGTAACCGTCGACAACCGCGACGGGATCCTCAAGCCGGGGATGCCCGTGGAAGTGCAGTTCGGCGCGACGCAGTAGGCACCGGGACGGATCAGGCGATATGGCCGAGTCGCTCATCGAGCTCACCGACGTCCGCAAAACGTTCGGCCGTACCACGGCCGTCGATCGACTCAGCCTGACCGTCAACCGTGGCGAAATGGTCGGTGTCATCGGTCCCGACGGCGCCGGCAAGACAACGACGCTGCGGATGATTTGCGGATTGATCGCGCCCGACGCCGGCGTCATCCGCGTTTTCGGCGTGGATCCATTTCGCGTGCGCCGCACGGCGACCGCGTCGATTGGCTATCTGTCGCAGCGGTTCAGCCTGTACGGCGATCTGTCGATCGACGAGAACATCGCATTCTTCGCGCGCATTCACGGCGTCTGGGATTTCGACGCGCGCCGGCAGCGGCTGCTCGAGCTGACGGGGCTCCGCCAGTTCCGGGAGCGGCTCGCTGATCGGCTGTCCGGCGGCATGAAACAGAAACTGGCGCTCGCGTGCACGCTCGTGCACGAGCCGCCGGTACTCGTCCTCGACGAACCGACGACCGGCGTCGATCCCGTGTCGCGCCGCGAGTTCTGGAAGCTGCTGGCCGAATTTCAAGCGCAGGGGCTGACGATGATCATGGCCACGCCGTACCTCGACGAGGCCGAACGCTGCACGCGTGTGGCGCTGCTCCACGAAGGCCGGCTGCTCGCCCAGGACCAGCCGTCACGGCTGCAGGCGCAGACGGAGGGAAAAATGGCCGAGGTCGTCGTCGACCGGCCGCGCGACGCGCTGCAGGCGCTTCGGGGCCACATGGATCCGGATCGGGTGCAGTTGTTCGGCGACCGGCTGCACGTGCGATTGGATCCGAACGATTCCGTCGAGGCGCTCGGCGCGCGGCTTGCCGATATCGGCGTTGCCGCCACCGCGATTCGCGCGATCGCGCCGACGCTCGAAGACGTCTTCATCGAGCGGCTTGGGCGCAGCGGGCGCGGCGCCCAGGTCGTCACTAATCCCGAGTAACGAGGAAGGCATGAGATTCCGATCGCGGCTTCTGATCCTGACACTCGTCGCCGGCGGCGTGACGCCGGCGGCGGCGCAGACGCCGGTGACGCTGACGCTCGACGACGCCATCAGCCGCGGCCTGGCGCACGCGCCTCGTCTCGCGGAGGTGCGCGCGCGGGAGGCGGCCGCCGACTCCACGATCGCCTCGCACCAGGCGGTGCGCCTGCCGTCGGTCACGGGGACGAGCGAGTACCTCCGGACCAATCACGTCGACGAATTTGCGATCGTTCAGCCGACCGGCGAGCTGTTCGTGGTGTTCCCGGACATTCCCAACAACTACCGGTTACGCGCCGATCTCACGGTTCCGATGTTTCCCGTGAGAGCGGCGGAAGCGTTCGTCGACGCCGCGCGCGCCGATCGCCGGGCGATTGCTGCCGAGGGCCGCGCGCAGGCCGACGATGTGCGGCTCGACGTCTCGCGTGCGTACTGGGCGCTCGTCACGGCACGCGACGCCGCCGACGTCCTCGAACGCTCCCTCGGCCGCTGGGACGCGCAGGTCCGAGACGTGAAATCGCGCGTCGACTCCGGGCTGCTGCCGCCGAACGATCTGCTGTCGGCGCAGGCCCAGCGGGCGAGACAAGCGGTGCAGCTGATTCAGGCCCGGAACGCGTCGGCGTTTGCCGAGGCCGACCTCGCGCGGCTCGTCGGACTTGCACCGGGCACGCCGATTCAGCCGACGACTGCCGTGGACCAGCCGACGCCGGGTGTCGCGGAGTTGTCGGCACAGTCCGTCGACGCGCTGTCCGCACGCGCGCGCGAGCAGCGCGGCGAGCGGACCGGGCTTCTCGAGCGGCAGGAATCATTCAGGCAGTCGGCCGCGGCCGTCGTCGGCAGCGCCGAGCCGCGGATCACCGGGCGCGCCGGCATCGGACCGGCCCGGCCGAACGAGCGGTTTGCCCCGCGCACCGATGAGTGGCGCACGTCGTGGGAGGTCGGCGTGCAGATGAGCTGGCTGGTGTGGGACAGCGGCAAATCGAAGGCCGATCGCGCCGCCGCGCTCGCGCAGGCGGACGCCGTCGGCCGTCAAATCGAGGCGCACGACGAGGTCACCGCGCTCGAAATCCGGCAGCGCCTGCTCGACCTTGAATCCGCGCGCGCGGCCCTCGACGCGTCGGCCGAAGCGGTGCTCGCGGCCACCGAAGCGAGACGCGTCGTCCAAGAGCGATTCAACGCCGGCGTCGCGACGAGCACGGATCTGCTCGAGGCTGAAGTGGCGCAGCTCGAGGCCGAACTCGAGCGGACGCGTCTGGCAGCGTCCCTGCGGATGGGCGAAGCGCGTCTGCGGCGATCGATCGGAGGCTGATCATGGGCCTGACCCACAGCAGCGCCGGAGGAGCGGAGACGGGCGGCATCGCGATCGACGTCGCCGGCCTCTCGCGCCGGTTCGGGAAATTCGTCGCCGTCGACAACCTGAGCTTCTCGGTGCGGCGCGGTGAAGTGTTCGGCTTTCTCGGCAGCAACGGCGCGGGCAAGTCCACGACGATCCGGATGTTGTGCGGACTGCTGACGCCGACCTCGGGCCGCGCGACCATCGACGGGATCGATGTCGGCCGCGATCCGGAAGGGGTCAAGCGACGGATCGGCTACATGTCGCAGCGGTTTTCGCTGTACGAGTTGCTGACCGTCGATCAGAACATTCGCTTCTACGGCGGGCTCTACGGGCTGGACCGCGATCGACTCGAGCGGCGGCGCGCATTCGCGATTCAGATGGCGGGTCTCGCCGGACGCGAGCAGCAACTCGCGCGCGATCTCGCCGGCGGGTGGCGGCAGCGTCTGGCGCTCGGATGCGCGCTGCTGCACGAGCCGCCAATCGTCTTCCTCGATGAGCCGACCGGCGGCGTCGATCCCATCTCGCGACGCGACTTCTGGCGGCTGATCGACGATCTCTCGCGCGGCGGCACGACGGTCCTGGTCACCACGCACTACCTTGACGAAGCCGAACGATGCGATCGGATCGCCATCATCCATGCGGGACAACTGGCGGCGCTGGGCTCGAACAGCGAGCTCAAGTCCGCGTTCGCCGACCGGCCGATCTTCGAGGTGCGATCGCCTGAACCGGTGCGGGCGATGGCCGTGCTCGACCAGGCGGCGTTCGTCGAAAAGACGAGCTTGTTCGGGACGTCGGTGCACGTCGTGCTGCGCAGCCGGGCAGCCGGCGAGCCCGACATTCGCGACACGCTGGCGAAGGACGGCATCCCGATTACCAGCGTGCAGCCGGTGATGCCGTCGCTCGAAGACGTGTTTCTCGACGTCGCCGACAAGATGGAATCGCGGAGGGCGGCGTGAAGCGCGCCTGGGCGGTCTCGCTCAAGGAGATGCGGCAAATCGTCCGCGATCGGCGCACGCTGGTGATCCTGCTGTTCATCCCGGCATTCTTCCTGTTCCTGTACGGGTACGCGCTGAATTTCGACATCCGGCACGTCGCGCTTGCCGTCCAGGATCGCGACGGCACGCCGGAGAGCCGTGAGTTGATCGCGCGGTTCAGCCGCTCCACCTATTTCGACATCGTCGCGACGCCGCGGTCGCATGCGGAGATCGACGATTCGTTGAACCGGGGTCTCGCCCGGGCGGTGCTCGTCATCCCTGAGGGGTTCGCGCGCCGGCTTCAGCGCCGCGAGACCGCCGACGTGCAGATCATCCTGAACGGCGACAACGCCAACACGGCGACCACCGTGCAGGGCTATACGACGGCCGTCCTTCGAGAGGCGTCCGCCGCCGTCGGCGGCACCGTGCAACCGGTGCTCGTCGGCGTCGAGTCACGCGTCTGGTACAACCCGGAGCTTCGCAGCACGCTGTTTCTCGTGCCCGGACTGATTTCGTACATCTCGATGATTACCGCGGTGGTCTCGACGGCCCTGTCCATCGTGCGCGAGAAGGAGAACGGCACGATGGAACAGATCCGGATGGCGCCGATCTCGACGCTGGCGTTCGTCGTGGGCAAGACCGTTCCGTACCTCGTGCTGTCGCAGCTCACGGGGATCGCCGTGATTCTCGCGTCGATGGTGCTGTTCGACCTGCCGATGCGCGGCAGCTGGATCGCCGTGTCGGTGGTGCTGGCCGCGTTCCTGGTCGGGGCGCTCGGGACTGGAGTGCTCGTCTCCACGTTTGCGGAGACCCAGCAAGTCGCCTATCAGTCGGCGATGCTGATCGCGTTCCTGCCGTCGTTCATCCTGTCCGGATTCATCTTTCCGATCTCGAGCATGCCCACCGCGCTGCAATACATCACGATGGTCGTGCCGGCGCGCTACTTCCTGGTCGCGCTTCGCGGCGTGGTCCTCAAAGGCCTCGATCTGACGATGTTATGGGGGCCGCTGATCGCGCTGGGCCTGTACGCGCTCCTCGTCCTGGGGATCTCGGCCGCCCGGTTGTCTCGACGATGAGCCGGCGCATTCGCACGCTGATTCAGAAGGAGTTCATCGAGCTCCTGCGCACGCCGCGCCTGATCGGGCTGATCGTCGTCGCGCCGATCATCCAGTTGACGCTGCTCGGCTATGCCGCGACGACGGACGTCAAGAACGTGCCGATTGTGGTCGTCGACGGCGACCGCTCCCCGCGCAGCCGGCAGTTGATCGAGCGCTTCGCGGCTTCGCCGTACTTCCGCATCGTCGGCGAGGAGACGGATCCCGGCGAGGTCGATGCGGATCTCGCGCGCGGCCGTGCGTGGCTGGCGATCGTCGTTCCGCCGGGGTTTGGCGAGGCCGTCAGCGGCCATGGTCCGGACGCGGAACGGACGGTGCAAGTGCTGGCCGATGGAACCGACGCGAATTCCTCGGGAGTCGCGCTGGCCTACGCCGCAGGGCTGGTCAGCGAGTTCGACGCGGCGGTCCGGGCCGAGATCGGTGAACCCGACGACGGTCCACGAGCGGCCATCGAGTCGCGCGTCCGCGTGTGGTTCAACCCGCAGCTCGAGAGCAAGGATTTCATGCTGCCCGGCGTCGTGGCGCTGCTGCTCCTGGCCATCACGACCAGCCTGTCGTCGATGGCGATCGTGCGCGAACGCGAGCTCGGCACGCTGGAACAGCTGAACGTGACGCCGCTCGGCCGCTGGGAGCTGATTCTCGGCAAGCTTCTCCCGTACGCGTTCGTCGGGTTCATCGACGTACTGCTCGTGCTGTCGGTCGCCGTCTTCTGGTTCGAGGTTCCGCTGCGTGGCAGCGTGTGGCTCCTGCTCGGCGCGTGCGCCATTTATCTCTTGTGCACGCTCGGGCTGGGGCTGCTGGTCTCGACGATTTCGTCCACGCAGCAGCAGGCGATGATGACGGCGACGTTCTTTTTTCTCGTGCCGATGATTTACCTGTCGGGCTTCATCTTCCCGATCGAGAACATGCCGCGGGTGATCCAGGCCATCACCACGCTCGTCCCGCTGCGGTACTTTCTGATCATCGTCCGGGGCATCTTTCTCAAGGGCGTCGGCTGGAGCATCCTCTGGCCCCAGTTTGCGGCGCTCGCCCTGTGGGGCGTGACGGTCCTCGCCCTCGCCGCCGTGCGGTCGCACAAGCGGGCATAGGGACGGGGTTTTTTCCACAGAAAGGGAGAGAATGGGGACGGTGGTCTGGCGACCTCCGTCCCCCCACCTGTTGAAACCTGTGGAAAAAAGCCCCGTCCCGCTAGTCGGCACCTCCGGCTTCAATTACCCCGAGTGGCGCGGAAACTTCTATCCGGAAGACATCGCGTCGAAGGAGATGTTCGGGTACTACTCGGCGCGGTTCACGACCGTGGAGATTAATTACACGTTCTACCGGATGCCCACGGCCAAGATGACCAGCGCCTGGGAAGCCCAGGCGCCGCCTGGCTTCGTGTACGCACTGAAAGCGCCACAGCGCATCACGCATCAGAAACGTCTCCTCGATTGCGCCGATCCGCTGCAGTTCTTCTGCGACAGCGCGCGCGTGCTCGGCGCACACCTCGGGCCGTTGCTGTTCCAGTTGCCGCCGAACTTCCGCTGCAATCTCGAGCGGCTGGAAACATTCCTCGCGCTGGTGCCGCGCGACCTGCGCGCCGCGTTCGAGTTCCGTCACGAATCGTGGTTGACCGAGCCGGTCTACGAGCTATTGAAGGCGCACGGCGTTGCGCTGTGCATTGCGGACTTCGGTGACAAGACGACGCCCGTCGTGGCCACCGCACGCCACGGGTACTTCCGCCTTCGCGACGAGGGCTACACACCCGCCGATCTCGAACGATGGGCGGTCGCACTGGCCGAGCAAGGCAGCGCGTGGGATCAGGTGTTCGTCTATTTCAAACACGAAGAGGAAGGAAAGGGGCCGGAGTTTGCGCGCGCGTTCGTCGACATCCTGAAAGCCCGCGGCCTCCTCACGCAATAACCGATCCCAGGAACTCGAGAACCGTCGTTTCGGCCCAGTAGCGCATGCTCTCGCCGACTGCGTCCGCGACAAAGCCGCAGTGTCCGCCATGCCGCTCGATCCGGACGACGATGTTGGGGTTGCTCCGGACGGCAGGCGCGTCGAACTGCGACGCGGGCACGAAGGGATCGTCGGCGGCCGCGAGGATCATCGCCGGAATCCGGACTCGATCGGCGACTCGAAGGGCGCTGGCCTTGTAGTAGTAATCGGTCGAGCCGTTGAATCCGTGGAACGGCGCAGTGTAGACATCGTCGAAGCGTCGAATCGTCCACACGGAACCGAGCGGCGACAGATCGAAGGCGCCGGGCCAATGAGCCGCCTTGCGCCGCATTCGGGCGCGCAGGTTGCGCACGAAATTCCAGTGATAGGCGACGTTGACGCGGCGCTCGATGGCCCGCACGCAGACGTCGAGATCGATCGTCGGGCTGACGGCGGCCACGGCCTCGATCGGAAGGTCAGGCGACAGCTCGAGCTCGCCGGCGAGCTTGATGGCGAGATTCCCGCCGAGCGAGTAGCCGGCGACGCCGAAGCGTCTCAACCCGTCTGTCCGGACGAGCTCGCGGATCACGACGCGCGGATCGTCCGTCAGGCCCGAGTGATAGAGCCCGGGACTCAGGTGCTCCGTGCCGCCGCAGTTGCGCTGGTTGAGGAGGACCGCATTCCAGCCGCGCTCCCAGGCGCCCGCGGCCAGGCCCTGCATGTAGTGCACGGAGCTCGATCCTTCGAGCCCGTGGAGCGCCAGCAGCGTGGGTCGCGCGGCGCGCGCCGGCTGCCAGTAGCAGTGCGCGAGCACGCGCGAGTCGCTTGTGACCTGGAACAGACGTGTTTCCGGCGGGGGAAGCGAGGGAAAAGCTCGCCGCCGCGCCCAGGCGAACACCGTCATGACGTGCCCGTTGGTCAACCAGCGCGCCGGCACGAACGGCGCCGATGTACGGACCGAGGGCTGGGTCGCGGCGACGCTCATCGAAGGTCGTAGATCACGAATTGCGCGTTGCGATAGAGCACCGGGAACGCGAACGTACGGTCCGCTTCGACGACGAGGACGTCGAGCCCGAATCTGGCCTTGAGCGATCGAAGCTGGTCGATGGTCATCTCGTCGAACTGCGCCAGCGCCGCGGATCGTTCGGCGACGCGCATCGCGCTGTCACGATCGTACATGGCCATTGCCGAGTCTTTCACCGATTCCAGGAACGTGTCCTTGCGCGCCGCGACCCTCACTCCGACGCCATACTTCCAGGCATGGCCCGGGTCGGCCAGGACGTGGACCGACGGCGGCTGGCCGGCGAGCCAGTTCATTGCCTCCGACCAGGCCGTCGCTGGCAGCGCAACCTGGGCCAGGGGCCGCCTCGCTTCGACGCCGAGGACGTACATCCCGCGGCCAAGCGAGAACGCCCCAAGGACGAGCAGCACAATGACCCGGCTCGTCGTCGTTCGCGCCAGACGTCCTGACATCAGCCACCACGCCACGTAAGCGGTGACCGCAAAGTCGAGCAGCCAGAACACCCGGCCGATCTGCAGTTGAACCGCGAACGCGCTCCGTGCCGCGGAGAACGGCACGGAGCACAGAAACAGGACCACCAGCGCGATCAAACCCTGGACGAGGCGCCCCTCACCGGGAACATTTGCGCGCAACCGGCGGCGCTGACGATGGATCAGAAGGAGAACGAGCGGGTACGCGAGATTCACGGCCCAGACGGCTGGCGGCCAGCTCGATGGAAACAGATACGTCTTGTCGGCGAGCACCGCGAGCCACGCCGAATCCATGCGCCGCAGGTCGACGAACGGCGCGCCAATCGCCAGCACGGCGATGGCCGGCATCACCGCGGCGGGACTTGCGGCGTTGCGGCGATCGATTCTCGATCTCAGAAAGACGACGATGACCACGACGGCGACCCAGAGAGCCGTCGTCGGGTGCACGACGGCAGCCGCAACCGTCACGAGACCCGCGGCGATATGGCGTTGACGGACGAGGAAACCGAACGCGATCGCGCCGAGCGCGAACGCGAGCACCCGCGGATGCATGTAGCCCTCGAGCGAGTTCGCGCCCGTACGGGTGATCTGGTGACGGAGCGTCAGCAGCAGCAGAAAGGCCGACACGCCCCCCCATGACAACCCGAGCCCTCGCGCGAACCACGACGCGGCCACGACGAGCGTGACGAGCGTGACGAGATAGGTCACGGCGAAGAGAATCGGGAGATCCGCGCCGGTCACTCGCGCGAGCCAGGCGAAGAGATCCCCTGCGAGCCACGCCCGCAGCTGCGGCGCGAAGAGCGGACGATCGCGCGGGAAGAGCGCGGGATCGAGGCGCATGGCGATCGCGGGCGCATAGAACGCCTGATCGGACACGCCGTAGCGATAGCCGCCGGCATTGGCCGTCGAAAGGAGCACGAACAGCACGCCCGCGGCGGCACACCCCGCCCAGCGGATCACATGCTTTCGTCGGCCGTCTGGCCGTAGATAGGGGGAATCGGCACGTTCTGCAGGCGAAGGTAGACGGTCATCTGGCCGCGATGATGAATCGTGTGATGCAGCAGAAAGCTGCGAAGCGCCGAGAGCTTGGGCATCGACATGACGACGCGGCCGGCGCGCGTGAGCGCCCAGGGCGCCATGAGCTCGGCGTCGGTGCGTGCGGCGAGTCCCTGGCGCACCTCGGCGACGTGCCGATCGAACGTCTCGAGCACTTCCGCGCACGTCGTTTTCTCCGCCGCGCGCGTCGGATGGTCCTCGACGAGCTCGTAGGAATCGCGATCGAGAATGGCGACGCCCCAGTGGGGAATCTGCGCCAGATGCGTCGCGAGGCCGCCGAGGTGAAATGACTTCTCGTGCGGCCGCCAGGTGAAGGCGGATTCGGGCAGTCGCTCGAGGACCCGGCGTGTCACGGCCATTTCGTGGTCGAACTCGAACAGCAGCGTGTCTCGCAGCGCCACGCCCGGCTCCTACCGCTTGAAGTCCACCTTCGGCGCAGCTTTCGCGTCGGCGGGCGCTTCGAAGTACGGATACTCCTTGAACCCGAAAACCTTCGCGGTGACGTTCGACGGAAACTTCCGGCGCTGCGTGTTGTAGTCCTGCACGCGCTCGTTGTACCGCATCCGCTCGGTGGCGATGCGATTCTCGGTGCCGGCCAGCTCGTCCTGCAGGCGCGCGAAGTTCTCATTCGATTTCAACTGCGGGTAGTTCTCCACGACGACGAGCAGGCGCGCGAGCGCGCTCGATTCCGCGTTGGCGCCGGCGATCTTCTCGGCGGGCGTGGTCGCGCCGGCCATTTTCGCGCGCGCGTCGGCGACCGCCTGGAATACGTCGCGCTCCTGCTGCGCGTACCCTTTCACCGTTTCGACCAGATTCGGGATGAGATCGTGGCGCCGCTGCAGCTGGTTCTCAACCTGCCCCCACTGCGCCTTGATCGCCTCTTCCTGGGTCGTGAACTTGTTGTACGAGCATCCGGACGCCCCGTACACGATCGCCATCATGGCTGCGACTGACGCCGCACGTTGCCACTTCGACATGGTGTTACTCCTGTTGGTCCACTCTAACTCACCAACCGCCCGTGGCGCCCGCGCCGCCGCCGCGTCCGCCGCCGAACCCGCCAAAGCCGCCGCCACCGCCGCCGCCGCCCAACCCCCCGAACCCTCCAAAGCCACCGCCGAAGCCGCCGCCGCCGAATCCGCCGACTCCTCCGTGCCAGCCGCTCCATGTCCCGCCGCGGCCGCGCGGGGGGAACCGCGGGCGACGCCGCGAGCCCGACATGGCGCGCAGCACGAGAATCACGATGATCACTCCGACGGGAATCACCCAGCCAGGCAGCTGTGACCCGCGTTCCGGTTGTTCGGCCGGCGGCACGTCCGTCAGCGAGACGCCGCGCCGCTGGGCGATGCGCTGGATGACGCGTGTCGTCCCATCGAGCAGCCCGCGACCGTATTGCCCGTCGCGAAACGCCGGCAGCATCGCCTGGCGGATCGTCTCACCGGCAAAGCCGTCGGTGATGAACTCCTCCAGACCGTAGCCCGGGTAGATGCGCACCTTGCGATCCTTGACGGCCAGCAGAATCAGCACGCCGTTGTCTTTCTCGCGCGAGCCGATTTTGGCGCGCTCGAAGAGCCGGACGGAATACTCCTCGATCGATCCGTACGACCCGACGGTGTCAACGGTCACCACCATGACGACGTCGCCAGACGCCTGCTTGAGCGCGCGAGCCCGGCGATCGATCTCGGCGGCGGAGGATGCGTCGATGACGTGCGCAAGGTCGTTGACCGGCGCGTCCGCCAGCGTTGGAAGGCCTTGATCGGCCGAGAACGTCCTCGCGGGCGTGGCCGCGCCGAGGATCGCGGTGAACGTCAGCGCCAGGATGGCGAAACGGATCGGACGACGGGCCGTCACCGCGACCGCCAGGCGTCGATGAACGCCCAGAGCCGTTCGAGCGCGGTGAGATACTCGGGTAATCGGGGCACGAGCGCGTCCGCGCGCTCGGGGGCAGACTCGAGCGCGAGGAGCGCGCGGATGAGATCGGTCGGCATGGCGATGAGCTGCTCGGCGCACCGCACCAGCCCCTCGGGCTCGTCCGTGGGCAGTCCGTTCAGGCGCGCGACGTTCGCGAGCAGCACGCGCAAGGGTCCCACCGAATGCGCGATGAGATCGGCCAACTCATCGTCGTGGCCCGCCGACTCGAGCCAGCCCTGGCGCAGGTGAAGCAGCTGCGCCTTCGCCTGGACCTCGCACGCGCGGCGAAGATCGGTCGTCGAGATCTCCGTTTCGGCGAATGGGCTGCGGCCGGCGAGCACCACATGCCGATCGATGATGGCCTGGTACTCGAGCGGGAAGGCGTCGAGCGATCGCCGGAACTCGTCCGGCGTCATGACGAGCGGCGTGCGCAGTCCGTCGCGGTGCCAGGCGTCGACGAGCGCCGACAGCGCGTCGAGATCGGCCGGCGTGACGGACGTCGTGAACACGAGCGCCGCGGCCGGCTCATAGACGACGAGCGCCACGAAGCGATCGCCGAGCACGCGGCGCGCGTCGCCGATGAGGCGGTCGAACGCCCGCCGTGAACGGTCGGACAGCGCGAGTCCCATCATTGGTATTCTAGGTGGTCAGCTCATGCGGCTGCGCGTACTCAAGGTCGGGTGCTTCGGCGGGGGAACGGGGTTGCCGAGTCTGCTTGGCGGGCTCAAGGCGATTCCCTGGGTGGATCTGCACGCGGTCGTGACAATGTTCGACAGCGGCGGATCGTCGGGCCAATTGCGCGACGAACTCGGGGTACTGCCGCCCGGCGACGTCCTCAAGTGCACGCTGACGCTCGCGCGCAACGAGCGCGAGGCCCGCAAGATCCTGCTGGCACGGCTGCCGATGCTCGAACACGGCCGGCTCGCCGGGCACACCGGCGGCAACCTGCTGCTCTCGATGATGGAGCAGTACACCGGCGATTTCATCGCGGCCGTCGACGGCCTGCGTACGCTGCTCGGGTGCAAAGGGCACGTCTGGCCGATCACGGTCGAGCGGTCGACGCTGTGCGCCGCGTACGGCGACGGGTCCACGTCGCGCGGCGAGATGCACGTCGATGCCGGACAAACCGCCGGCGGCGCCATCGGCCGGGTATGGCTGGATCCGCCTGTGTCAATTCACCCGACCGTGGCCGCCACGATTCGGTCGCTCGATGCCGTCGTCATCGGACCCGGCAGCTTCTTCACGAGCCTGCTGCCCATCCTGCTCGTCGACGGCTGCCGCGAGGCGCTGGCCGAGATGCGTGGACCGATCATCCACGTGGCGAACCTGCTGACCGAGGGGCGCGGCATGAACGGCTTCACGGCCGGCGATGCGGTCGAGCGGCTGCAGGCCGCAATCGGCCGTCCGATCGACGTCGTGATTTTCAATGTCGAGCCGCCGCCCGAAGGTGTCCTCGAGCGCTACGGGCGCGAGCACAAGCACCCGCTGCCGCTCGGCCGGATTCCGGACGGCTGCGAGCTCATCGAAGGCGGATTCTGGAAAGGCGCGATCGCACGCCACGATCGCCGGCGGCTCCGCGCCGCCGTCTGGGCGTCGCTCGTCCGTCTGATGGACCGCCGCCGAGCCCCGCGGAGTAAAGTGCACGTGAAGTTGTGATCTAGTGATCTGGGGAGCTGGGGATCTGGGGATTCGGGGATTTGAAAACCGCTTTTTGAATCCCCAGATCCTCAGATCACCAGATCACAACTTCAGTGTTTTTCTCCTTGGGTCTTTCAGCTGTCCAGCTCGCCTCGCCCAGGTCGCCGAGAGTCGCGCGCCCCTTCATGGTCTTCCCGTCGGCCGCCACCTCGCCGGTGAACGACATCGCGACCGGCGTGCCGTCGGCGTTCAGCGTGAACGAGAATGCCAGTGCGCGACCCTTGAGCGTCCCTTCGAGCGGAAAGGCCCCGTACTGCGTCGACGTGTAGGTACCGGTAAGTTTCTCGCCGTCCTGCTTCAGGTCGAGCGCCGGCGTCGCCGTGAACGCCTCGGTAACCAGCGTCACCGTCCACTTGCCCGCAATCGACGGCGACTTCTGCGCTTCCTGTGCGACCACTACCGCCGCGCACCACAGCACCAGGAAA
>JBLNGH010000398.1:0-8614 GCA_050264575.1 Acidobacteriota bacterium | reverse complement strand
ATGTTGGCGCCGAGCTGTTGAGAGACGGTCACCGTGGCCGCGTCCCCCGCGGCGCCGACGACGAGCATCGTCCGATCGGGCGCGCCGGGGACAACGGTCGCCAGATCGCGGACGCGCACTGGCGATCCCCGCTGGACGACGACCGGCGTGTCGCCGATGGCGCCGGCCGAATCCCAGAGGCCGGATCCGAGGACGAGATGCTGCGTGCCGGTCTCGGTGAAACGGCCGACCGGCGCGAGCGTGTTCTCCGCCTTGAGCGCGGCGGCCACATCGTCGACCGTCAACCCCGCGGAGACGAGCTTGTGCGGATCGGTGATGACCTCGATTTCGCGGGTGTCGCTCGAGAGGACTTCGATCCGGCCGACGCCGGGGACGCGCGCGAGCGCCGGGCGGATCACGTAAAAGCCGTAGTCGCGCAGATCGGCCGACGAGAGCCCGCCGGTCACGTCGAACGTGAACACCGGGAACGTCGTCGGCGTCATCCGTTCGACGATGAGGTCGATGTCCGCCGGGAGGTCGGGCCGCGTCTCCGCGACGCGGTTCTGAACCATCTGCAGGGCGACGACCATGTCCGTCGCCGGCTCGAACTGCGCCGAGATCTCCGCGGCGCCGCGGAACGTCTTCGATCGGACGCGGCGGATGCCGGGCACTTCCATCACGGCCTGCTCGATCGGCCGTGTGACCGTGAGCATCATCGACCGTGCGGGTGTAATCCCGCTGTGCGCGATGATGACGATGCGGGGGAATTGCAGCGGCGGATAGATGTCGCTCGGGAGCGACGTGCTCGTGATGGCGCCGGCCGCCGCGACGAGGACGGTCGCCAGCAGCACGACGCGCGAATGACGCGCGGCGAGACGGACCGGATTCATTTCGTGACCGTGATGGCGGCGTTGTCGGGCAGATCGTCCTGCCCGTGCACGATGACCTGATCGCCCGCCGTGAGTCCGGACAGGATCTCGATGCGGTCGCGCGACTCGAGTCCGGTCTTGACGATTTTCTTGTGCGCCTTGTTGTCCGATCCCGCGACCATCACGAACGCCTCGTTGCCTTCGCGCACAATGGCGGCCGTGGGAACGACCAGCGCGTTCGGACGGGTCTCCGTGACGATCTCGACGGTGACCGCGGCCCCCGCCGGAAGCGTCGTGCGGCTGGCAAACGCCAGCCGGACATCCGCCAGGGTCGTTTTCGGATCGATCTGCGCGGGCCGCGTCAGCACCGTGACGGATTGCGGCTCGCCGCCGCCCGGACCGGTCGCGCGCCCTTTTCGTCCGGGCACCACGTGCGTCAGATCCGCGACGGGTACCGCGGCAAGAATCTGCAGCTGACTCGGATCGATCACCCGGATCACCGGGTCGGACGACGACGGTTCAACCAGATCGCCCGGGTTGTGCCAGCGCTTGGCGACGACGCCATTGAAAGGCGCGCGCACGACCGCGCGCGCCACCAACGCCGTCGACGCCGTGACAGCGCTCTGCGCCTGGGCCACGTCCGCTTCCGCCTCCGCTTCGGCGCGGCGTGCCTCGTCCAGATCGCGCTGCGCGGTGACGCCGCGCTCGACGAGCGGCGCGAGCCGCGTGACGTTGGCTTTCGCGGTATCGAGCCGCGCCTGCGCCTGCTTCAGCGACGCGCGCTTCGCATCGGCCTCGGCGGTCAGGCTGGGAATGTCGAACCGCACGAGCAGATCGCCGCGGCGGATGACATCCCCTTCCGCCTTTGGTATCTCGGCAATCCGGGCTGATTCCGGCGCCGTGACGAGCAGATCCGCGCCCGGCCCGGGCGCCACCGTACCGGAAACGGTGATGGTGCCTTCGAGCGTTTCGACTTTTGCGGCCTCGACGGTCACAGGAACCGCCGCGGCCGTTTCCACCTGTTCGACGGCCTCGTGAGCGCATGCGGTCACGGCGACGGTCGCGGCAAGAGCGGCGACGAGACGAATGGCGGATGACATCATCGGAGTGGCACGCCCATCGCGCGCTCGAGCTCGGCGAGCGCGTGCTGATACCCGAGCGCGGCCTCGAGACTGCGCCGGCGAATGTCGCGGCCCTGCTGCAGCACCGTGATGAGCTGCGGCAATCCGGTCTGGCCGGCGGCATAGCCGTCCTGGGCCATGCGCTCGACGTCGAGCGCCCTCGGCAGGATTTCTGATTCGAAGCGGGTGACTTGCTCGCGCGCCGACTCGGCGCGGTGAAAGGCTGCCGTTACCGCACCCGTCGTGGTCGCCACGAGGGCGGCGCGCTCGGCCTTGAGCCGGCTCAGCTCGCTTTCTTCGAGCGCCACGCCCGCGCGGTGCGTGGTGAAGACCGGGATGGTGAGCGCGATGCTCGCGCGCCAGCCGGTGCTGAATTCGGGCTGCGCGTCGTAGGTGAGCGCGCCGCCGGCGGACAGGTCCGGCGTGCGCAGCGCGCTGGCGAGATCGCGCCTGGCGATCTGTTCCTCGATGCGGCGATCGAGCACGGCGATCTCGGTGTTGGATTGCGTGACGCGCGCGAGGATGTCCGCCATCGCCGGCAATGCCGTCGCGGACAGGCCATCAGAGAGCGTGAGCGGCGTGTCGGCGGCCTGGCCGAGCAGCGCGTTCAGCTCGGCCCGCGTCGCCGTGACCTCACCTCGCGCCGCCACGACTTCGTTCTCGACGTCGGCCAGCGCCAGCTCCGTCTGGAGCAGCTCGAGGCGCGGCACGTCGCCGACGGTGAATCGAGCCTGTGCCGCATCGCGCGCGCGGACCGCGAGCTGCCGGAGATCGTCGGCCGCCGCCGCGTGCTGCGATGCGGCGACGACCTCGAAATACGCGCGACGGACGTCGTTGCGAACGCGGGCGATCGTGCGGGCCAGCTCGGCGTCGCTCGCAGCGACGCCCGCTTCGGCGAGCGCAATCCGGCGCGATCGCTTGCCGCCGAGCTCGATCGGAAACGTCGTGCCGATGGCCTGACGCGGCGTCTCGCGCTCGTTCTCGTACGAAATCTCGGGATTCGGATGCTCGCCGGCGACCGCCACGCCCGCGGTCGCGACCGGCCGCGCCAGTCGCGCGGCCGTCAGCGTCGGATTGGCCGCCAGTGCGCGCTCGAAGGCCGCATCGAGCGTCAACGCTTGTGAGGATGGCAACGGTTGCTGCGCGTGGAGCGCCAGCGGCAACGCGACGATCAGGATCGCAACGCGGCGGGGCTGAAGCCCCGCCCTACAGCGTGTTCCAGGCATCACGCCGGGCAGCCTATTTCGACATCCCGAACACGATCACGTGGAACGAGTCCGGAATGGCCGGCGGTCCTGCAGGCCGGCCGCGTCCTGTCGCAGTCGGCGGGGGAGGGGGCGGAGGCGGCGCGTTGGGATCGACGGGCGCGTATTTCTGTGCCGCGACATAGAGACGATGTGTGGCCGTGTCGAGCGCCATCGTCCGCGCGCGCGGCGCAGTCGCGAGCGTTTGCACCACGGTCAGCTTGCTCGGACCATCGACATGCATGATCGTGATGCCGCCGCCGTTCCCGGTCCCGGAGCTGAAAACCATCTGCATCGCCGGATCGAACCACGTCGCGTCCGTGCCGCTGACGATGGGCGCGCTCGCGAGCACGTTGCCGGTCTTCGCATCGATCATCACGGTGCTCGGTCCGCCGCCGACGAACAGCCGGTGCGTCGCGAGGTCGATGGCCATGCCGGTCGGGCTCGACGCCGGCGCGACTTTCCAGTTCGCGACCACCTTGTGCGTCGCGATGTCGATCACGTCGATCGAATCGGTGTCTTCGATGTTCACGAACACCCGTCCAAGCGCCGGATCGGCCTGGCCGGTTTCCGCGGTTCCCGAAAGCGGAATCTGCGCGACCGCCTTGCCGGCCGCGTCGATCACGGTCGCGGACTTCCCGCTGTGGTTGAACGCATAGATTTCCTTCTGCTTGGGCTCATAGCAGATCGCATCCGGATTCTGCCGCACGCTCGGATCCGATCCCTTGGTCGAAACCTTGTCGAGCACCTGCAGCGTCTTCAGGTCGACGATGCTGACGGTGTCTTCGCCGCCGTTCGTGATGTACCCGCGATCGCCCGGCGCGATTGCGATGCCGTGCACGCCGGGACCTGCCGGGATCTTGCCAATGACAGCGTTCTTCTCGGTGTCGATGACGACGACCTGCGTACCGTTGGTGAGGTACAGCCGCTTGGCGGCGCTGTCGACGTTGAGGTAGTCGAAAGCCGGGGAGCCGCCAACCGGAATCTCGGCGGTTTTCGCGTAGGTTCCTTGCACGGCCGCGGCAAGCGGCCAGACCAACAGCACGATGATCAGAGCGCTGACGAGCCCGAATACCAGGGTGAAACGGTGGCGCATGGGGGCACCTCGCTGCCGGCGAGACCACAGCTTGCGTGGGGCGTCACGGCGATCAGTAGGGAAGCTCGCCAGCTATCTCATCACGTGAATCTGAAGAACGTCTGAAGATTGCGGCTGTGCGGGACCCTGCGAAAATGGCGTGGTGCGGCTGCTCCTGGCGGAAGACGACCCGCGAATGCGCGCCATCGTGCGGCGCGGTCTCGCCGAGGAGGGGCACGCGGTGGAGGCGGCGGCGACCGGCCCGGAGGCCGTCGACCTGGCGGGCGCCGGGCAGTTCGATGTGCTGATCCTCGACCTGATGCTGCCCGGGTTCGACGGCGTCGAGGTCGTGCGCCGGCTGCGCGCCCAAGGCGACCGGACTCCGGCGCTGATGCTCACCGCGCGCGACGCCTCCAGCGATATCGTCTCGAGCCTGGACGCGGGCGCCGACGACTATCTCGTGAAGCCGTTCGCGTTCGCCGTGTTGCTCGCGCGGGTGCGGGCGCTCGGGCGCCGCGGTCCCGCCACACACCAGGTCACGCTGCAGGTGGCGGATCTGACGCTGGATTCTGCGGCTCGCCTGGTGACGCGCGCGGGTCAGCCGATCGCGCTGACACGAACCGAGCACAATCTGCTCGAGCATCTCCTGCGGCACGCGGGGCGCGTCGTCACGCGCGATGCGTTGATCGAACAGGTGTGGGGTGTCGGCCGGCAGGTCGAAGGCAACACGCTCGACGCCTTCGTGAAATCGCTCCGGCACAAGATCGATGCGCCCGGCCGCATGCGATTGATTCACACCGTGCGCGGCGTCGGATACTCGCTGCGGGAGGAGCCCGAGACGTGAGGCGCCCGTCGCTGCGCGTGCGGTTGACCGCCTGGTATCTGGCTGTGCTCGCGCCGGCGATGGTGCTCCTGGCGATCGGCGGCTGGTGGCTCGTCCGGCGGAGCCTGATCGGTGCCGCGGACGCGACCCTTGCCGGCAAGATCGAAGGAGTCCGTCACTTCGTCGAGAACGCGGAGCGCGAGGCGCTGACGCCCGAAGGACTTCGCGACGAGTTTCTCGAGTTCGCGCAGCTCACGAGCGGTGACACTTTTCTCGAAGTGACGGGCGCGGACGGCGAAGTCTTCTGCCGGCCGGCTTTGCCCGGGTGGACGATGCTCGCTCAGCTGGCGGGTGCCCGGCCGGCGGGACTCGCGCCCGATCAGCAGATCGGCAGGCAACCGTTCCGGGTGGCGACGGGCATCGTGACCGCGCGCGATAACACCTATCACGTGCTCGTGGCCGAGCCGATGGAGCAGGCCTTCGACGCCCTGCGGCGCTTCCAGTGGGCGCTGGTACTGCTGGTGCCAGCCGTCGTGATCGCGGCCGGCGCTGGCGGGTACTGGATAACGGGCCGCGCGCTGGTTCCGGTCGACCGGATGACGCAGGACGTCCAGGCGATCACCGTGCGCAGCCTCGAGCGGCGGCTCGACGCGTCGACGGCCGACGCCGAGCTGCAGCGTCTGGCGACCACGTTCAACGAGATGCTGGCGCGGCTGCAAGCTGCCGTGTCCGACATGTCGCAGCTCACCGCCGATGCCTCGCACGAGCTGCGGACCCCGGTGACGCTCGTGCGCGCGACGGCCGATCTGGCGCTGACACGCGAGCGCAGCCCCGAGGAATATCGCGAGGCGCTGCGCGAAGTGCTGACGCACGCCGAGCGAATGTCCGCGCTCGTCGACGATCTGCTCGCCCTGGCGCGCGTCGATGCCGGCGTCGAGCCACGGGAGCGCACTCTCGCCGATCTCGGCGAAGTGGCGCGCAACGCGGCCAATGACGTGCGCGCCGCCGTCACGCGCGCGGGCGTCGACCTCGATCTTCAGGTGCCGGATGCGCCCATCGCGGTCGCGGGGACGCCGGAGTCGCTGCGACGATTGCTGCTCATCCTGCTGGCCAACGCCATCCGCTACACGCCTGCCGGCGGTCGCATCACGCTGCGCCTCGAGCCCGAGCCGGCCGGTCAGGCCGGCACGCTTCACGTGATCGACACGGGCATCGGGATCGATCCGGCAGACCGTCCGCATGTCTTCGATCGCTTCTATCGCGGCGCGACGGCCCGCGCGATCGCGGTTGACGGCAGCGGACTCGGTCTCGCGATCGCGAAGGCGATCGTCGCGCGGCTGGGCGGCACGATTGCGATTGCCGACGCCCCTCCCGGCGGCGGCTGCCACATTCAGGTCGTGTTTCAGGGGTAGGTGCCGCTCCTTACTCATCTACTATTACTAGTCGTAACAAGATCGCTCGTGCGATAAGTTCCGCGCGATGTTCACGATCTTTCTGGCCACCTACGGCGCGGTTTTCATCGCGGAAATCGTCGGCGACAAACTGCTGTATACGACCGGGGTCCTCGCGACCCGCTACACGTCGGCGTCGATCATGCTGGGGATGGGGCTCGCGTTCTCGGGAAAGATGGCGGTGGCGGTGGCCGTCGGCGATGCGATTTCGCGATTGCCCAAGCCGTTCGTCGCGGTCGTCACCGCCGCGAGCTTCATTGGCGTCGCGATCATGCTGTGGCGCAAGCCTGACGTGCGCCCGGAGAAGGCCAAGGACAAGGCGATTCTCAGCGGCATGATGGTCGCGTTCGCGGCGATCTTTTTTTCCGAGTGGGGCGACGTCGGCATGATCACGGCCGCCGCGATGGCTGCCAAGTTCGTCTCGACGGCGGCCGCGCGCCTGCCGACCGCCATCGTCGTCTGGGCGGGCGCGGTGGCGGCGATGGTCACGAAGGGGATTCTCGCGGCGTCGCTCGGCGCAGCCGTCCGGACGTGGATTGCGTCGCGCGTCTCGGCGCGTGTGGTGCGGTACGTCGGCACGGCCGCGCTCCTCGTTCTCGGCGTGCTCGCGGTGCTCGAGACGCTCGGGATTCTCGTGGACTGAGAACGAACTTCGAACTTCAAACTTCGAAGTTTCATAGAATCGTCCCGCGTGAACGCCTCCTCCGTCGCTGTTTCCGCCGCTGATCGCCGCTCGGCCTTCCGCTTCATCGTCTGCCTCGGCATCGTCAGTCTGTTTGCCGACATGACCTACGAAGGCGCGGACGCCATTCGCGGTCCGTATCTGAAGTCGCTCGGCGCGACGGCGTTTCAGGTGGGTTTCATCTCCGGGCTCGGCGAGATGCTGGCGGCGAGCCTGCGCTTCTTTTCCGGCCGTCTCGCGGACCGGACGCACGCCTACTGGGCGATCGCGATCCTCGGTTACAGCCTGAACGTGATCGCGATCCCGGCGCTGGCGTTCGCCGGTTCGTGGCAGGTGGCGACGCTGCTCGTCGTGCTCGAGCGGACGGGGAAGGCGATTCGCGGTCCCGCGCGCGACGTGCTGCTCTCCGAGGCGACCGAGCACGTCGGGCACGGGACCGGATTCGGCCTGCACGCCGCCATGGATCAGATCGGCGCTGTCGTCGGCCCGCTGCTCATGGCGATCGCGCTGACCCGCGTGACGGGCTACGGGCCTGCGTTTCTGCTGCTCGGTATTCCCGCGCTGTTCGCGCTGTCGGCGATTCTGCTCGCCTGGACGTTCCGGCACGTGCCGCAGACGCCGCCGAAGCCGAAGCCGCCGCAACCCTTGACGCGCGTGTTCTGGTGGTACGTCGTCGCGTCGGCGCTGCTTGCGTGCGGCTTCGTCGACTGGGGTCTTCTGAGTTTTCACTACGTCGATCAGGCCGGCATGTTCGCGCCGCAGTACATCCCGCTGCTCTATTCCGTCGCGATGGGGGTCGTCGGCCTGACGGCGTTCCTATGTGGACGGCTGTTCGATCGCTTTGGGTTGACGGTGCTCGCCGTCGGCATTCTCGTCACGATGCTGGCGCTGCCGCTCGGATTCCTGGGCGGCGTCACCGGGGCCGTGCTCGCGGCCGTCTGCTGGGCTGCCGGCCACGGCGTGCAGGATGCGACGCTCCGCGCCGGCATCGCCCAGGTCGTGTCGATGAACAAGCGCGGCACCGCCTTCGGTGTATTCAACGCGGTCTACGGCGTCGCCTGGTTCGCCGGCAGCCTCGCGATGGGCTGGCTCTACGATCAATCGCTCACCGCGCTCGTCGTCTTCGGTCTCGTGATGCAGATTTCCGCCGCCGCGATCTTCTTCTGGCTGCGCGATCCGCTGCGAGCCGCGGCTGAATAACGTGGCTCGCGGGCGGGGTGGGGTTGCCCTGCTTCGCTCAGAGTCGCAACCAGGCGCGCACAGATCGCGCGCCGCTCCGACTTCGCTCTGCAGGACAACCCCACCCCGCCCGCTCGCGTGTCTCTGATTATTGATTTGCTGTTCAGACGCAAGGCCCGGTCTTCATTCAG
>JBLNGH010000397.1:0-9907 GCA_050264575.1 Acidobacteriota bacterium | reverse complement strand
GAAGCCCCCAGATCAAAAGCGAGCGAGCCGTGCGAGCGAGCCACACGAACGCAGCGCAACTTGCCTACGTGCTTTTCACTGGAGGCGAGTTGCGCGAGTGAGTGTGTAGGGGGTCTGGGGGCGAAGCCCCCAGATCAAGAATTGGTTGCGGGGGGGGATTTGAACCCCCGACCTTTGGGTTATGAGCCCAAGATCAGGCCTTCTAGCTTAGTCCTTCTAATTCCGGCTGAGTCGAGAAACACCCGTATTCGTTGGGTTTTTCGCCTACTGGCCTTCCCTCTCGTTCCCGCTCAGTCGTGTCGTTTCTGCCCCATTTGATGGATGGATGTTGGATGGATGTTGGACGATGCCAGGCTTTTGGCGGATCGAGCACGCGGAGGGTTTAGATCGGTTCCTGCCGCAGCCGCAGTTCCGGCTGAACTTCCTCCACAGTCAGGATTCTCACAGGTCATGCGGCGCCGACGGGAACAGCACCTCAGCGCAACTCGCGCGCCTCCAAGTTGCTCCACGACGTCCGGATTGGCCCCGATGCCGAGCCGACGACGATCGCGGCGGCGGTGGCGCTGCGCGCGCTCGTGATCGCGCTCGCAGCGTGGTTGCCGGCGAGACGGGCAACGAGGGTGGATCCGGTCGTGGCGTTGCGAGAGTGAGAACCCGCACCCGCGTTACTCGTCGTCACCGCGTGGCACGTATCGAAAACGGAATGTGCTCCTGGTTGCCGAGCGAAACGGTGCTGCCGACATACAGGATCGCTTCGCCACTGCCGACGACCGGCACGTCCAGTGCCTGTGCGCCGGCGTTCGGCGTGATCCTGGCGCCGTTGAGCCAGATGCTCAGCACGCGCGACGGCGCCGTCCAGGTGAGGAGCACGGTCAGGCTGCCGCTGCCGTTGATGCGAATCAGCCGACAGGGTTCACAGCGCGCGCCCGCACCGACGTCGTACGCGAGGTCGTTCGGCGCGATCCGGCTCGTGACCGCCGGGCCGTCGGCGTCGATGCGCAGGATCCTTTGCATCGGGACGTCGTCGAAGCCGTTCCGCGTCGCTCTGATCTCGACCGGCTCGAAGCCGCTGAGCGTGAGCGAGAGGCTATCGTCGGTCAAGCCGCCAAACGTGTAGGTGCCGTTGGCGGACGTCGCCGATCGTCCCGATGCGGGGTTGCGGACTAGGACGCCGTTCAGATCTCCGGCGCCGGGCTCTCGCGTGCGTCCCGAGACGGCGAAGGTGCCCAACGGTGTGACGCTGGCCAGCGCGTTGGCGAAGCGCATCGTGTTGCCGGTGCCCGTCGCTGGATACTGCGCGAAGATGGCGGTGACACCTTCGCCCACCGCGACCAGCAGCCCGTCAGGCCCGATCCTCGCGATCGACGGCATGGCGACGCTCCAGCGCGTGCTGGTGGTCACGTTCCTGGTCGATCCGTCTGCGAACGTCGCCGTCGCGGTGAGCTGACTGGTCTCGCCAATGCGCTCCAGCACCAGCTTCCCTGAGATAGCCACTGCGGTCACCGCCGGCAGATAGGTGAAGCCGCCCGGCAACGTCGCCCTCGATGCCAGCGACTGGCTGACGACGACGTCGACAGGGCCGACGGCGTGCGCAGGTGCGGAGGCCGTAATCGTGGTCGAATTCGAGACGTTGCTTAAGACGTCCACGCCGCCCACGCTGACTTGTGCGCCGGATCGAAACCCCGTGCCTTTAATCACAATGGCCGTGGTAGCCGTAGCCAGGCCGCTGTCCGGCGTCACCGAGGTGATGGTCATCTGGTCTGAAGGACTTGGCGACATCGGCCCGTCATCACCACAACCCGCTATCACGGTCGTGGCGATCGTGACCAGGCAGACGAGGAGGGTTCTCTGCATCGTGCGGTTCTAGCAGGCTCTCCGCCTTCGTGCAACTACGCAGACAAGGATAGGAAGCATTAGCGACATAAGGCCCGGTATCAGACGCCCGGACCGCAGGGATTCGCGCTAACTGCTCGCGCTCGATCGCGGTTGCGTACTTGCTGCCGCTCTTGACGCTCACGAATCGGATCGAGGTCGCGTCCCACGCGATCAAATCGCAGGGGCCTCTACTGGCGGCGGCCCGGCACACCGAGAAGCCGGCGGCCTCGAGCAGCGTGCGGGCCTTCCATTCAGCCCGGCGGCCCTTGTGTGCGGTATTCACGACCGCTCGCGCAGCAGGCCACTCTCGCGAAGGTTTTCAATGGCCTCGTCAATTCGGCGGTAGTTCGACGCGCGCGTGCACGCGATCATCTCGTCTAACAGATCGATATCATCCGCACCGGCGAGCAACGCGCGTGACACGGTGTCGCGCACGACGTCATCGGCCAGTTCTCGCAGATGCTCGCGGAGATCATCCCACGATCGAAACCCGCTTCCCGTGATCATGAATGACCCGGCGCATCGCGGCCGGCTCGGCCATCACGACCGCGACTGGTAAGAAACTTTCCAGCAGTTGCTCGCGAAGTCCGACGTGCTCGGCGGCACGCCCGTGCTGGTCATCGTGGAGCACCATGCCGTGCCCGCGTGTTGGACGACCTGATTAGGGTGGTAGGTGACGGCAGGGTCCCAAGCACCCAGGAAGGCCAGCGCACTGGGCGCACCCTCGAGTCGCTTGACGCGATCGTCCAGTTCGTTCAGGACGTCGCGGACCGCCTCGACCGTGCCACGGATGGTGGCGTCCAAGTGGGCACGCGTCACGAAACTCTTCTCGGCGCTCACGATGGACTGCCCGTCCCTAGATAATTTCGCTGCAAAAACACGACGCCGGAGTTAGAGGCCCAGTTGATGTACTTGTCAACCCGCAACGCGATTGAATTACTGGTCCACAAACTGACTAACTGCGTCGCCACAGGCGAGCTGGATTCGTCGGTCATTTCGAGACTGCCGGCCTGCGAGGTGCTGATGTTGCCTTCGCCATCATCGGCCACGACCACGCGGGATCGGTCAATCAGCGCGATGATGTTGTCGCAGCCCGCGCCCGCGACAGCCGGAATGCCGCAAATATTGCCGCCGCTGATCGTCAAGTCGCGAAACTCGTCCGCGTCGAGCAAGCGCAGCGCCGCCGCATTCGCACTCGAGAGCGCGACGACGGCCGACGAGAGCTCACGACCTTCACTCACATAGGTTTCAATCAGGTTTTGGATATCGACGCGCGGCTCGCCGGTCGCGGGCACCTCGGTCGCGCCAAAGGTGATCGACGCCGGCGAGGCATTCGCCACGCCCGCGATCGACGGGTCGAGCAGGGCGCGGTCGATAAAATTCACGATCGTCCGGCCCAGCCAATCGCGCAGGTACGTTTCGCTGCCCGCGCGCGCAAACCGCAGAAGTTCGACCGTCGTGACGAGAATCGCGCTCGCCACCAGCGGCTCGAGCGTCACGGTGTCGAACGCATTCGCGACCACAACCTTTTGCCCGGCCGGTGCCGCGCGCCAAAAGGTGGGCGCGCTCGGGGAGCCCGTCGCGGTCGAGGTCGTCGTATCGATGACAATCGGCGTCGAAAACGGCGCCCTGATAGTCCGAGCCGGCCCAGAGTGGAAAATGGTTGCGCACTTTGGAGAAGGGCCGAGAACAAGTCCGATGAGAACGTCCCCGCCAAGCCGGCGGCCCAGTTGCCGGGGGTACCGGTGCCAATCGGGATCAGGGCCTTCTCATAGCTGCGTTCGATGTCCGCGAGCGCCGCAGACCGTCCCCAACGACTGCGAAAGTATTCAACGGGCGTCACGCTGTCTTGCGGCGCCAGCGCTTTCGCGGCCAGCCAACGCACGGCCCCGATCGACTTGTGCTGAACGATCTCTTCTTTGGTGAATACGGTGTCCATGAGGACATGATTGCCGCGCGTGCCGGTCGTGCCGATCATCGGCACAGCACCACGCGCCAGAGACGCCCACCGGCCTCGCGACTGACCCGGCGCAGCACCACATCGCCCACCGGCCTGTTCACCATCTTTCGGCACCACAGGCCGAGGCTCGTCTTGTTGTCGACATCCACCTCGCACAGCGCGCGCCTCAACGCCGGAGACGTCGCGGCCCATCCGATCGCGTCGGCACAGCGCCACGCCTCACCGCGGCTGTGCTCGCCGATCGCGAGAAGGAGGGCACTGTCGTACGCATCAATGCCCGCTCGCCCGACCTGCGCCGCCTCGAGCGCCGTGACGCGACCGGTCAGCGCGTCAAACTCCGCGCGGCGCACCGGCGCCGGCACGATCGCCGCGTGGCGCGAGCGCAACGTGCTCATGGCGCCAGCGTCTCCGGCTCGAAGGCGTCCTCAGGGAGCGCGCGCCGTTCGTCGGCAGTGAGCAGCGCATGGCGATCGAGATAGGCGGCCTGCGATTCGAATCGCGGCGGATCGGTGGAGTCGATGGCTACCCCCCGAAAATCCGGGAACCGGCTGGTGAACGTCTCGCGCCGAGCAATTCCGCGCCGGCCAGTTCGACAAGCACCATGGAATAACCGCAGTTGCCGTACTTGCGACCTTCGAGCCTGACCTGAGCCATCGACTCGAGATCACCGAACAAGTACCCCTCGACGAACCTTTCGAGAAAAGCCTCGATCTCCATCGATTTGCCTTCGTTTGTTGAATGAATGTTGGATGGAACAGCAACGGGGGTCTTCGCTTTCGCGAAAACCCCCGTAAATATTGGTTGCGGGGGGGGGATTTGAACCCCCGACCTTTGGGTTATGAGCCCAACGAGCTACCGGACTGCTCCACCCCGCGTCAAGATCGTTGGCTGCGCACGGCGGTGATCCGCCGTGTGCATCCAGACTTTCTATCGTATCCCGCTCGTCACGGCGCGTCAACGCGCGGTGATTGCAGTCAACGGAATACGCATCAGTCGCTGTCTCTCAGCTTCGCAACCCATTGACGTCCGAGATCCGTCAGCTCGAGTACATCAGCGATGTCATACACACCTTCTGACTTCAGCTCTCCAATGCGTCGGCCGGTGTGTTTCCTGATCAATCCGATCGAACGGAGATGTCGCAGCTCGGAACGGACGCTGCCGCCGCCCTTGTAGCCCTTCGTCTTCCCATCCGCAAGATTGAAGAGATGTTGCCGCTCGAGTTCGGGAATCAAGACTGTCAATAACAGCCCCAGGTCCGCCGGCTTCGGGCTGGCCGGATTACGGAGGACAGCGTGCTTGCGGATCGCCAGACGGATATCGTGACAAGCCGGTCCCAATGCCGCTTGCAGCCGATCGGGCCGGGACGGCGGCTGAAACGTCGCAGTGCTGACACCGAGAAGGTCCGTGGGTAAATGGAAGTCCGAATTCTTGGGCATCAGGATGAAGGCACGGTCTCGACCGAGACGCCCCGTAAATAGACCAAGTTCAAAAACGACGTTGTCTCTCGCAGTCGGCATCTCGGTGCCGCGGATTCTCACGACGTCATCGGCGCTAAAGACAAAAAGGCCGAATTCAGTGTCTTCGAGAGCCTCCAGCAGAGACTCGAGGTATGACTTGGTGAGTTCGAAGATACCCTGGGTCCAGACGACTACCTCGGCAACGTCTTCAAGATTCTTCTGCGCGGCATATGCGATGTCGAGGCTCTCAGACGACGACCCTACAAAGAGGGTTGGTTTCATCGGTTCGGCGGCTCATGATTGCACCGGCCCGCGTCGACTGCAAACGCCACACCACCCCATCCAACGGACAACCGCGATAGCCTGTTCACGTGGGCCAGCTCGACGACGTCTTCGCACGCCTCCAGTCTGCGAACCGAATCACCGCCTTGACCGGCGCCGGCGTGTCCGCCGCCTCCGGCATTCCCACCTTCCGCGGCGCCGACGGGCTCTGGAAAAAAGTCCGCGCGGAGACGCTCGCGACGCCGGAAGCCTTCGAGAACGACCCCAAGCTCGTGTGGGAGTGGTACGACTGGCGGCGTCAGATGGTCGCCGGCGCCAAACCCAACGCGGCGCACGACGTGCTGGCGCGGTGGACTCAACAGAAGCCCGGTTTCACGCTCATCACCCAGAACGTCGATGGCCTGCACGAGAAAGCCGGCGCCGAGCGGCTCGTGCGGCTCCACGGATCGATCTGGCACGTCCGCTGCTGGCAGCGCTGCACGGCCGGCCGCCGCGACTGGCGCGACGACACCGCGCCCTTCCCCACTCTTCCGCCCCGCTGTCCCCACTGCGGCGGCATCGTCCGCCCAGCCGTCGTCTGGTTCGGCGAGAGCCTGGATGCGGACGATGTCGCGCGCGCGACTGAGGCAACCGGTTGCGAGGTGTTTCTGACGATCGGCACGTCGGCCGTGGTCTACCCGGCTGCCGGGCTGGTCTACCAGGCGAAGCGTCGCGGCGCGTTCACGGTTGAGATCAATCTCGACACTACAGACGCGTCACAGGTCGTGGACGTCGCTTTGCGTGGCCCGGCCGCCGAACTGCTATTGGAAATCGACCACCAATTCAGTAGCCCCAAAAGAAAGACATGAAGGACATGAAGATCATGAAGCACGTGAAGAAAAACAAGACCAGAATCTCTTCTTCATGCCCTTCATGTCCTTCATGGGCTTCATGTCCCTTCTTTTGGGCGAGCTCTAATAACGACTCAGAGCACCCACGCGTATCCAATCTTCAAAAAGAACGTCCGATCCGTCTTCGTCACGCTGGCGGTCTGCGTGCCGATGCCGTTGTCGGAATAGCCGACGAGAAAGACCGTCTGGGGATTCAGCTTGTGGCTGAATAGAAACTGCGTGAAGAGACGCTTCGATCGCTCGGTGACCGGAAAGAGATAGAGCGACGGATCGCGACCGATGTCCGTGTACTGCACGATCGCCCGCACGAACGTCTTCAGGCTGAGGTGATAGAGGATGCGCGTCTGCGTCTGGTTGGCCGTGAAGAGCCGGCCCGGCTCGACGTCGAGCGCGAATCGCGTGTAATCCAGGCTGCCTTCGATGCGAGCGAACAGGTTGAACGTGCCGCCCGTCCCGAGTCGAACCTGATCGGCCTTGCGGGCGTTGTCGAAATCGATCGTGCCTCCCGTGGTCGAATTGAAGTACAGCGAAAACAGCCCTGACGGCCGGATGCTCCACGAGAAGTTGTGACGGAAGTTCGTGTAGCGCCGGCCGAGATAGTACTCGTAGTTGCAGGCCGGGTTGTAGTTCACCGACATCTGCCAGCGGCCGTTGTATTCGATCGGAAAATCGCAGCCCCACGACGCGCGTTCCCCGTGCCAGTCCTCGGTCCGATCGGCGCCGGCGCCGATGAAGATCTCGTTGAACCACCGGGACGTGCTGCCGAGAAACGTGTACCCGCCGTTCCCGCGATAGACGCGGATGTCGACCTGCGGCACGAACCCGCTGTCGGCGCGAAAGTCAGGCGAGCTGCCGTTCGACTGCGCGCCCCAGTTCCAGTGGCGCGATCCGTGGTTGTAGTTGAACGCGTACGCCTGACCGTTGAACGGATCAATCGGTTGATCGAAGTCCGCGGCGATAGACGCCGGGTACTCCGTGCGCGATCCGAGCCACTGCGCGCCGACGGAGTCCGTCCCCGAGAACCGGAAGAGCCCGTCGATCCCGCCGACCCGGTTCGAATACGGCTCCCCTTCCGTGCTCTGACGGCCCGTGTACAGCGCTCCAAGCGTTGAGCCACTCCGGCCGAGATCCCGGCGATACCTGAACACGTTGCCCACGTAATGCTGATCGAGGCTCCGGAAATCGGATCCCTCGTAGCCCGGAATCGTGATGCCGGTGCGGTCGTCCTGCGTCGTGAAGACGCCGAACCCGTGCGGCCCTTCCTTGCCCGAGACCTTCGCGCCCCAGCGCGGATCGACGACCGTGCGCGTGAAGACCGCGTCGATGGGCGTGGAAAAGAAGTCCTGCCCCTCGAGGAAGAACGGACGCTTCTCGGGAAAGAACAGCTGGAACCGGGTATTCACGTCGAGCTGCGCCGCGTCCGCCTCCACCTGATAGAAGTCCGGGTTGACGGTACCGCTGAAGACGACGTTCGGCGTGATGCTCCAGCGCGCCGACAGCCCCGCTTGTGGATCGGCGTCGCCGGCTTGCAGACTGCCGGCGGGAAACGGATCGCGGACGTCCGTGCGCGCGACCGTGAAGGTGGGATCGAACTCGATGTTCCGCCCGGGAGAAATCGCCTCGAAGCCGGTCAGCTTGTCGAACTGGCACACGATGCAGGTGCGATTGCGATCGGTGTAGCTCGATCGCAGTCGCACGCGCGTCGACCGCGGCAGGTCGCGCATCGCGAGGAATCCCCAGGTCTGCGGACCGGTGGTGCGCTGAAACCGAAGGGAGCTGAACGGAATCGACACTTCGACGGTGTAGCCGCTCTCGTCGATGACCGTACGAGCGTCCCAGATGGCGTCCCACGACCAGTCCTCGCTGCCGTCGACGTCGCTGTTGAAGGCGTCCATCTGCACGCCGCGCGCGTTGATGCGGAACTGAAAGGCGCGCCGGCCGTCGTTGAACGTGTCGAGCATGAAGCCGACGGTGTCGTCCTGGAACGGCGCGTCGCGATCGGCGAGGTTCGCCCGGATGCTCGCGGGCTGCGGATCCTTCGCCCGGAAACCAATGTAGAGGTGGCTCCGATCAAAAGTGACCAGGCACGTCGTCTCGACCGACGCCGGCGTGTTGTCGCCGGGAAACCACTCGTATCTGATCGGAATCGCCGTTGCGCTCTGCCACGCCGTCTCGTCCAGTCGCCCGTCGAGCTCGACCGCCGAAGTCGCCGCACTGACGCGGAATTCCTGCGCGGGCGGCGCCGATCGTGCGGCCGGCGCCGGCGCCGCCGTCTGCGCCCACAGCGGCATGGCCGAAAACAGACACACGATAAGTACATTCAAAGAAAGCTTCATGTGCGTTTAGACGGATCCGTCAACCGGCTGGATTCGGCGCGACTGAAATTGGTAATGGGTAATTGGTAATTGTGTAATGGCAACCAAGAGCATCGTGCTCTTCCATTATCAATTACCGATTACCCATTACCAATGCACGCGTCAGATCTTTGGCAGCGTGACACCTTGCTGCTTGAGGTATTTCCCTTTCTTGTCGGCGTACGAGCGCTCGCAGGGCTCGTCGCTCTGGAAGAACAGCACCTGAGCGATCCCTTCATTCGCGTAAATCCTGGCGGGCAGCGGCGTGGTGTTGGAAATTTCCAGCGTCACGGTGCCTTCCCACTCGGGCTCGAACGGCGTGACGTTGACGATGATGCCGCAGCGCGCGTAGGTCGACTTGCCGAGACACACCGTCAGCACGTCACGCGGGATGCGGAAGTACTCGATCGTCCGCGCCAGCGCGAAGGAGTTGGGCGGGACGATGCACGTGTCGGCCTTGATGTCCACGAACGACCGCGGATCGAAGCTCTTGGGATCGATGACGGTGTTGTTGATGTTCGTGAAGACCTTGAACTCGTCGGCCACCCTGATGTCGTAGCCATACGACGAGACGCCGTAAGAGATGACCCCCTGGCGGACCTGCTGATCCTCGAAGGGCTCGATCATGCGATGCTCGAGCGCCATGCGTGTGATCCAGCGGTCGGATTGTATGGACATGCTGGGGAGGCGGGAGGCGGAGAGGGAGGCGGGAGAACGAGCACAGGCGGATGAGCGACGAGCCCTTTTCGGCGCGTGAAGATAACGAAGTCAAGCGCGCGACGGGCGCGTCGCGAACGAATTTTCGCGTGGCGCTTTCCCGCATCCCGCTTCTGCTTGCTCGCGTGCGCGGGCGAAGCGCGAACACGTTGACACTCAATCCGGGCGCAGGATAGCTTATCACCTGCGAAGCAAGTGAATTATTTCACGAAGTCGGGAGCGTGATGGATCGCACGTATCTGCCGATATTGCTGCTGATGGGCTTCGTGGTCGCCAACGCGATTCTCATCCTCGCGTTGTCCCACCTGACGATTCGCCGTCGCGTCACGCCGGAAAAGAACACGCCGTACGAATCCGGCATCCCCCCTCTCG
>JBLNGH010000396.1:0-2572 GCA_050264575.1 Acidobacteriota bacterium | reverse complement strand
GACGATCGTCGCCTGTCTGGCCGGCGTCCTACCCGCGTTCTCTCTTTCACGCGTCGAGGTGGCGTCCGCCCTGCATGCCGCCGGTCGGTCGCAGACGGCCAGCCGTCGTCGCCTCCGGCATGCGCTGACGATCGCGCAGGTGGCCGTGTCGGTCACGCTGATTCTCGGCGCGACGCTGCTCACGCGATCGATGCGCACGCGATTGGCGATCGATCCCGGCTTCGATACGTCCTCCGTGCTCACGTTCTCGGTCGAGCCGGGACTCCAGGGGTACGGGCCCGGGCAAGAGCGCTTCTATCGTGAGCTGCTCGATCGTGTGCGGACGATTCCCGCCCTGCGCGGGGCCGGTCTGGTCTGGCTGCAGCCGTTTTCCACCGGCGCCGCTGATGCGCGGCTGTGGCCGGAAGAGTCGTCTGCCGATCACGCGCTTGACGCCGAGCTCAACGCCGTCTCGCCGGGCTTCTTCTCGGCGCTCGGCCTGCCACTTCTCCAGGGTCGCGACTTCACCGAGGCGGAGTTCCAGCGTCCGGACGAGCACGGCGGCGGCGTCGTGATCGTCACCGAGTCGCTGGCGCGTCACGCGTTCGGCGCGGGGCCCGCCGTCGGCCGGCGCGTTGTGATGGAGGCCACAGAGAATCGCGTGCGCACCGTCGTCGGTGTCGTCCGCGACACCCGACAGCGGCGCGTCGCCACGGTCTCGACCGACATGGTGTTCGAACCGTTCGGCCAGAGTTTTCCTTCGGGCTGGGCGTCGGTCGTCGCCGGTCTTCGAGGGCCGGAGGCGCCGATCGTCGCCGAGATTCGCCGGCGCGTCGCCGAGATCGATCCGGCGCTGCCGATTTACAACGTCGAGCGGCTCGATCGCGCGTTCGCGAAGCAATTCGCCGACGACCTGCTCATCGTCCGGTTGACGACGGTGTTCTCGCTCCTGGCGATGGCGATTGCCGCCGTGGGACTTCACGGCGTGCTCGCGCGGACGGTCGCGGAGCGCCGGCGTGAATTCGGGATTCGTGCGGCGCTCGGCGCGACGCCCGGCGGCCTGGCACGCCTCGTTTCCGGCGAAGCCACGCGACTTCTCGTCTTCGGAGTCCTGATTGGGCTCGCGGCCAGCTGGTGGCTCGTGCGCTACATCGAGGCTCGGCTGTTCGGCGTCAGCCCGCTCGACCTCGTGTCGATCGTCATCGCGCTCGCGCTGGTTTGCGCCGTGACAGCCGTCTCGTCCGTCCCGGCTGCGCGGCGAGCCGGCAAACTCGACGCCGCCGGGTTGCTGCGGTCATAATCGTTCCGCTTCCTCGGTCGACATTTGCTGATCGGCGCGAGCGTCCGCATCACGCCTCGCTGCCCGAGCCTTCGAACCATGACCGATCTCGTCGCCGTTTTTCGCAAGCTGCACCAGGCAGGCTGCTTCGTGATGCCGAATCCCTGGGACGAAGGCAGCGCGCGCCTTCTCGCGCAACTCGGCTTTCCCGCGCTGGCGACGACGAGCTCGGGGTTTGCATGGTCGAAGGGACGGGCCGACAACGCCGTTCCCGTCGAGATCGTGCTCGAGCACCTCCGCGCGATGGCGCACTCGGTCCACGTGCCGATCAATGCGGACTTCGAGAGCGGCTTCGCGACGACGCCGGAAGGCGTCGCCTTCAACGTCATGCTCGCGGCGAGCACGGGCATCGCCGGCCTCTCGATTGAGGATTCGACCGGCGATCCGGACGCGCCGCTCTTCGATCTGTCCCAGGCGGTCGAGCGGATCCACGCCGCGCGTCAGGCGATCGACGACAGCCGCACGGGCGTGCTGCTCACCGGCCGCTCCGAAGGCTTCATTGCCGGCCGGCCGGATCTCGCGGAGACGATCCGCCGGCTGACGGCGTACGCCGAGGCCGGAGCCGAATGCTTGTACGCGCCGGGCATTCGCACCGAGGAGGAGATCAGGGCGGTGGTCACCGCGGTCGCGCCGAAACCCGTGAACGTGCTCGTCGGCGCCGACTTCACGACCGCGCCGGCTCTCGCTGAGCTCGGCGTCCGCCGGATCAGCGTGGGGGGCGCGCTCGCGCGCGTCGCGTGGACCGCCTTTCTCGACGCCGCGAAGGAGATCGCGGAAACCGGCGGATTCACCTGCTTCGGCCGCGCGATTCCCGGCAAAGAATTCGACCGGCGGTTCAAGCAGTGAAAGGCAATTGCATTGGTAATTGGTAATGGGTAATTGGTAATGGGTGATGGGGAATGGGGAATGGGTTTTCTTTCAATTACCAATTACCAATTACCCATTACCAATGCTCTACGATTCGTCCGCAGGCGATGATTCTGATGCGGGCAGATTGCTCGCATTGGCAGCAGAGCCAAGCACACATGAAGGACACGAAGATCATGAAGGACATGAAGAAGAACTTTTCTAAGTAGTCTTTTGTTTTGGATCAAAATCTCTTCTTCATGTCCTTCATGCCCTCCATGTGTGCTTTTGGCAAGCCCTTCGGTGCCCGCAGCAAGACGAGTGAGAGGCGAGGAGCCCTAATCGCCTCGCGTCAGGAAATCGCCCGCGAGGTCTTCGTCAACCGCTCGCGAACGGCGCGCACGTCGC
>JBLNGH010000395.1:0-4045 GCA_050264575.1 Acidobacteriota bacterium | reverse complement strand
TTAGAAGTTCACTTACCGCGCTCCAGCCTTCGACGTGATCGCAGACGGCTTTCACGACGATCATGATCGGGACGGCCAGCAGCAGGCCCCAAACTCCCCACAACCAGCTGAAGAACGTCAGGCCGAGGAAGATGATGCCGGGCTCCATACGGCCGGCCCGGCCGAGCAGCCACGGCGCGAGTACGGCACCTTCGATGCAGGCAATGAGCACCGATACGCCGCCAACCACGAACGCGAGGTACGCGGAATCGAATTGAATGAGCGCGGAGAGCGTCGCCGCCGCGGCGATGATCGCCGGACCGAGATACGGCACGTTGTTGAGGACGCCCGCCGCAACGCCCCACATCGCCGGCTGCGAGACGCCCATGCCCCAGAACGCGAGTCCCGTCGCGACGCCGACCGTGACCGTGAGGAGCAGCCGCGCGATGAGGAACCCCTCAATCTGCTGCGCGATCTGGTTCATGATTTCGACGGTGAGCCGTTTCTGCGCAAACTCCGGTCCCGCAATCGAAACGATCCGCCGTTTGTAGAGATCGCCGCTCGCCAGGGCGTAGTACACGAGGAAGAAGACCACCGTCACCTGGCCGGCCAGTTCGATCGCGCCCATCGAGCCCTGCCACAACAGATTGCTCCCCAGGATTGGCTCCTCGATCTGCACCCTCGGCACGCGTCCCGCCGACGGCGGAACCGCTTCGTCGGCGGCGCGCTTGAGATCGTCAGCGGCCTGCTTCACGGTTTCGACGGCGCCGCCTTGACCGCGCAGATCTCGCGCCAACTCACGCAGCTTCTGGGTCGCGATCGGGACGCCGGCCAGGAAGTCGTTGACTTGCCGGCGAAGCGCGACCCCGCTGGCCACGAGCAGAGCGGTCACGAACAGCAGGACCAGCGCGGCGGCGATGCCCCGCGACAGGCCGATCGAAATGACCCAGCGATGCAGCGGATCCAGCGCGTAGCTGATGAGCACGCTGAGTACGATCGGAATGAAGATGGCCTGCGCCCACCAGAGCACGGCGACAACGAGCGTCGCCGCGATGACGGTGAGCGTGATCCCGCGAACGTTCGTGGACGGAACGGATTCTTCGGCGACCTCGTCCCGCGGCGTGTCGTCGACGACGGCTTTGTCCTGCATCATGATCGGCGGCGGCCCGCGGCCACATCACGGGGCTGTGGCGATGATGCCACGGTTCGCGGGCGCGCGCCGCGGTCGCGTCGAATCAAAGTTTTGAGCTATTCTCGGCGGGCGCATGGCAGGAGAACAAAAGCAGAACTTCACAGCTCGCCACCTCGTCAACCTTCGCCTGACCGGCCCCGGATCCGAGAAAGACACGCGGCATCACGAAATTGCGATCGACGGCGCTTCCGCGACGTACCTGCCTGGGGACGCGCTCGGCATCCATCCGAAGAACAACCCGGCACTGGTCGATCGCGTGCTCAAAGCCATTGGCGCCCGCGGCGACGAACCAGTCACGGGCGCGGACGGCGCGGCGGTGCCGCTCGGTCAGGCGCTCATCGAGACCTACAACCTGAATAACCCGAGCCGCCGCCTGTTCGAGCTGCTCGCCTCGCGCGGCGCCTCCGACCTCGCGCCCCTGCTCGATCGCGCGAACGCCGAGCAGTTCAAGCACTACCTGAACGGGTGGAACGAGGCGCACGACGTGCTCGACCTGCTCGAGGCGTACCCTGCGATTCGCATCACGCCGGCGGAGCTCATCGAGTCGCTGCGCAAGAGCCTGCCGCGGCTCTATTCGATCGCGTCGAGCCTCAGCGCGCATCCCGGCGAAGTGCATCTCCTCGTCGTCTCGGTGCGCTACACGATTCGCAATCGCGTCCGCGAAGGCGTCGCGTCCACCTGGCTCGCCGAGCGGTGGCCCATCGACGCCTCGGCGGGCATGTACCTGCAGAACCAGCAACGGCACTTCGCGATGCCGGCCGATGCGTCGCGCCCGCTGATCATGGTCGGTCCGGGCACGGGTCTCGCGCCGTTTCGCGCGTTCATCGAGGAACGGCGGATCACGGGCGCCACGGGACGGAACTGGCTGTTTTTCGGCGAGCAGCGGCGCGCCACCGATTTTTTCTACGAGACCGAGTGGGATCACTACGTGCGCGACGGCTCCCTGCGGCTGGACACCGCGTTTTCACGCGATCAATCGCAGAAGATCTACGTGCAGCACCGGATGCGCGAGCAGGCGCGCGACATCTGGGCCTGGCTCGAGGACGGCGCCGAGTTCTTCGTCTGCGGCGACAAGGAACGTATGGCCGCGGACGTCGATCGCGAGCTGCACACGATTGTCGAGACCATCGGCGGCCGCACGCCGGATCAGGCGAAGGAGTACGTCGAGGCGCTGAGAAAGACCAAGCGCTATAAGAGGGACGTGTACTAAGGGCAGAGGGCAAAGGGAAGGACAGAGACTCAGCCCCGGCCAACGCGGCGCTTGAACCAAATCCCCGAGACGACGAAAGACACGCCAACCAGGACGAGACTGGCGGGGACCGACTGCGCCCAGGATCCGAACCGCTGAAGGATCGCGTAAATGAGCGCCGCCGCCAGCACGCCCAAAACGATGACGACGATCCCCGAGAGGCGGAGACCGCGAGCCACCTCGCGACGAGCCGCGACGTCGCCGCCGTCCGGATCGCCGGGCCGGCGGAAGTACTGCAAGTGAATGGCCCACAGGATGCCGCCGGCGGTGATCAGAATGAACAGCCCGGCCGCGATGAACGCGGGTATGAGCTGACGTGCGAGGGCCGCTCTCGTCTGCCACCGCGGCTCAGCCATCGGCACCGCATCGAGCGCCAGTTCCGTCGTCATCACGCCTGGTTCCGCGCGGGGGATGCCGCTTTTCGTCGCGACGACGACCCCTGCGGTGTTCGTCCACTGCCAGCCGGGCTCGTCGACGCGGGGCGACCCGAGGACGCGGGTGCCGAGCGGAAAGATCAGTGACACCCGCGCGGTGCCAATCTCGTACTGCCGCCGCGCCGGAAGCGCCGGCCAGGCGAAGGTCCCGCGCATGCCCTGAATTTCGACGACGCCGGTGGCCCGGTATTGCAGCTCGAAGACATGCGTCACGTTCGACGCCGGCGTGAAGTGCCAGCGGACCACGAGCCGATCGCCGAGGTCGATCGAGACTTGACCGGGCCCGGTGCCTTCGATTGCTTCCTGGCCGTCGAGCGACGCCGTCACGTCCTGAAGCCCATCCGAGCGGCCGCCGTCGTCGACCTGGCGCTCGAACGACGTCACGCCGGAGTCATCGAAGCGCACGGTCATCTGCTCGCGCACCTGAACGGATCCGTAGGGCGCGAGCGCCAGCTGAATGTCGAGTTGCTCGATGGAACGAACGCCGCCGGCAGACGTTGCGCAGCCGCCGACGGCGGAAGTCAAAAGGCAGAAGGCAAAAGGCAAAACACTGGCTGGACGGCCTACACGGTTTCCCATCTTCTTGCGAGCATACGCGCAACCGCAAGAAACGCGGCGGTGAGGCCTGTGAGGACGACAACCTGCGGCCATAGATCGATCAGCGGGGCGTTGCGCCAGAACACCTTCAAATAGCCGTCGAGCGCCCAGGCGTTGAACGTCACGAGCCCGGCCTTCTGCATCGTCTCACTCATCAGGAAACGGGGAAACATGCTTCCACCGATGGCCGACATCGTGAGGATGACGATTGTGGACATCCCTGACAGCTGCGCGCGCGTGCGGCTGAGCGCTGCGAGCACGAGGCCGAAGCCCGCCGCCGCCGGCGCCGTGAACAGCGTGATGATCAGGAATCCCTGGAGATGCGGCAGCAACGGCAACCCGAACATCACCGCTCCCCACGTGAACATGAGACTGAGCTGCAGCACGCCCATCATCGTGATGAAGAGCCATTTGCCGAGCAGGACGCCGTTCATCCCGCGCGCGAGCTGAGGAGCCGTCCGAGCGTGCCGCTCTCTTCCTCCTCGATCAACGACCCGCCCGCGCACGAAAAACGTCCGCCGCCGGCGGCCGAATCGGTGAATGGTAGGAAATCGCCGGTGAAGGCTATCGGCCTCGCTGTTTCTGGAGGGCCTT
>JBLNGH010000394.1:0-8597 GCA_050264575.1 Acidobacteriota bacterium | reverse complement strand
GTCTATGGCGCGGTCGTGCTTCGTGATGACATTCAGGATCGGCCGGACAACGTGACGCGGTTCCTGCTCATCGAGACGCGGGTCACGTGAAGTGCACCAAAGGAAGGACATGTCTTTCTGTTGGGGTACCTCACGGGGACCGGGCGGCTTTGCCCAAGAATGCGCGGCGACCGACATGACGGGGAAAGTAGGCGACGCGAACCCCTCACGCGGAGACTCGGGCAGCGCAGGCCGGATCCCCCGAGTGGGCATCAGTCGGTACGACGGGTACGGCGGGTCCGAGGAACCTGATTCGTGTCAGCTTTTTTCTGTGTTGAGCGGCCCGGCGTTCACGCTCGAGCTGTTCCGCGTAGTGCTCCTCGCTGTGCTTCAGGCGAAGGGTTGCGGTGAAGCACCGCTCTCCGAACCAGCACGCGCGCCGGCACTGTTCTTCTTGGAAGTAGCCCCGCCGATCGCGCATTGCCTCCTGGCTGCCTTTGAGCAGCGCGAACACTTCAGATGTGAACGCTTCCGCCAACTGCCACGCGGCAAACTCCTCGACTTTCTTGACTCCCGCCACAAACACCTGACAGTGCACGGTGCGTGCCTCGTGCAAAACCTCCTATTGGGCTGAGAGTGGTGACGCGGCTGCAAATTGTGCGTACAAGGACCACGGCGGATCTCGCAAGAACCTGAACGTCACCATTAAGAGAGATGACGGGAATCAGGTTCCACGGACCTTCCGTACCCGGCGTACCGACGCCTGGGCGCGAGGGCTCTTCACCCGCGCCCAGACATCTCTCCACTTCGCCGCGTCACATCGTCGACTTTTTGGGCAAAGCCGACTGAGGCGTAGCGGCGCCCCGCGAAGTGGACGGAAACATCGCTGGCGAGTTGATCTACTCTGGAGAGAGCACGCGCGCCGGTACCGATGCGCTCGTGCGGGCCCCCTGTCGCCCTGTCGCCAGGCCTTGTGAGTCGCCGGCGATCAGGCGCGATTTGTTGTGTTCAATCCTCGAGCTCCACGGGGGACACATGCCTGGTATCACTCATGTCCGAACACTGCTATTCGTAGGTCTGATTGGCGCAGGTGCGCCGGCGGTTCTTGTCGGGGCCGCCGCGCCGGCGTCGGAGCGGTTCGTCGCCAATGCGATCAGCATTGCCACGCCAGGTCCGACCGGCGCCGCCGTCGTCGAAATCACCGTCGACCGCTGGTCGACCGAAGCCGAGCACACTCGGCTGGTCAACACACTGATCGAGCAAGGTCAGGAGAAGCTCCTCGATACGCTCCGCGATCTGCCTCGTGCAGGATTTATCCGAACGCCCGGCAACCTCGGGTACGACCTTCGCTACGCGCGCAAGGAGCCGATCGAGGAAGGCGGCGAGCGCATCGTCATCGCGACCGACCGGCCGATCAGTTTCTGGGAAGCGGCCAACCGTCCGCGGACGATCGACTATCCCTTCACCCTGATCGAACTGCGGCTCGGCGCCGACGGCATGGGCGAGGGCAAGCTCTCGCTCTTCACGAAGATCATCTATGACAAGAACAGGAAACAGGTCGTGCTCGAGAACTACCAGTCGCAGCCGGTCATGCTGACGAAAGTCCGGCGGGAGGACAAAGACCCGGTAGGATGGTATTCTCCGGTCAGCCCCCCGCTGCGCTGATCGAGGCGTCTCATGAACGTCCTGCTCTTCTCGATGCCGGATTCGTTCGAGCACACGCCGTCGCTGACGATGCGGATGCCGAACGGCGCCCTGGCATCGCTGGCGGGCAATCTCGATCCGCACCACAAGGTCGCGGTCGCCGATCTGATCCTGGTACAGAAGTCGGTCCCCCAGACGGTCACGCGTCTCGTGACCGCCATCCAGCCGGACGTCGTCGGGTTGTCGGTGATGACCTTTCAGCGCAAGACGGCGCTCAAGGTCATCGCGCTCGTCCGTTCGCTGCGGCCGAATGTGACCGTCGTGGTCGGCGGCTACGATCCGAGCCTCGCGCCGGAGCATTACGAGGATCCGGAGAGCGGTGTCGATTTCATCGTGTCGGGTGAAGGGGACATCACGTTCCGGGAGTTGGTGCGAGCGCTCGAGCAGGCCCAAGGCCCAAGGCCCAAGGCCCACGAAGGGCACGGCGCAAGCCCCACGCCCCAGGCTTCAAGCCTCGCCGGTATCAACGGTCTCTCCTACCGCGACGGCGATCGCATGGTGCGCAATCCGTCGCGCGCGGTGAGTCACCTCGACGGCGAGATTCGTCCCCCGAACCGGGCCGCGCGTGTGTTGTCCGGCTACACCCTGCTCGGCCGGCCGGTCGACATCGTCGAAACGTCGCGCGGGTGCACCTACGACTGCAGCTTCTGCTCGATCATCGAGATGCGCGGCCGGAACTTTCACACGTGGAACTTCGATCGGGTGATTGCCGACATCGCCGATGCGAAGGCGCGGGGCGCGCGCGTGATCTTCCTGGTCGACGACAACATCACGCTGAACGTCGCGCGATTCAAGGGGCTGTGTCAGGCGATCATCGGCGCCGGCCATCACGACATCGACTACATCGTGCAGGCGATGACGAGCGCCATCGCGTCGAGCGGCGATGAGCTGGGGGCGGCGATGCGCGCGGCCGGCTTCCGCTACGTCTTCCTCGGCATCGAGAACGTCCTCGATCAGGACCTCGCGTTCCTGCGCGCCAAGGCCAAGAACGCGCAGCGGGAGGGCGGGCGGACCACCGGCAGCGCGACGATGCGCGCCGTTGATGTACTGCATCGCTATGGCATGCTCGTCGTCGGCGGGCTGATCGTCGGGAATCCCGGCGACACGCGCGAGTCGATCGAAGCCAACCTCGAGTTCGCCCGGAAATACGTCGACTGGCCCTACATCCAGCATCCGACGCCGTACCCGGGCACGCCGATGACCCGCGATTTTCTCGACCGCCATCTGATCGTGAACGAAGCCGTCGAGGAATACGACGGCACCACCGCCGTCGTGCGCACCGAGCATCTCGAGGCCGAAGAAATCGAATTCATGCGCTGGCGCGCCGAGCGCTGGATGAAGTGCCGGCACTTGCCGAAAGCGCTCGCGCACGATCCGGGGTTCGTGATGCGGAACTGGCCGCGCATGCTGGGACACACGTTCCGCGGATCGACCTGGCGGACGTGGCTCGGCCTCGAAAGCGAACGCGACGCCTTCCGCCGCTACAAGGAGATCCGCCGGACCGAACGTGAATTCTTTCCGGAGTCGATGCCCGGGCCCGGCACCACGTCGCACGTGGGCCGGACGGGCCGCGCGTCCGCGCTTGGCGCGGAATCTGCGCTCCGGACCGGCGGATGACGCGGCCTTCCGTCCTTGCCCTGGCCCTCGGCGGACTGCTGAGCACGGGCGAGCTGGATCTGGACCTGAAGCCGGCGACAGTGGCGGCCTTCGACAAGTACGTCAAGCTCACCGAAGCGCGAATGGCCGGCGAAATCGAGGGTGGCTCGGCGTTCTTGTGGATCGATCGTCAGCCCGAGCCGCAGCGCACCCGGCTCCACGATCGGCTGAAGCGTGGGGAAGTGCTCGTCGAGTCCCTCGAAACGCGTGACGGCAAGGCCGAGATTGACGTTCCTGACGGCCTCATCCACCACTGGATCGGCACCGTGTTCATGCCCGGCGCCACGCTCGACCGCGTCATGGCGTTCGTCAAAGACTACGGCAACTACTCGAACCATTTCGCGCCGACCATCGTGCGCTCGCGTATCGTGTCGCAGACGGGCGATCACTTCGAGCTGGCCATGCGCACGTCGACGAAAAAAGTCATCACCGTCGTCATCGACGCCGATTACTCCGTCGACTATCGGACGCTCGGGCACGATCGGGTGTACACGAAAAGCGTGGCGAGAAACTTTTACGAAATCGCGGACGCCGGCACGCCGCACGAGCGCCGGACGCCGGCCGAGCAAGGCCGCGGCTATCTCTGGCGTCTCAACAATTACTGCTCGTTCCAGCAGCGGCCCGAAGGCACCTACGAGCAATGCGAGTCGATCTCGCTCACCACGGAGGTGCCCTGGGTGCTGAGGTTCATCGTCATGCCGTTCGTCACGAGCGTGCCGCGCGAGACCTTGGAATTCACGCTGGGACGAGTGCGCGCGGGAGTCAAATAGCCTTGACACCGCCCGGCTAAAGGTGAGAAGTACGGCGCGTGCCCGAGACCCGCACTCATCATCGTGTCGCTCAGCTCGTGGCGTGCATGGTCGCGATGGCGGCCATCGCCAACCTCCAATACTCCTGGACACTCTTCACGACGCCGCTCACCAAGAGCCTCGGCGCGAAGCTGTCGGATGTCCAGTGGGCGTTCAGCCTCTTCATCATCTGCCAGACCTGGCTCGTGCCGGTCGAAGGCTGGTTCATCGACAGGTTCGGCGCGCGTGTCGTCGTTGCCCTCGGCGGCATTCTTGTCGGCCTCGGGTGGATCGGCTGCGGATTCGCGCAGTCGCTCGGCGGGTTGTATTTCTGGTCGGCGATCGGCGGCGTCGGCGCGGGCGCCGTGTACGGCGCGGCGATCGGCACGGCGCTGAAATGGTTCCCTGACCGCCGTGGTCTGGCGGCCGGTCTCGCGGCGGGCGCGTACGGTTTCGGCACCGCGCTCACCGTCATTCCCATTCAGTTGATGATCGACAGCCGCGGATACGAGTACGCGTTCATCTTCTGGGGCGTCGTCCAGGGGCTGATGGTCCTCGGCGCCGCGCAGCTGCTCAGGAAGCCGCCGGCCGGCTGGCATCCGCCGGGCCGCGGCTTCACCTTCGCGCGCGAATCGGCCGTCGCCAAGGCCCAGGTGAGTTACACGCCGTGGGAGATGCTCAAGACCTCGACGTTCTGGACGCTGTACGTGATGATGGCGCTGGTCGCGTTCGGCGGCATGATGATCGTCGCGCAGATTAAGCCGATTGCCAGCCAGTACGGGCTCGACAAGGGTGTGCTCTGGTTCGGCGCGTCGGCCCTTTCGCTCGCGCTCATTCTCGATCGCGTCGTCAACGGGTTCACGCGTCCGTTCTGGGGCTGGGTCTCCGACTACATCGGCCGCTACATGGCGATGGCGATCACGTTCTCGCTCGAAGCGGCCGCGATCGTCCTGCTGCTGCAGTTCGTCCACCAACCGGTTGCGTTCGTCGTCCTGTCGGGATTCGTGTTCTTCGCGTGGGGCAACATCTACTCGCTGTTCCCGGCGGCAATCGCCGACGTCTTCGGGTCCGAGTACGCGACCACCAACTACGGTCTGCAGTACACGGCAAAGGGAACCGCCGCGATCTTTGCGGCTGGCGGCGCGGCATGGCTGGCGGAGCAGACGGGATCCTGGACGTCGGTCTTCTGGATTGCGGTTCTCTGCGACGTCGCGGCGGCCGGGCTCGCATTCTTCTGGCTGCGCCCGCTCGTCGCGCGACTCACGAAAGAGCGGCGTGAGGTGCCTTCGGGCGCCGCGGCACTGGAGATGGTCGGAGGCAGTCTGGCGGTGACTTCGGGGAGACCGCCGGAGTCGTAGGCCGAAGGCCAATGGCCGAAGGGCAGGCCCAAGGCGAATGGCCCAAGGCCCCGGTAAAGCCCGACAGGTCTGACCTATCGGACGCCGCGTGCGTTGCGTTTCTTCGCCTTGGATTTCGGCGGAGGTCCAAGCTCCGCCCGCAACATTTGTTCGAGCGACCTTAGCGACTTCCTTCGCTCCGGACCTTTTTCCATGAATTGGCCTGGGTTGAGATGTCGTGCGCTCGTGACCTCAATCAGCGCTCGCGAGAGGACCTCTTCTGTTCCACGCGGGTCGTTGCGGCGTACGTCGTTACGGCGACCGTGGCATGCAGATCTGCTAGACGACGAATCGTTCCACTCGAGAGCTTCAGCGTGTGCGAGTGCGGGTGGAAGCCGGCCTGCATGCCGATGTCGAACACTCTCGCATCAGCCCTGTCCCACAGCCGGCGGGCAGCAGTCGGGAGATTGTCGATGAGGCCGAGGAGTTCCCCGATTTCCTGGTCGGCAGTCAACCGGGTATTCCCGCGCTAGACACTACCGTTCACGCTGACGAAGTATCGGTGTCCGCGACGGATCTCCGAATTGGCCCTGTCGCCCAGCGCTGCGACCAACGCCGTCAAACGACGTCTTGAAAAGACGTCGAAGCCGACTCCAATGAAGTGAGTTGGTTCTTCATCGTGCGGAGCCGGGCTGGCTTTCGTTCGATTGGTTCGCCTGCCAGAGACACTGCGCGAGCGACGACGCATCAGAGGTTGGCAATTGATCGTCTGATCTTCTTGGGCCTTGGGCCATTAGCCTTGGGCCTTCCGCCCTCGGCCTTTGGCCTGACTCCTAAGCCCTCAACTCCCCTCTGAACGGCGCGACGCCCGGGATCTCCCATTCCTCCCACATCTTGTCGACCATCCCCTGGATGTAGTCGAAGTCCTCGTCGACGAGGTGCGCGAAGCGTCCCTGCTTCTCGAGGTAGCCGCGCACGGGGATGCGCCCCTTCTTGCGCGGGTCGTAGGTGTAGACGACGTGGCCGTCGATCACTTCGTACAGCGGGAAGATGCCGCTCTTGATGCCCAGCTCGCCGAGCTCGCGCGAGTAGCGCGGATGGAAGTCCCAGCCTTTCGGACACGGATCGAACGTGTGAATGAAGGTCGGGCCGCCGATATTGAGGGCCTTGCGGACCTTGTTCATGAAGTCGAGCGCCGGGAACGTCGCGCTGGCGGTGGCGACGTAGCGGCACGTCGGGTGCCCCACCGCGAGCATGCCGGCGATGTTCTTCTTCCATCGGCGCTGCATGATGCGGTGCTTCGATCCGGGCGGCGTGAACGTCGTCTGCGCGCCGTACGTCGTCGACCCGGTCGCCTGGATGTCGGTGTTCGCGGCCGACTCGTTGTCGTAGAGGATGATCAGCAGGTCGTAATTGGTCTGGAGCGCGCCCGAGACGCCGGACAGTCCCATGTCGCCGCCGCCCAGATCGCCGGAGAAGTTGATGACGTTGATCTTCTCCTGCTGGATCTTGCCTTTGCGCATGAGCGCCCGAAGGCCCGCCGCCATGCCAATCGCCGAGGCGCCGCCTGCGCCCAACTGCGTGTGCATCCAGGGGATGATCCACGGCGTCGTCTGGTAGCTCGTGTTCGCGACGTACATGCATCCCGTCGCGCCCGTGACCACCGTTCTGGCCCCGGCCGCTTTGGCGAAATCGCGCATGACGAGCGCGGATTCGCACCCCTGACACGTGCGATGCCCCGAGGTGTAGAACTCCTCGAGCGGCGTCTCTTTCACTTTCTTGATGTGCTCGTAATCGACGACCGGAAGATGTGTGGCCATCGCGCTCCTGGCTTCCAGATTCCCGATAGATTACCGATTCTCGATAGATTACCAGTTCCCCCGATTACCCGATTCCAGATCACAGATTACAGATTCCCCGATTCCAGTTTTCAGGTTGACCCTTATTCTCTAAGCCCGATCCAGGTGACCGCCACCTCTTCACCGCCTTTATCGGCCGCTTGACGCGTGAGGTCGAACATCTTGATGCAGTCCTCGATCGAGATGTCGCGCCCGCCGAGCCCGCCGATGAAATTCGACATCACGGGCCGCTTGTTGAGCGGATACACGCACGACCGGACGTCGTGGAAAAGAATGCCGCCCGAGTCCGGCGATCCGTGGGCGCAGTCGCGGTCGATGATCCCGACGCCCCTGAAGCGGCCGAGCAGTTCACGCAGTTCGGTCGTCGGGAAGGGCCGGAACCAGCGCAGGTTGACGTACCCGACCTTCTGTCCCTGCTCCCGGAGACGGCGGACTGCGGTGCGCGCGGGCATCGCGACGGCCCCCAGGCCGAGGAGCACGATCTCCGCGTCGTCGGTCATGAACGGGGAGAAGTAGGGGTTCGAGTATCGCTCGCCGAAGATCTTGTTGAACTCCTGATACACCTCGGCGATGACCGGCTTGGCGCGGCGCGCGGCTTCCCAGTTCTGGCGGCGCAGCTCCATGACCCAGTCTTCGTTCACCTGCGGAGCGATCGACACCGGGTTGTCGGGGTGCATCACGCGCTTGCCGAGATTGAAGCGGGGCAGGAACTTTGTGACGGCTTCGCGCGAGGGCACCTGCACCATGTGCTGCGAGTGCGTGAGGAACGCGCCGTCCATCGCGAGCGCCATCGGCATGAGCACACGCGCATCCTCGGCGACGCGATACCCGATGAGGACGTGCTCGAGCGCTTCCTGCGCCGTCGTGGCCCAGCAGAGCAGCCAGCCCATGTCGCGGACGGCCATCGCGTCGTTGTGCTCGACCCCGAACGCGCCGGGATCGTCGAGCGCGCGGTTGCCGACCAGAAAGAGCGGCGGCAGGCGGTCCGTCGCGGTGACGACGAGCGCTTCCATGCCGTACATCCAGCCGGTGCCGCTGCTGCCCGCAAACGCCCGTGCGCCGACGGAGGCGGCGTGCTTGGCGATCTCGAACTGTGAGTGCTCGCTGTCGGCGATGATGTACTCGGCGTCCAGCTGGCCGTCGGCGATGATCTTCGACAGCGCGTCCATGACTTCGGTGTACGGACGGATGGGATAGGCGGCGATGACGTCGACGTCAGCGAGCCGCACGCCCTGCGCGACGGCCTGACAGCCGTTCAGCAGATCCTGCCGCTC
>JBLNGH010000393.1:0-3741 GCA_050264575.1 Acidobacteriota bacterium | reverse complement strand
GTCGCCGGCCGCGAGTCGATGGAGCGCATCGGCGGCCCACGGGTGCACGTGCAGCCAGGCGTCGGGCGCGCCTTCCGATCCCTGCTTGGGCGCTTTGCTGCGTGACTTGAGTTCCGAGCGGATCAGCCCGATGGGGCGCAGCCGGCCCCCCATGGTTCCCGCCCGTGTCTTCCGAGTCTGTTTCGGCATCGCTTGACATTCTCCGCCGGGCAGTGTATTAAACCAAAAGGTTAATTAACTGAATGGTTCAATACATATGCCTGCCGATCATCTGAGCACCACATTTGCCGCCCTGGCCGATCCGACACGCCGCGCGATTCTGGCACGGCTCGTGACGGGCGAGCGGTCCGTGACGGAGCTGGCCGAGCCGTTCGACATGAGCCTGCCCGCCGTGTCGAAGCATCTCCGCGTCCTCGAACGCGCCGGCCTCATCGCGCGCGGCCGCGAGGCGCAGTGGCGGCCGTGTCGGATCGAAGCGGGCCCGTTGAAGCAAGTGTCTGACTGGGCCGAGCAATATCGGCACGTCTGGGAGAAGCGGTTCGATCGGCTCGACGCCTACCTGCACGAACTGAAAGCGAAGGAGAAAAAACATGCCCGTAAGCCGCGCAGCAAATAGCGACACGTTCACGGTGACGACCCCGTCGGATCGGGAGATCGTGCTCACGCGTCTCTTCGACGCGCCGCGACATCTCCTGATCGAAGCGATGACCAAGCCCGAGCACGTCCGGCGATGGTGGGGCATCCTCGACGATGAGCACTCGGTGACGGTGTGCGACATCGATTTCCGCCCCGGCGGCGCCTGGCGCTTCGTCGGCCGCGGTCCAAAGGGCGAATACGGGTTTCACGGCGTCTATCGCGAAATCTCCTTGCCCGATCGCGTCGTCTTCACCGAGATCTTCGATCCGTTTCCCGACGTCGTCTCGGTCGTGACCTCGATCTTCACGGAGGAGAACGGCAAGACGCGCCTGACGGTCAAGTGCCTGTATCCATCCGTCGAGGTGCGCGACATGGTGGTCCAGAGCGGCATGGCCCGCGGCGCCGGCATCAGCTACGACCGGCTCGAGGAAGTGGTCGCGGAGCTGCGGCGGAGCTGACGCTGGAAAGCCTGGGAGCCTGGGAGCCTGGAAGTTATTGCTTCCTGCCTTTCCGGCTCTCCGGCTTTCTAGCTTTCAGGCTTTCCGGCTTTCGGGCTCACTCCTGGCGCAACACGGTAATCGGATCCACCGCGCTCGCACGCCGCGCCGGCAGAAATGCGGCGAAGGCTGCGACAGCCATCATCACGATGGTCACGGCGCCGAGGAGCCAAGGATTCGACGGGCTGACATCGACCACGAGGCTCCGAAGCAGGCGCCCGGCGGCGAGCGCGGCAATGAGCCCGATCGCGATGCCGGCAATCGCCAGCCGCAGCCCTTCGGCCAGGATGAACCGCACGATGTGCGGCGGCGCGGCGCCGAGGGCCAGCCGCACGCCCATTTCACGCAGGCGTGACGAGACCGAGTACGACAGCATTCCGTACACGCCGAGCGCGGCGACGAGAAGCGCCGCGCCCGCAAATCCCGCGATCAAGACCGCGTTGAAGCGGGGACGGGACAACGCGCCCGAGATGCGATCGTCGAGCGTGAGCACGTCATAGATCGGCAGCGCAGGATCGACGTCGCTGACGGCCCGGCGCAGCGCTGGAACGAGCGCCGGCCCGGCGCCGGACGCTTTGACGATGACCATCGTGTCCGGAAAAGAGAACTGAAGATACGACGTGTAGAACTCGGGCCGGCCCGTGCTGTTCGGCCAGTCGACCGCTTCGTACTTCACGTCGCCGACGACGCCGACGATCTCGACCGCGTGCGCCGGATCCGAGAACGGCCCTGTCGTCGTCCCGAACCACACCCGTTTGCCGAGCGGGCTTTCGCCCGGCCAGAAGCGGCGTGCCGCGCTCTCGTTGATCACCGCGACCGGCGGCCGGCCCGGCCGATCGCCCGGCGAGAGCGCGCGTCCGGCGACGAGCGGAATGCCGAGCGTCTTGAAGTAGCTGGCCGACGTGTAATGCCTCCCGACTTCCGGCGCGGTGCGCGGATCGTTGGGCCGATCGGCGAAGAACACCACCGTCCTCGAACACCCGGTGAACGGTGTACACCGATTGACGGCTGCTGACTCGACGCCCGGCACCTTTTCCACGCTGGCGAGCAGACGCTCGACGATCGCGGGGCCTTCGCGGACGTCGTACCGCGATGTCGGCGGCCGGACCCAGAACGTCAGCACGCGATCGCTCTCGAATCCCTGACGCAGTTGCAGCATGCGCGCGAAATTGTCGAGCAGGAGACCCGCGCCGCAGAGGAGCAACACGGCAAGCGCTACTTCGCCGACGACGAGCGCGCGGAAGAGACGCCGCCGCGGACCGCCGCCGCGATCGTCCTCCCGCAGCGACTGCGTCAGGCGTGTACGCGCGGTTTCGAGCGCCGGCGCGAGTCCGCAGAAGACGCTCGTGGCAAGGGTGACGCCGAGCGCGAAGAGCAGCGCCCGCAGATCGAGCGAGGGCGTCGAAAATGGCGAGATCGCCTGGCGGCCGCTCCACAACACGGCCGGCGCGTAGGTGGTGAACGCCCGGACGCCCCAGACGGCCAGGACCACGCCGCAAACGCCGGCTGCGCCCGCGAGCACCAGGCTTTCGGTCAACAACTGTCGGACGATCCGGGCACGTCCCGAGCCGATGGCCATCCGCACCGCGAGTTCCCGCCGCCGCATGCGGCCGCGCGCCAGCAGGAGTCCCGCGACGTTCGCGCACGTGATCAACAGCACGCATGCAGCCGCTCCGAGGAGAAGCAGCACCGAGCGGCGAAGCGTCGGATCGACGCGCGCGTCGCCGACACGCTCCGCGACAGCGCCCCATTGCGCGTCCGCGGCGGATCCGGGCGGGGCGAATGCCGCGCTGAGAGCGGTCAATTCCGCGTTGGCTTGTTCGAGCGTTACCCCGTCTTTCAGCCGCGCGACGACGGCGATGAAGCGCTGCGGCGTCGTGAGGTACTCCGCGTACGTCAGCCGCGGCGCCATCATGCGCGGGATCCAGATTTCGGACTTGTCGCTCAAGCCGGCGAACGTCTCCGGCAGGATCCCGACCACAGTCAACGGCACGTCATTGATGCGGACCGTGCCGCCGAGGAGCGACGGATCCGCGGCGTATCGCCGCCGCCACAACCGCTCGCTCACAATCGCGACCGGCGCGTCGCCCGGCGCACGGTCGTCTTCGGGACCGAACGTCCGGCCTTGTATCGGCGTGATGCGCAGCGCCGCGAAGTACTGCGGCGACACGATTTCGCCGTCGATCTGCTCCGGGTCGCCGATCCCGCCGCTGATGCTGATGAGCGACGGAGTGAACGACGCGATCGCCTCGTACGACGCGACGGATCGGACGAGCGTGTCGAGGAGTGGCTTCGACCAGCGCGAGCGAACTGCCCCTTCGGATGGCGTCGTGCGCGTGGTGAAGAGCAACAGCAGTCGGTCGGGGTCGGCGAACGGCACCGGCCGCAAGAGGGCCGCGCTCGCCGCGCTGAACATCGTCGTGGTCGCGGCGATGCCGAGGGCCAGGGTCGCCACCGCCACCACCGCGACGGTGCCCATCCTGCGGAGACTGCGGACGCTGTATCGAAAACTGGTCATCGACAGAAGGACGTGAGTCTTGCCGGACTGTTAACCGGGAGTAAAGGGGTCAGACCGGGGTCAGAACCGGGGTTGGCCCTGGGAGTGCCC
>JBLNGH010000392.1:0-11551 GCA_050264575.1 Acidobacteriota bacterium | reverse complement strand
GTCGATCTCCGCCTGTGCGGCCTCGGGGCGCGCGACACGCTGCGCCTCGAGGCGGCGATGCGGCTGTACGGCAACGACATGGACGAACAGACCACGGTCCTCGAAGCCGGGCTTGGCTGGATCGTCGGATGGCAGAAGGAAGACTTCCTGGGCGCCGGGACGCTTCGCGCCCAGAAAGCGAACGGCCTGGAGCGGAAGCTCGTGGCTTTCGAGATGCAGCACCGCGCGATTGCCCGCCATGGCTATCCGGTGATGAGCGGCGGCAATCACGTGGGCGTCGTGACGAGCGGCACGCACACGCCGTTTCTCAAGAAGGCAATTGGGTTCGCCATGGTGCCGGCGGCCATGACCGCCGTCGGCACGCCGCTCGAGATCGAGATCCGCGGCCGCAAAGAACCGGGCCAGGTCGTGCCTGAACCCTTCTACAAACGGGCGAAGAAGGCAGCAGTCCGATAGAATATTGGATCGTCCGCCGAGGATAGGACTCCGCAATGTATCCGACCGATCTCAAATACACGAAGGATCACGAGTGGATCCGGCTGCAGGACGGCGAAGCCGCCGTCGGCATCACGGATTACGCGCAGCGCCAACTGGGCGATGTGGTGTTTGTCGAGCTGCCGGAGGTCGGGCGCACGCTCAAGCAGGGCGAGGCGTTTGGCACGATCGAGTCGGTCAAGGCGGTCTCCGAGCTTTTCTCGCCGGTCTCGGGGGAGGTGACGGCCGTCAACCCCGACCTGGCGAATCATCCCGAGGCCGTGAACGCCAAGCCGCACGAGACCTGGATGATTCGTCTGCGGCCGAGCGCGGCGGCCGAAGCCGACGCGCTTCTCGACGCGTCGGCCTACGCGAACCTCGCGAAGTAGACGTGTCCGACACATTCCAGGAGCGACATCTCGGTCCGCGTGACGAGGACATCGAGCGGATGCTGCGCGTCATCGGCGCGCGGACGCTCGACGCCTTGATGAGCGAAATCCTGCCCGCGGACATCCGCCTCACGCACCCGCTCGGGTTGCCCGAAGCTGAGTCCGAATTCCGGTATCACCAGCGGCTGCGCGAGATCGCGTCGACGAACCGCGTGTGCCGCAGCTACCTCGGTCTGGGCTACTACGACACGATCACGCCGGCCGTCATCCTGCGCAACGTCTTCGAAAACCCCGGTTGGTACACGCCGTACACGCCGTATCAAGCCGAAATCGCGCAGGGCCGTCTCGAATCGCTCCTCAATTTCCAGACGATGGTGAGCGATTTGACCGGGATGACGGTGGCCAACGCCTCGCTCCTCGACGAAGCGACGGGGGCGGCCGAGGCGATGGCGCTGCTCAAGCGCGTGCACAAGCAATCCGGCGCCTCGACATTTGTCGTGTCGACGCGCGTGTTCCCGCAGGTCCTGGACGTGATCCGGGCGCGGGCGGAACCGATCGGCATCTCGGTCCGCGTAGAAGATCTGCGCTCGGCCGCGTTCGGGCCGGATGTGTTTGGCGTCTACGTGCAGTCACCCGATGACCACGGTGAGGTCGACGATCTGACGCCGCTCATCGAGCGAGCGCATGCGGCGGGCGCGCTCGTCGCGGTCGGGACGGACCTGCTGGCTCTGGCTCTCATCACCCCGCCCGGCGAAGCCGGCGCCGACGTCGTCGTCGGCAACTCACAACGGTTTGGCGTGCCGCTCGGCTACGGTGGGCCGCACGCGGCATTTTTCGCGACGCGCGACAGCTTCGTGCGGCAGGCGCCGGGCCGCATCATCGGCGTGTCCGTCGATACGCGCGGACGCCGGGCGTATCGCATGGCGCTGCAGACGCGCGAGCAGCACATCCGGCGCGAAAAGGCGACGTCGAACATCTGCACGGCGCAGGCGCTCCTCGCCAACATCGCGGCCTTCTACGCGGTCTTTCACGGACCGGCGGGCATCAGGTCGATTGCCGCGCGCGTCCACGATCAGGCGACGCGCCTCGCCGGCGCTTTGAGCGCGCTTGGCTGGCGGCAGACGAACGCCGCGTACTTCGACACGATCCGGTTGGAGTCCGGCGATCCCGGACGCGTTCACGCCGTGCGCCGCGCCGCTGACGCGCGCGGTATCAATTTCAGATATCCGGCCGACGGTGTCGTGCAGATCTCGCTGGACGAAACCGTCGCCGAATCGGATCTTCAGGACATCGTGTCGGTGTTTGCCGCGGAAGGCAGCAAGTCAGCGTCGCTGGGCCGTGCCGGCACGATGACGTCGCTGCCGGAGAACCTGCGGCGCCGCTCCGCGTTCCTGACCCACCCGGTCTTCAACATGCACCATTCCGAGACCGAGATGATGCGCTACATCCGCAGCCTCGAACGGAAGGATCTCGGTCTCGACACGGCGATGATCCCGCTCGGGTCCTGCACGATGAAGCTCAATGCGGCGGCCGAGATGATGCCGGTGAGCTGGCCCGAGTTCGCGCGGCTGCATCCGTTCGCGCCGCTCGACCAGACCACGGGCTACCAGCGCATTTTCCGGGAGCTCGAGGCCGGGCTTGCGGAGCTGACGGGACTCTCTGCGGTGTCGCTGCAGCCGAACTCCGGCGCGCAGGGCGAGTTCGCCGGCCTGCTGGTGATTCACGCGTACCACGCGGCCAAAGGGGAGTCTCAGCGAACCGTCGCGCTCATCCCGCAGTCGGCGCACGGCACCAATCCCGCGAGCGCCTCCATGGCCGGCATGCAGGTCGTCATCGTCGCGACGGACCGGGGCGGCAACATCGACGTCGACGATCTCCGCGCGAAGGCGGCCGCGCATCGCGATCGACTGTCGTGCCTGGTGGTCACGTACCCGAGCACGCACGGCGTGTTCGAGGATCGCATCCGGGAAGTCTGCGCGATCGTGCACGAGCATGGCGGGCAGGTCTACATGGACGGCGCGAACCTGAACGCGCAGCTCGGTCTCACGAGTCCCGGCGTCATCGGCGCCGACGTCTGTCATTTGAATCTGCACAAGACGTTTGCCATCCCGCATGGCGGCGGCGGCCCCGGGATGGGGCCGATTGCGGTCGCCGCGCACCTGGCGCCGTTTCTTCCCGGCCATGCGCTGGTGCCGACCGGCGGGCTGAAGGCGATTCCTGCCGTGTCTGCGGCGCCGTGGGGCAGCGCAAGCATCCTGCTGATTTCGTACGGGTACTTGCGCATGCTCGGCGCGCGCGGCGCCACCGAGGCGACGAGAATCGCGATGCTGAACGCCAATTACCTCAAGGCCCGGCTCGAGCCGCACTATCCCGTGTTGTATGCGGGCGCCAAGGGACGCGTCGCGCACGAGCTGATCTTCGATCTCCGGCCGTTCCGGCAGCGGACCGGTGTCGATGAGCAGGACGTGGCGAAGCGGCTGATGGACTACGGCTTCCACGCGCCGACGGTCTCATTTCCGGTGCCCGGCACGCTGATGGTCGAGCCGACCGAAAGCGAGCCGGTCGAGGAGCTCGATCGCTTCTGTGACGCGATGATCGCGATTCGCGCGGAAATCGAGGCGATTGCGACCGGGCGCGCCGACGCCACCGACAACGTCCTGAAGAACGCGCCGCACACGGCCGAGGATGTCTCAGCCGATGACTGGCCGCACGTCTACACCCGCGAACAGGCGGCGTACCCGGTTCCGGCACTGCGGCATCGCAAGTTCTGGCCGCCCGTGTCCAGGATCGACAATCCGTATGGCGATCGGAACCCGATGTGCGCGTGCCCGCCGATCGAGGCCTACGCGCCCGCGGCGGACGAACAGATCGTTGCGGTGGGGCCCCGGAAAGCCACTTGACTTGACGTGGTACTCAAGCGCTTTCCACAAGCGTTCGCGCAGGCGACCACGTCAAGGTAAGTGCTTTCAGGGACCGACAAGGCTCAGACTTCCTGACGCGCTTCCACTTTTTCTCTGAACCTCGCCAACAGTCGCCGGCTGATATCGCCAGGCTTCCCGTTGCCAATCGGCGTGCCGCTCACCGCGACGACCGGCGTGACTTCTCGGGTCGTGCCGGTGATGAAGGCTTCGTCGACACCCTCGAGATCTGCCGGCGTGAGGCGCGCTTCGCGGCCGGGAATGCGTAGCTCTGACGCGAGCTCCAAGACGAATTCCCGGGTAATGCCCGGAAGCAGGCCCGCCGAGAGCGGAGGCGTCAGCAGACCGCCGTCGCGGACGACGAAGAAGTTCGACTGCGCGCATTCGACGATCTCGCCGGCCTGATTCTGCATCAGCGCCTCGTCGGCGCCCTGCCGCAGCGCCTCCTGCATGGCGAGCGCGTTGTTGATCAGGTTGTTCGACTTGATCATCGGGTTGAGCGCCTGCGGGTGATTGCGCCGCACGCTCACCAGCGCGAGCCGGATCCCCTGGGAAAACGTGCGCTCAGGCTGCCCCGGAAACGGTTTGACGATGATGATGAGAGAGGGGAGCGGGGTCGCCGCCGGGTTGTACGACAGGTCGCCGACGCCGCGCGTCACCAGAATCCGGATGTACGCCTCCGCGTTTTTCAGCTCGGGATGCGCCGCGACGGTCTCGTCCACGCGAGCCCGCAGATCGGCGTCGGAGAAGGGGACCGGCAGCGACATCAACGACGCCGACTGCCGCAGCCGCCGCATGTGGCGCTCGAACAGAAATGGCCGCTGGTCGTACGTGCGGAGCGTCTCGTACACGCCTTCGCCGTACAGAAAGCCGTGATCGAAGACGGGCACCGTCGCCTGCTCGGCTGGTGAGATCTTCCCGTTGACGTAGACGTAGGCGCTCATGAGGGCGGCCGATATTGTAATGTGGACGCACACCAGCCATGCGCGTGCTGAACAGCCGCCAGATGCGCGACGCCGATCGCCGCACCATCGAGGAGGTCGGCATCCCCTCCATCGTCCTCATGGAAAACGCGGGCCGCCAGGTGGTGGCGGCGATGGAATCGGCCTTCGAGCAGCTGGGCTCGATGCGGGTGGCGATCCTGTGCGGACGCGGCAACAACGGCGGGGACGGGTTCGTCGTCGCGCGCACCCTGCTCGAGCGCGACGTCGACGTCCGCGTGTACCTCGTCGGCCAGGCCGCTGAGATCAAGGGCGACGCGCGCGTCAATCTCGACGCATTCAGGGACCTCGGCGGCGACGTCGTGGAAATCGCCAATGCATCGGCGTGGGAGCTGCACGGGACCCATGTGATCGGATCCGATCTTATCGTCGATGCGCTGTTCGGCACGGGGTTGAAGGCTCCGCTCTCGGGGTTCATCGAGACGATCGTCGCGGACGTGAATGCGTCGGGCCGCCCGGTGGTGGCCGTGGACCTGCCGAGCGGCGTGTCCTCGGATGGGCCAGAAATCATCGGTCCGGCAATCGATGCGACGCTCACGGTGGCCCTCGCGGCCCCAAAGCTGCCGTTGGTCCTGCCGCCCGCCGAAGGGCTGACGGGCAAGTTGGCGATTGCCGAGATTGGGATCCCGCAGGCGGTGATCGACGCAGTCGAAGGCCCGTGGATCGAATTGCTGACCCGGGACGCGATGCGCGCGCTGCTGCAGCCGCGGGCGCAAGGCTCGCACAAAGGCGATTACGGCCGCGTGCTCATCGTCGCCGGATCGCGAGGCAAGACAGGCGCCGCGGGACTGGCGGCAATGGCGGCCCTGCGGTCGGGGGCGGGCCTCGTCACGGTCGCGACGCCGTCGAGCAGCCTGCCCATCGTCGCCGCGCTGGGGGCCGAATACATGACCGAGCCGCTCGACGAGGCGCCCGACGGGACGCTCGCGGCCAGCGCCGTCGATCGCCTGCTCGGATTCGACGCCGATGTTCTCGCGGTCGGGCCGGGACTCGGCCAGTCGCCGTCCGTACGCGCCGTAGTAGGCGCACTTGTCGAGCGTACGCGCGTTCCGCTCGTCCTCGATGCTGACGGCTTGAACGCGTTCGCCGGCGACGCCGGCCGGCTCGTGGCACGTGCGGGCGTGCCGATCGTCATCACGCCCCATCCGGGCGAAATGGCACGCCTGACCGGTACGTCGATCGACGACGTTCAACAGCGCCGTCTCGACGTCGCGCGCGATTTCTCGACGACGCATCGCGTGCACGTCGTCCTCAAGGGTCACCGCACGATCGTCGCGTCGCCTGACGGCAAGCTGTCGATCAACATGACCGGCAATCCAGGCATGGCGACCGGCGGCACCGGCGACGTGCTGACCGGCGCGATCGCCGCGTGGATTGGCCAGCTGCGGGACGTCGACGCCGCGACCAAGCTCGCGGTCTATCTGCACGGCCTCGCCGGCGATCTGTCCGAGGCCGAAGAAGGCGAGGTCGGGATGATTGCGGGCGACGTCGCCGCGCGCCTTGGCGAGGCCGTCCTCGATCTCACCGGCCGCCGCCGCACGGCGGCGCCGAAGCAGTGAGCACCACCATCACGCAGTCGGAAGCGGAGACGGTCGCGGCCGGGCGCGAGCTGGGCGCGCGGCTGGGGCCGGGCTCCGTCGTGCTGCTCGAAGGGCCGCTCGGGGCGGGCAAGACGGCATTCGTCCGCGGGATCGCCGCGGGTCTCGGCTGCGATCCGGAGGACGTCTCCAGCCCGACGTTCACGATCGTCCAGGAGTACCGCGGACGCGTCACCCTCCAGCACGTCGACTTGTACCGGCTGGCGCCGGGAGAAGTCGACGATCTGGCGCTGGACGATTTGCTGTCCGGAACGGTCATGGCCGTCGAGTGGCCCGATCGATGGCGTGACGCGCCGGTCGACGCGATCCTCGTGACGATCGACCCGCTCGGCGGCGATCGTCGTCAGATCGACGTCACGGCATCCGCCCCACGATGAGCATTCGCACCCGCGCCTCGCGCGAGATGACGGGTCCGAGGACCGACCCGCCGACGATGCCGAAGTCGTAGCGGTTGATCGCGAACTCGGTTTCGAATCGCTCGACCGGCTGCTGCGTCCGCGCTTCGTTCTGAGTCGCGTGCCGCACGCGGACGGTGAGCGGCCGGGTCCGGCCCTTGATGGTGATCCGGCCCTGCACCTCCAGTTCGGCGGGGCTCACCGCCGTGACGCGATCGCTGACGAACGTCAGCTCGGGATAGCGCGCCGCGTCGAAATACTCCGGCTGCTGCAGCGATTCATCGCGGTTGCGCTCGTCGGTCTTGACCGAGGCGACCTTGACGCGCCAGTCGATGCGTGACGCCTCCGGCCGCTTCGGATCGTAAACGATGGTGCCGCCGAAATCGTGGAACAGCCCCTCGACTTCGAGAAAGCCCCATTTCGTCACGGTGAACGACACGCGGCTTTGCCCGCGATCGATGACCAGAGGGTCGAGGGTACTCTTCGAAGTTCGAACTTCGAAGCTCGACGTGAGACTTTCGTCAGCCCGAGCGGCCACGCCGGTCGCGCCGGGGATCAGCAGCGCCGCCGCGATCGTTCCAACGGCAATCTCTCGAAGCGTCATCACTCACCTCGCTTGTCGTGGGGCGATGGTCATCGCCTCTGAGACAAGGACGGCGCCGGCGATCGAGCGTTAACGGGCGGGGAATACGTCGGCCCAGTTGCGCCACCACGCCTTTGGCGGCGGCAGCGGCAGCGACCCGCGCCATTCCCAGATCGCGCCGCTGTCGAACGCAGCGGGATTGCCCGACAGGGTGCGCGGCGGAGGAGACAGCGTCGCGGCGTGCTCAAGCAGCGACGCGCGCACGGTATCGCGTTCGCGCACGGCGAGCATCAGCAGCGTCAGCATGTCGCGCACGCGGGCGTCGCGACGGATAGCCGCAAGCTCCGCCGAGACATTGTCGTCGGCCACGCGGGTCTCGAACGCGCGCACGGCCCGCTGGAATTCCGGCGATGCGTCGTCGTACAGGGGCACGAGCGGCGAGCGATCGGCCGTCATCACGCTCGAGGCGCCGGCTGGCACGAGCGATTCGCCGTGCACGTTCTCCATTTGGACCCACCCCGTTTGGACCGTGAGGCGCGCGGTGCCCGAGTCGTCCACGGCGAGCGTGAAAGTGCAGCCAAGATCGATGATGTTGCCGGCGGGCGTCGCGACAAAGACGCGCTGTGGCGGGGCCCAGACGCGAATATGCACGGCGCCGCGATCGAGGCGCAATTGATGGCGTCTTGAGCCCGTGGTGCGCAACGTGACCTCCGCGCCCGGCTGCACGCTCATGGTGCCCAGGCGCGCGATGTCAACTGACGCACTCGAGTTCGCGTCGAGCTTCAGGGACTGTCCAACCGCAAGCGTGTCGATCCGCGCGCCGCTTTCGGTCGCGACCGCCATGCGCCACGGCCGTCCGGCCGGCCACTGGAGGCGCCAGTAGAAGAGCCAGCCGGCGGTCACGAGAAGGAGCCCGGCTGCGAGGGCGACGAGCATCGGCCATCGCCGCCGCTGGAGCACGATCGGAGTGGGCAACGCGAGCGGGCGCTCAGCCGGCTTGTACGCGATCGGCCCGAGCACGCGCTCGAGATCGGCGACGGCCGGATCGATCTTGCCGGATCGGTCCCACAGGTAGCTGTTCGAGTCGTCGTCGCGCGTGGGTGTCGTCATGGTGCTATTCCGAGTCGCTCCCGCAGCAGCTTGAAGCCGCGGTGCAGATTGACGCGAACCGAATCGGGCGTGAGCCCCGTCATGGCGGCGATTTCCGGACCGGTCAGGCCTTCGACGAGACGGAGCACGAGCGTCTCCCGATACGCGTCGGGCAACTCCCGAATCGCGCGCAGGGCGCGGGCGGCGTCGAGCCGCACGTCCGGCGACACGGTCTCCGCCGGTGGATCCGCCGAGTCGTCGCTCACCGCCATGACCGGACGCCGAAGAAAATCGGTCGCGCGGTTTCGCGCGATCGCGGCGATCCAGCCCGCAAATGCCGCCGGCTCGCGCAGGCCGCGGAGACGCTGGAACGCCGAGAGAAAAATGTCCTGCACGAGATCGGGCGCATCCTGCGGCGGCAGCCGGGCGAGCAGGATCGCGTGCACGTAGGCGGCGAAACGCTCGTAGAGCAGACCGAACGCGTCGCGGTTGCCCTGCTGCGACGCGCGCACAAGTTGCGCGACCGAGGCGCCTGCCATGTCCGCACGTTCGAAGTCAGGTGTCAGAAGCGATGCGCTCCCGTGAGCCGGAAGTTGATGTCGCAATGCTGAACGCCGTCGACCGTGCGCACGGGACGAATGGTCCCGAATGTGCCGGCCTGATCCGACTTTCGCCGGTCCTCGTCCTTGACGAGCGGATCGTCGGCAAACTGGAGCTCCTCGAGCCACTCGCGCGGAACTCCGGGACCGTCGGCCGACAGGTGAACGTGCGCCGCAATCGTGCGACCGGGATACGGTCCCGGCCGGATGGTCTGGAACTCGAACGCGCCGTCGGCGTTGGTTTTCGCCCAGCCTTTGAGCCGCCAGCCAGGCTGGCCGGGGCGCTCGTAGAGACCATCCTGAGCGGTGTGGTACGCGAAGACGACCGCGCCGCCAAGGGGCTGGCGGCCGTCTTTGCCGAGCAGCCGGCCGTGAATGACCAGCGGCTGACCTGGTTCGGAGGCTGGCGCAATGCGCGCGGCCGAGGGAATCGTGGCCGGCCGCTCTTTCTGCGCGGCTTCCCACATCCGAATCCACTCGGGATCTGTTTGCGTGGCCGCGAGGACCCGGCCCGCCCAGGCCTTCAGCCAGAGTCCGGACAACCCGATGGCGAAGAGGACAGAGCGTCTTGTCATGACTGAAAGACGCTGCCGGACGGGAACCGTTAACCGGTCACTCGACCCGGTAGTTCGGCGCTTCTTTCGTGATGATGACGTCGTGGACGTGCCCCTCGCGGACGCCCGCGGCCGTCACCCTGCGGAGTTGGGCCTCGCGTTGCAGGGTCGGCACGTCGCCGCACCCGCAGTAGCCCATCCCGGCGCGAAGCCCGCCGATGAGCTGGTGGATCATGGCCGCGACGCTCCCTTTGTGGGCGACGCGTCCCTCGATCCCTTCCGGAACCAGCTTGTTGGACGCGTCCGGATTGGTCTCGATGTCGAACTCGTCCTGGAAGTACCGGTCGCGGCTGCCGCGCCGCATCGCGCCGATCGATCCCATGCCGCGGTACTCTTTGAAGCTCCGCCCCTGATACAGGATGATCTCGCCGGGACTTTCGTCGGTTCCCGCAAACAGGCTGCCAATCATCGCCGCGCTCGCGCCGACGGCGATCGCCTTCGTGAGGTCCCCCGAGTAGCGAATCCCGCCGTCCGCGATGATCGGCACGTCGTGATCGGCGGCGGCCTGGGCGCACTCGGCAATCGCGGTGATCATCGGCACGCCGATGCCGGCGACCACGCGTGTGGTGCAGATCGATCCCGCGCCAATGCCGACCTTGACGGCGTCGACGCCGCGATCGATCAAGGCGCGCGTGGCGTCGGCGGTGGCGACGTTGCCGGCAATCAGATCCACGTCGGGATAGCGCTCGCGGAGACGCCCGACGGTCTCCAGAACGCCCTGCGAATGCCCGTGGGCCGTGTCGACGACGAGCGCGTCGACGTGGGCATGCACGAGCGCATCGGCGCGCTCGAACACGTCGGCACCGACGCCGACGGCGGCCCCGACGCGCAATCGTCCGAGCGAGTCCTTGCACGCGCTCGGGTACTTGATCAGCTTCTGAATGTCCTTGACGGTGATGAGCCCCTTCAGCCGGAAATCCGCGTCGACGACGAGGAGCTTCTCGACCTTGTGTTCGTGAAACATCTCGCGCGCCTGGTCCAGCGTCGTGCCGACGGGCACGGTGACCAGGTTCTCGCGCGTCATGATGTCGGCGATCGGACGATCGACCTGGCTCTCGAATCGCAAGTCTCGATTGGTCAGAATCCCGACGAGCCGGCCTTCCTTGCTGCCGTCCTCGGTGATGGGAACGCCGCTGATGCGATAGCGCTTCATCAACTCGAGCGCTTCGTAGATGCGGTGCCGCGGCGAGAGCGTGATGGGATTCACGATCATGCCGCTCTCCGATCGCTTGACGCGATCGATCTCGGACGCCTGCTCGGCGATGCTGAGATTCTTGTGGACGACGCCCAGCCCGCCCTGCTGCGCCATGGCGATCGCGAGACCGCTCTCGGTGACGGTGTCCATGGCGGCGCTGAGGAGCGGCACGTTCAAGCGAATCCGCCGGGTCAGCCGCGAGCTGACGTCGACCTGGCTCGGCAGCACGCGCGAGTGCTGCGGGACGAGCAGGATGTCGTCGAAGGTCAGCGCCTCGAGGAGGCCGTTGCCAATCTGTCTTGCCGCTGCCAGCCGTTCACGTTCAATCAGCGCGCTGTCTTTCGGCACTGCTACCTCTTTGAGCTTGGAAGCCAGGAAGCCTGGAAGCCGCGAAGACCCAGACCCCCGGAACCTCGGAACGCCGGAACCGACTTAGGCTCCATGACATTTCTTGTATTTCTTGCCGCTTCCGCACCAGCACGGATCGTTGCGTCCAATCTTCGGCTCGTCGCGCCGGACCGTTTTCACGGGCGCGTCGTCGCCGCCCGTGCGCGCGGGGCGCGGCGCCGTGGCGGTCGCGGTGCCGCCGGCCGCGGCGCGTTGCGGGGCAGCGGCTGTCGACGACGACCCGGCGCTGAATGACATCGGTGCCTGCCGCCGCGGCGGCTGGCGCACCGCCGGCTGCGGGCTGCCCTC
>JBLNGH010000391.1:0-8759 GCA_050264575.1 Acidobacteriota bacterium | reverse complement strand
GAAAGACCAGAGAGTAGAAGGCAAAAGTCACGCGCGTCACCTCTGACTCGATAACTCTCCAGCAAGAAATTTCTTAGGCGGAGCCTGGAGTCGCTATCCGGCGAGTCGCGAGATTAAGCAGGAACGTAGGTCAACCTGATCACATCCTCGCCAATCCGGTCATGAGTCATGAGGCGGAGCGGCGGCCGGGGTCCGGCGAAATAGGGTTTGCCGTGACCAAGCACGACGGGGTGTAGGTAGATTCGATACTCATCGATCAGGCCGAGTTCGGTGAGGCTGTGCGCCAATCCCGGGCCAGCAACTTCGATCTCCCCGTCGCGTCCGGCCTTCAGCTCGCGGATCGCGCCTTCGAGATCACCCTCCACAAGCCTGGCGTTGGGGCCGACCGACTTCAACGAGCGCGAGACGACCCATTTCGGCTGGTTCCGCCACGCCGTCGCGAAGGCGCGTTCCGCTGCATCCCATTCAGGATGATCGTCGTCCCAGTAACGCATGACCTCATACATTTGGCGACCGTAGACACTGCCCGCCTGCCCCTGAGCCTGCTCGATGAAGTGGCGGAAGAGCGTGGGGCTTGGCGCAAACGCCGTATGGTCGACGTAGCCGTCGAGGGACTGGTTCATTCCGAACACGAGCCTGGCCATACCACTGCCTTTCCTCACGCGGCACACCGCGCGGTTCTGATTGCGTTATGCAATCGGTTGCAAGCAAGATCGACTGATTCTAAGCCGCTGGTCTGAGCGAAACGACAGGCACTTGTGTCGCTTAGGGTAAACGCCGCAGTCTCCTGGCTCGTCCAACCCCTGTATGCGCGGTCTCAAGTTCGCCATCCGCGCGCTTTTCAGAACGCCCTTCGTCACAGCCATCGCCATCGTCTCGCTCGCGCTCGGCATTGGCGCGACCGCTGGAATCTTTTCAGTGTTCCATCAGGTGCTGCTGCAGTCGATCGCGGTTCCCGATCCGTCGGAACTCGTGAACTTGAGCGCGCCCGGCCCGAAGCCCGGCTTCGAGAGCTGCGGCCGCGCGGGCGACTGCGAGGTGGTCTTCAACTACGCGATGTTCCGCGACTTGCAGAAGACCCAAACCGTCTTCACGGACATCGCGGCGCACGGGAACGACGCCGTCGGCAAGTTGATGGGATCGGGAGACGGCTACCGCAGCAAACTCGACCATCGTCGGAGTCGTGGAGGACGCGAAGTACAGCGAAGTGAAGCAGAAGGTGCCCCCGGAATTCTTCATGCCGTATCGCCAGGACAAGGAGCCAGGCGGGATGCACGTCTACGTACGGATATCCGGTGATATCGCGCAAGTGGCGCCGGCGATCACAGCCGTCGTGAAGCGGCTGGATCCGACGGCCTCAACGCTGCCAAGCGTCGCGAGCTTCCGCGATCTGCGGGAGCCCGACCACTGCGCCGTCGGCTCCTCGCGGTCGGCCAGTGTTGTTGTTTGGTACGATGCCTGAGTGCGCAAGCTTGTTCTGATCCTGCTGGTCCTCATTGTCATTGCCGCCGCTGGCACCTACGTGGTCGCCGGTTTCCAGACGCCGCCATCCCTCGCCTTCACCAAACCCGGCGAATTCGCCGGAGCCGTCATCCCGATTGAGTTTCAGGTCACTTCAGCCACACCCGCGGACGTGCAGCTCGCGTTCGAGCAGGGCGGCACGCGGACGGCGCTTCCGGCGCCCCCCGCCGGATCGACGGCCGTGAAGATGACGGTCAGCGCGGCGTCGGTACCGGACCTGAAGCTCCAGGCCGGGCCGGCCGCCGTCATCGTCACGGCATCGCGCAAGGTGTGGGGCATACGGACCCTGACGACCGAGGCGACCCGGAAGATGACGATTCGCCTCGAGAAGCCGCGGGTCTCGGTCGTCTCGACCAAGCATTACATCAACCTGGGCGGCTCCGAGATGATCGTCTACCGCGTCATGCCGGAGGACGTCGGGTCGGGGGTGCGAGTCGGCGACCTCGAGTACCCGGGCTTCCCGATCACCGGCGTGAAGATCGAGGGGTTGAAGACAGACGGCAATCCTGCCGGGCTGCGTGTTGCGTTCTTTGCCCTCCGCTACGACCAGAACGTGAACGCGCCGATGAAGCTCTTTGCGCGGGATGTCACGGGCGAGGAAGCGACCAGCGAGTTCGATCACCTGACCTTCACGAAACCGTTCAAGAAAAGCACCATTGTGCTTGACGACAAGTTCCTGGGGCGGGTCGTCCCGGCGATTCTCGCCGGCACGACCGAGATCAAGCCGGCCGGGACGCTGATTGAGCAGTACGTCGCCATCAACAGCGAGTTGCGGCAGAAGAACAACGCGACGATTCACGCGATGGCGACCAAGACCTCGCCCGAGTTGCTGTGGCGCGGTGCCGTGTTTCATCCATTCACGAACACGAAGGCCGAGGCGGCGTTCGCGGATTTCAGGACCTATCTGTATCAGGGCCGGGAAGTCGACAAGACGGTTCACCTCGGGTTCGACCTGGCGTCGTTCGCGAATACACCGGTGGTCGCCGCGAATCGCGGCAAGGTGATCTTTGCGGCCGACCTCGGCATCTACGGCAACTGCGTGATTCTCGATCACGGCCTGGGCGTGCAATCACTCTACGGCCACCTCTCGTCCTTCGGCGTCAAAGTCGGCGACCTCGTCGAGAAGAGCCAGGAGTTGGGCCGGAGCGGCATGACCGGCCTGGCCGGCGGCGACCACTTGCACTTCACGATGCTGGTCGGCGGTCAGATGGTGAACCCCATCGAGTGGTGGGACGAGCACTGGATTCAGGACCGGATCCTCAGGAAGCTGAAAGGGCCGTAAAGCTCCGCGGGGCGCACGCGTCCTCTTGCCCTCCGAGAGGTCACCGATCTACACTCCTCTCGGATCCCGAGAGGTCGACGCGTGAACAAAACACAGTTGCTCCAGGGCACGCTGGATCTCCTCATCCTGCGCATTCTCGAGCTTGGCCCCAATCACGGCTGGGGGATCTCGAACCGCCTTCAGCAGATGTCGAAGGACGGTCTCAAGACCAGCCAGGGGTCGTTGTACCCGGCGCTCCATCGACTCGAGCTGCGCGGTGACGTGCGATCCGAGATGACGGCATCGGAGAACAACCGGCGGGCGCGTGTCTACACGATCACGCGGGCCGGGCGAAGGCGGCTTGACCAGGAGACCGAGACGTGGGAGGCGTTCGCGCTGTCAATGCGGCGCGTCCTGGGGGAGGACCGATGATCGCTCGTCTCATCGCCTTTCTGCGTGGACTCCTCCGCCGGCGCCGCATTGACCGCGAGATCGCTGAGGAACTCCACGATCACCTCGAACGCGAGATCGAGGGGCACCGATCCCGTGGCGTCCCGCCTGAAGAGGCACGGAGGCTGGCCCTCCGCGATCTCGGAGGACTGACCCAGACGATCGAATCGACCCGGGCCGTCCGCGCGACGTGGCTCGATACGTTCTGGCGCGACGTGAGATACGGCGCGCGGCTCCTGTGGCGCTCGCCGCGATTCACGGCCACCGCGCTGGCGGTGCTCATCCTCGGCATCGGCTCGACCACGGCAATTTTCTCCATCGCGTATGCCGTGCTCGTGCGGCCGTTGCCCTACCGGGACGCGGACCGCCTCGTGTTTCTGGGGGAACAGGCGGGCTCCGGCATCGCGTGGCCGAACTTCGAGGACTGGCGCCGGCGCGCCGCGTCGTTCGACGGCATCGCGGGCACCCTGGCGGACGCGGTGATCGTCACGGGCGGTGAACTCCCGAAGCGGCTCGACGCGCGAAGCGTGACCGTGGACTTTTTTGGCGTGCTTGGTGCGACGCCGTTCCAGGGCCGTCTGTTCGACGACTCCGATGTCCGGCCTGATGCCGCCTCGACGGCCGTCGTGAGTTACGCCTTCGCGATGCGGGAGTTCGGCGCTGCGCCGGCCGCGATCGGCCGGGCGATCTCGCTGACCCGCAGGCCGTACATCGTGATTGGCGTGCTGCCGCCGGGGTTTCGATACATGACGGCCGCCGACGTGTATCTGCTGCTCGAGCCGCAGGTGGCGGCGAACTACCGCGGGATGCAGGACCGCAATACCCACACGGGTCTCTATGCCGTCGGCCGGCTCAAGCCCGGAGTCGACGTGATCTCCGCGCGGGCGGAACTGCAGCGCATCGTGACCGCGCTTGCCGTGGAATACCCGGAGACGAACAAGGGCACCGGCGTCTACCTCGTCTCGCTGGCCGACCGCGTCGTCCGTGACGTCGCGCCGACGCTGACCGTGCTCGCCGGCGCCGTGGCGCTGCTCCTCCTCATCGCCTGCGTCAACCTGGCCAGTTTGCTTCTGAACAGAAGCGCCTCGCGCGCGCACGAATTCGGCGTCCGCGCCGCGATCGGCGGCAGCCGGTGGAGCCTGATCCGACAGTTGCTCGTCGAACACGCGTTGCTGGTCGGAACGGGTGGCGTGTTCGGCGCACTGGCAGGCGCCGCCATTCTGAGCGGTCTGGTCAGCGTCGCGCCCGGCGACACGCCTCGCCTCGATGAGACTCGCCTCGACGCCGTCGTGCTGTCGTGCATCACATTTTTCAGTTGTGGCTGTGCGTTTCTGTTCGGGGTGCTGCCCGCGCTTCGGGCGTCAACTGCCGGCCACGACACGGTGTTGCGGTCCGGCCGCGGGTCGACGCGACGAACCTCTCTGCTGCGCCGCAGCCTGCTGATTGGCGAGGTCGCGGTCGCGGCGGTGCTCCTCTCCGGATCCGGACTGATGGTCCACACGATGCTGCGGCTGTCGAGGGTCGATCCGGGTTTCGATCCCCACAACCTGCAGACCGTGATGTTCACGCTGGCCGGCCCGGCCTGGCCCGATTCGCGAAAGCAGGCGTTCTACATGGAGATGGTCGAGCGGCTCCGAGCGGTTCCCGGCGTCGAGAACGCCGCGATCACATATTCGCTCCCCATCCTTGGCTCGAACTGGTGGACCCGGTTCACGGTCGCCGGCAGGCCGGTCCCGCCGCCTGCGGGCATGATGGACTTGCCCAGTGCGGGCATCGCGCCGGTGAGCGCCGGCTACTTCGAAACACTGAAGATCCCCCTCATCAGAGGGCGCGTGTTCGACCGGTCCGACACGCCAGACTCTCAGCCCGTGGCCATCATCAATGCCAGTCTGGTCAACCTGTACTGGGTGGCGCGCGCCGCTGCCGGCGACACGAATCCATCTGCCTTCGTCAACAAGAACGAAGATCCGATCGGACAGCAGATCAGGCTGGCCGGGTCGGATCCGAGCGAGGGATACGGCCCCTGGCGCACCATCGTCGGCATTGTCGGCGACGTCAAGCAGCACGGCCTCGATCAGGACACGCCGCAACAGATCTTCATGCCGGTGGTGCAACAGACGCGGTCGACCGTGTTCGCCGTCGCGCGGACAAGAGGGACCGTGTCGAGTTCCTCGATCGAAACGGCGATCCGCAGTCTTGACCGTTCAGTTCCTGTGTTCAACGACCGCACGGTCGAACAGGTCATGAGGGAGGCCGCCAGCCGGCGGCGCGTGGCGGCGATCGTGCTTTCGGCCTTTGCCGGCGCGGCGATGCTTCTGACAGCGATCGGGCTCTATGGGATCATCGCCCAGAACGTGAGCGAGCGCCGTCGGGAGATCGGCGTGCGCATGGCGCTCGGCGCGACGCACGATCAGATCCTGCGATTGTTCCTGCGACATGGGCTCGTGGTCGTCGTCATCGGAATTGGTGCCGGCACCGCTGGCGCCATCGCCGCCGGCAAGAGCCTGGCGAGCCTCGTGTACGGCGTGACCGTGAGGGATCCTGTGACGCTCGCCGCGGTCGCCGCCGTGCTGACCGCAGTCACGTTGCTCGCGTGCTACCTCTCGGCGCGGTCGGCCACGCGCGTCGATCCATTGGAAACCCTGCGATCCGAGCGTTGACCTTGAAAGCCAGAAAGCTTGAAAGCGATTCCAAGCTCTCCGGCTTTCAGGCTTTCTGGCTTTGAGGCTTCTTGCCTACGACGCAGATCCAGCCTTTCTCGTACTCCTCGAAGACCTGAACGGCTGAATACCCCGCCGAGACGAACAGCTCGCGATGTTCGGCGACGCTGAGATTCTCGTAATGCGTATTTGATTTTTTCATGAGCTCAGCGAATTTCTGGACCTGTTCGTCGTTCTTGCCGCCTTTGTAGACCTCCGCAACGATCACCAGCGTGCCACCTGGCTTGAGGACGCGCAGGAGTTCCCGTATGTCGGTGCCGAGGCTCGGCCAGTAGAAGTGCGTTTCGATCGCTGTGGCCAGGTCGAACGTGTTGTCGGAAAACGGCAACCGGGAGACGGTCGCTTGCCGGACGTCGACGTGTCCCCGCTCGATCGCCCGCGCGTTCGTTTTGCGGGACATCGCGACGCTTTCCGCGGAATGATCGATGCCGTACACCCGGCCTTCTGACGCGCGCGCGGCCAGCTTGAAGATGGTCCGGCCGCCTCCGCAGCCGACATCGAGCACGACCGCACTCCTGGCAATCGCGACGTGCGTCAAGCCCCAGTCAGTCAGCATGGAATGGCTCTTGTTCATGCGTAGCAGGAACCGTCTGCCCAGCCACCCGATCGGGTTCTGACATTGCGTGGCAAGCTTGCTCGCGAAGCTCATCGCGCCAACCCCTTCGGTTATACGATCGTCCCGGAGGGATCGCCAATGCGAACCCGGGTTCGGACCCTCATCGCTGTGCTGCTTTCGTCGGTCTGCGCGTTGATGGCGTGGCCAGCCGCCTCCCCACTGCGCGCGAGTCAGGGCGGCTATGACGCCAATCTATATTCCGGTCTCCGGTGGCGGCTGCTCGGTCCGTTTCGCGGCGGACGCGTCGCCGCCGTGAGCGGCGTGCCCGGCCGGCCCCAGGAGTTCTACTTCGGCTCCGTCAACGGCGGTGTGTGGAAAACGATCGATGCGGGACGCGTGTGGCGGCCGGTGTTCGACGGCCAGCCGGTCGCGTCGATTGGCGCGCTGGCGGTGGCCGCGTCGCAGCCCGACACGATTTACGTGGGCAGCGGCGAATCGACGCTCCGTGATTCGACCGGGTACGGCAACGGCGTCTACAAGTCGACCGATGCCGGCCGGACCTGGACGCATCTTCCCGGGCTCGAGGAGACGCAGCACATCGGAAAGGTCGCCGTCGATCCGAAGAATCCCGAGATCGTTTTCGTGGCGGCGATCGGGCACCTCTATGACCCGCATCCCGATCGCGGGGTGTATCGATCGCAGAACGGCGGCCGGTCGTGGACGAAAGTGCTCTTCAAGAACGACAGCGTCGGCGCAGTCGACGTCGTCATCGATCCGAGCAACTCACAGGTCGTGTACGCGACGCTGTGGAACACGCGCCGGCCCGTCTGGTACACCTACCAGCCGACGAACGGACCGGGCGGCGGAATCTACAAATCCACCGACGGCGGCACCAACTGGACGCAGCTCACGAACGGACTCCCGAAGGCGTGCATCGGCCGCAGCGGCATTGCGGTAGCGCCGAGCAATCCCAAACGCGTTTACGCGATCGTCGACAACTTCCTGCCGGAAGGTCAGACGGACGAACCGGCCACCGGCTGTCCCGGCACGCCGCCGGGCCGAGGAGGCGGTGGCCGCGCCGCGGGAGCCGCGACTCCACCTGCGACGCCACCCGCGCCGCCGCAGGGCGGCCTCTATCGATCGGACGACGCCGGCGCGACGTGGACGAAGATGTCGACTGAGGCCGCCGCCATTCAGGGCCTTGCCGGCCGCGGCTGGTATTTCGAGAAGATCGCCGTCGATCCGAAGAATCCCGACATCGTCTACGTGCCGAACGTCGCGACGTATCGATCGAAGGATGGCGGCAAGACGTGGGTCACGCTGCGCGGTTCGCCGGGCGGCGACGATTACCACCAGGCCTGGGTCTCGCCCGACGATCCGAACACGATGATCCTCGCGAGCGACCAGGGCGCGATCATCACGCGCAATGCGCTCGCCGAGGATCCGAAGGACGTGACTTGGAGCTCGTGGCTGAATCAGCCGACGGCGCAGATCTATCACGTGTCCGTCGATTACCGCGCGCCGTACTGGGTCACGGGCGCGCAGCAGGACAGCGGCGCCGTCGCCGTGCGCAGCCGCGGCAAATTCGCCGGCATCTCGATGCGCGACTGGGAGCCGATCGGTCCCGGCGGTGAGAGCGGCTCGACCGCCGCCGATCCGCTGCATCCAACGATCGTCTTTGGATTCCTCGGCAACGCCGAACGCTGGGATCTCGAGCTCAACACCCCGGCCGGCACGGTTACGCAACCGAAGTCGCCCGAACCGGCGCGCACCGACTGGACGCAGCCGCTCGTTTTCTCACGCGCGGACCCCCACGCGCTGTACTACGCGAATCAGTTTCTGTTCAAGACGACGGACGACATGCGCACCTGGACGCAGATTTCCGGCGACTTGACGCGTCCGGACCCGGGCATCCCGAAGAATCTCGACGCGGTTGCCGCGAAGGACACCGATCGCAACGGCAATCGCGGCGTCATCTACGCTGTGTCGCCGTCGCCCGTCCGCGCGCCGCTCATCTGGATCGGCACCGATGACGGACTGATTCAGGTCACGCCTGATGACGGCAAGACCTGGCAGAACGTCACGCCACCCGCGGTCGACGCGTGGAGCAGGGTGACGACGATCGAAGCGTCGCATTTCGACGCGAATACGGCGTATGCGTCCGTCGATCGTCATCAGCTCACGGACTTCAATCCGCACATCTATCGCACGCGCGACATGGGCAAGTCGTGGCAAGAGATCACGCGCGGCT
>JBLNGH010000390.1:0-29858 GCA_050264575.1 Acidobacteriota bacterium | reverse complement strand
GCCGCGGAACCCGAGCGTCCAAATCGCCGCGAGATCCGCCGCCTCGCGAATCTTGCTCGTCGCATGCCGCTCGACGGCCAGTTCCGCGTCGGCGCGGTCCATGCCTTCCCCGTCGTCTTCGACGGCCATCAACCGCTTGCCGCCGAACGCGATCGTGATGGCGATGCGGCGCGCGCCGGCGTCGACCGCGTTTTCGACCAGCTCCTTGATGACGGACGCTGGCCGCTCGACGACCTCACCGGCGGCGATTTGATTCGCGAGATCCGGTGGCAGGCGCTGCACCCGGCTCATATCCACTCCAGCCGGCGGAACAGCCACAACATCGCGCCGGAGATCACGGTCATGATTCCCAATACCCACCAGAACTGACTCACATGCCCGCCCGGAAAATGCGGGAGATCCATGTTCATGCCGTACATGCCAGTCAGGACCGTGAGGGGCATGAAAATCGTGGCGATGACGGTCAGGACCTTCATCACCTGGTTCAGGCGGTTGGACGTGTTGGCCAGATGCGCTTCGAGCAGGCCGGTCACGCGATCTTGGAGGAACAGCGCCTCGTCCGTCAGGCGCACCAGATGGTCGTGCACGTCGCGAAACTTGTAGGCCAGCGCCTCCGTGATCTCCGGGAACTCGCGGCGGGCCAGCCTGGCGACCGCGTCCCGCTGGGGCAACGCCACGCGCCGGAGCGCGGCGACGTCCGCTTTGAGCTTCAGGATGTCCTTCAGCGGATTTCGCTGCGGCTGCTCGAAGACCGAGCGCTCCAGGGTTTCGATCCGCTCCTCGAGCCGGTCCAGCTCCGGCGAATAGTGATCGACGAGCTGATCGACGATGCGGTGCAGCAGGCTGGCGGGACCTTCGGCGAGTACGTGCGCGTGACGCGCGCACACCTGAAGCTCCGCGTCGATCGAGCGGGACGGCTCCCGATGGACCGTCACGAGATAGTTGCGCCCGAGAAAGAAGTCGATGTCGTGCGTGACAATCCCCTTCTGCTGTCTGGCCGCCGCGATGCCGTGCAGGATCAGGTACAAAAAGCCGCCGTAGGCTTCGATCTTGGGATGGTGCACGTCGGCGAGCGCGTCCTCGATCGCCAACTCATGGAAATGAAACGTGTCGTGCAAGAGCCGGCGTTCGGGCTCTCCTGGATCGAGCAGATCCGCCCAGAACGTCTCTTTCGCGTCCGGCGCGAGCCATGCCGGATCGACCGCGTCGGCCGGCCGGGTCACGCCGTCGCGATGGACGAGAACGGTGATCATGAAAAGATCATGTCAAGGGCAGAGGGCAAAGGGCAGAGGGCAAAGGGCAGGAAGGAAAAGGCGTCACCCTCTCCCCTCTCACCTTCGGACCTTTCCTTTGCCCTCTGCCTTCTGCCCTTTGCCCTCAGTCAGAGGCTTTCTCTTTCAACGCCGCCTGCGCCGCCGCCAGCCGCGCGACCGGAATCCGGAACGGCCCGCAGCTCACGTAGTCGAGTCCGACTGCGTCGAAAAACGCGATCGACGGCGGATCGCCGCCGTGCTCGCCGCAGACGCCGATTTTGAGATCGGGCCGCGTCGCCCGCCCTTTGCGCGTGCCCATGTCGACGAGCGTCCCGACGCCTTCGATGTCGAGCGACACGAACGGATCCCGCTCGAGGATCTTGTGTTCGCGGTACGAATTCAGGAACTTGCCGAAGTCGTCGCGGGAGAACCCGTACGTCAGCTGCGTCAGGTCGTTCGTGCCGAACGAGAAGAACTCCGCCTCGCGGGCGATCTCGTCGGCCATGATCGAGCCGCGCGGCACTTCGATCATCGTCCCCACCAGGTACTTCACCTTGACGCCGCGCTCTTTCATGACCTCGTCCGCGACGCGGCGGACGATTGCGCTCTGATCGCGCAGCTCGCGCACGTCGCCGACGAGCGGAATCATGATCTCCGGCACCGCCTTGCCGCCTTCTTTCGTCAGTTGACAGGCCGCCTCGAGAATCGCGCGCGTTTGCATCTCCGTGATTTCCGGGTAGGTGATGCCGAGCCGGACGCCGCGATGCCCCAGCATGGGATTGAACTCATGGAGCTGCTCGACGCGCTTGAGGAGCGCGCGTTTTTCCTCGAGCTCGGCTCCGCTCCGGCCGGTGGCTTCCATCCGCGCGATGTCCACCATCAGCTCTTCGCGTTTGGGCAGGAACTCGTGCAGCGGCGGATCGATCGTCCGGATCGTGACCGGACGGCCGCGCATGGCCTTGAAGACCCCGTAGAAGTCGCTGCGCTGGAGCGGCAGGAGATCGTTCAGCGCCGCCCGTCGATCGGCTTCGTTGTCGGCCAGGATCATGCGCTGGACGATCGCGATGCGGCCCTCTCCGAAGAACATGTGCTCGGTGCGGCACAGCCCGATGCCGTTGGCGCCGAAGCCGTATGCGATTTCCGCCTGGTCCGGCTGGTCCGCATTCGCGCGCACGCCAAGCCGCCGGAACGAGTCGGCCCAGGTGAGCAGCTGATTGAAGCGCCGGAAGATGTCCGACTTCTGCGTCTTCAGTTCGCCATGAGCGACCTGCAGGATTTCACTCGCTTTCGTCGCGACCTGGCCAACCTTGACTTCACCGGTCAACCCGTCGAACGAGAGCCAGTCACCTTCCTTGAGCGAGATCCCCTTGCCGATCTGCAGCGTCTTGCCGTGCTCGTTGACGTCGAGGGCGCCTGCGCCGACGACCGACGGCTTCCCCATCTGCCGCCCGACGACCGCGGCATGCGAGGTCATCCCGCCTGTCGCCGTCAGAATCCCTTGCGCGACGAACATCCCGTGAATGTCGTCCGGGACCGTCTCCTTCCGGACGAGCATCACCTTCTTGCCCTGCCGTGTCCATTCGACCGCGTCATCGGCCGTGAACACGACCTGGCCCGACGCGGCGCCTGGCGAGGCCGGCAACCCTCTGGTCGCGACCGGAATCGGGGCCCACGCTTTCGGATCGAAGATCGGCGCCAGCAACTGCGTCAGCGCTTCGGGATCGACCTGCAGCACCGCTTGCTTCGGCGAAATCAACTTTTCCGCGACCAGATCCGTCGCGATTACGACGGCGGCATAGCCGGTGCGCTTGCCGTTGCGCGTCTGGAGCATGAACAGCTGGCCGTCCTGGATGGTGAACTCGAAATCCTGCACGTCCTTGTAGTGCCGCTCGAGGCGCGTCGTGATGTCCCGAAGCTGTTTGTAGGTCGCGGGCATCAACGTCTCGAGCTCCGCGATTGGCTTCGGCGTGCGGATCCCCGCGACGACGTCCTCACCCTGCGCGTTGATCAGGAATTCGCCGTAGAACTCCTTCGCGCCCGTCGCGGGATTTCGCGTGAAGCCGACGCCGGTGCCCGACCGATCGCCCGTATTGCCGAACACCATCGCCTGGACGTTGACCGCCGTGCCGATGTGATCGGGAATGTCGTAGATGCGGCGGTACTCTTTCGCGCGCGGATTCTGCCAGGACCGGAAGACCGCGTTCCTGGCCAGGCTGAGCTGCTCGAGCGGATCCTGCGGAAAGCCCCGTTTCGTGTGCGTCTGGACCACGCGCTTGTATCGGGTGACCACCTCACGCAGCGCCGCTTCGTCGAGATCCGGATCTTCTTTGACGCCGCGCTCGCGCTTGACCGCCTCGAGCTCGTGCTCGAAGGCGTTCTTGCCGATCTCGAGCACGACATTGCCGAACATCTGGATGAAACGCCGGTAGCTGTCGTAGGCGAACCGGCCGTTCGAGGTCCGCTTCTTGAGCCCCTCGACGGTCGTGTCGTTCAGCCCGAGATTGAGAATCGTGTCCATCATGCCGGGCATCGAGAACTTCGCGCCTGACCTGACGGAGACGAGCAACGGATTCGTGGCCGAGCCGAAGGTCGCCCGCGTGGCGGCTTCGAGCTTCTTGAGATGGACGCGCATCTCCTGCTCGATCGCCGGCGGCAGCTTGCCTTTGTGCTCGTAGTAGAGCGTGCACCCCGTCGTCGCGATCGTGAAGCCCGGCGGCACCGGGAGTTTGGCGTTGGTCATCTCCGCCAGCCCGGCGCCCTTGCCGCCGAGCAGATCGCGCATCGTGCGATTGCCTTCCGCCCGTCCGTTTCCGAAGAAGTAGATGTGCTTGGTGGACTTCGATATCGGCCGGCCCTTCAGGGCCGGCGCGGTGCGACGTTTGTTGGTCATCAGTGATCAGGACTCCGCGACAATCTCAGATATGTCTCCGAGCTGCAAAATCAGGTGTTCGAGCCGCTTCATCAGGCCCAACCGCGCCGCCCGCAGCGGCGCATCGTCGGTCATGACGAACACTTCGTTGAAGAAACGGGCCACGGCCGGCTCGAACTTCGAAGCTTCGCCGTAGGCGTGTTTGAAATCGCGCGACTCCCGGATGGCGCGCTCGATCACCGGCTGGCGTCGTTCGAGCTCGTCGAGGAGCGCCAGCTCCGCCGGCTCACGGAGCGCCTTGCGGAGGTCGGAGGCCGGCGCGCGATCGTCGTGGTCGCGCGCGATGTTGCGGACGCGCTTGAACGCCGTCGCCAGGTGCTGGAACTGCTCGGAAGCCGTGAACTCCGGCAGCGCGCGCAGGTTGTCGAGCGACTCGACCACGGGCACGCCGCTGTCGTCGCTGCGCGCGGCGAGCACCGCGCGAACGTTCCGCCGGTCGCCGCCGCGGCTCTCGAGCACGAACTGGAGCCGCTCCTGCAGAAATGCGGCGAGATCCGGCCAGAAGGCGTCGAAGTCTGCCCGCTGTCCACCGGACGCCGATGTCAGCGGCGTCTCGCCGTAGTTCGCATGTGCCTGCTGGACGAGGCTCGCCAGCGACTGGCGAATCGACCGGCCGACGAGCGTTTCGCCGTCGAGCAGGATGCGCAGGATGCCGTGCGCCTGCCGCCGCAACCCGAACGGATCGCGCGATCCCGTCGGCCGCTCACCGGTCATGAACAGCCCGACCAGCGTGTCGAGCTTGTCGGCGAGCGCGACGGCGGCCCACGTCACGCGCGCGGCGCCAAGTGTCTCGGACGAGGGCGGGGCATTCGCTTCGACCGCGATCGGCAGGTAGTGGTAGTAGATCGCTTTCCAGACGGCTTCGGGCTCGCCCGCCTCGCGCGCGTAGATGCCGCCCATCGTGCCCTGCAGCTCGGTGAACTCCCGCACCATCTGCGTGGCCAGATCCGCCTTCGCGAGCCTCGCGGCGCGCGCGGCCGCCTCGGCGTGCGCGGGCTGCCCCAGGACATCGGCCGCAATCCACGTGGCCAGCCGCTCGATTCGCGCGGCTTTCGCGCGATACGACCCGAGCTGCTTGTGAAAGAGGACGGTATCCAGCCGCTCGAGCCGCGCCTCGAGACCGACCTGCCGATCGGCGTCCCAGAAGAACCGCGCGTCGCGCAGGCGGGCGCTGACGACGCGCTCGCAGTTGGTGGCGATGAGGCGATCGTTCGTGGTTTGCGTGTTCGTGACCGCCAGAAACGCCGGCATCAGCGACCCGCTGGCGGCAACCACGGGAAAGAAATGCTGATGGTGAATCAGCGTGGTCCGGAGCACCTCCTCGGGCAGCGTCAGGAACTCCGCGCTGAAGGCTCCGGAGACGACCGCCGGGTATTCGACGAGGTCGGGCACTTCCTCGAGCAGAGCCTCCGCCTGCGGATGCTGCTGGAGGAGCGCGCGGCCGCCGATGCGGCGCGCCTGGGCTTCGAGCTCGCGCAGGATCCGATCTTTCCGCTCGAGCCGCGACAAGATCACGAAGTTCTCCGCGAGCTTCTTCCGGTACTCGTCGAACGTGCGGACCTTGATCGCGCGTCCGGCGCGGCCGCTCGTCGCCAGAAACCGGTGCCCGTACGTGACGGCGCCCGACGTGACGTCCTGCACGCGGAGGCTCGACGCGACGGCAAGCCGGGAAATGGTGAAGGGGACGACCCGGCCGCCGTACAGGAACAACAACCATCTGATCGGCCGGCCGAAGAGGAATTCGCCCTTGTCGTCCTCGAGCTGCGCGTCCCAGTGCATCTGTTTCGGGAACGTCAGATCCCGCAGCACCCGGGCGAGGACATCGGGCAGCACGTCCACGGTCGCCCGCCCGCGAGTCCGCCGCTGATACGACAGGTACTTCCCCCGCGGCGTGTCGACCTGCTGAAGCGCGTCGAAGTCGGCGCCCAGCTTGCGCGCGAACCCGAGACCCGCGTTGGTCGGATGGCCGTCGGCGTCGAATGCGGCGCTCACCGGCGGGCCCATCACATTCTCGTCCTTGTCCTCCTGTCGATCGACCAATTCGGAGAGGCACGCCGTCAGGCGCCGGGGCGTCGAATGCGCCTCGACGGTCGCGCGCGGCGTCGACAGTCCCTGCTCGGCCAGCCTGGCGGCCAGCCGCGTCGCCAGCTGCGCGTTCAGCGAAGGCAGCCATGACGCCGGCATCTCCTCGACGCCGATCTCGAGCAGCAGCTCACGATCCATGTTGCGCCGCCTGTTCTGCCGACGGCTGGAGCCAGCCGTTCGCGATCGCGACGGCCAACTGCCGCACGCGCAGGATGTACGACGTCCGTTCGGTCACGCCGATGCTGCCGCTCGCATCGAGGAGATTGAAGAGATGCGAGCACTTCAGACAGTAGTCGAGCGCCGGCAGCACGAGCTTCGCCTCGATGAGCGTCTTGGCGAAGTCGTAGCAACGGTTGAACAGATCGCGGTGAAAGTCCGCAAACCTTTCGGCGGAAATGTCGAAGCGTCCGAACGCGTATTTGGACTGCTGCACTTCGTCCTCGTATCGCACGTCACGATAACTGACGCCGGCGGCCCACTGCAGGTCGTACACGTTCTCGACACCCTGCAGCGCCATCGCAAAGCGCTCGAGGCCGTACGTCAACTCGACCGAGATCGGCGACAGATCGATGCCGCCGGACTGCTGAAAGTACGTGAACTGCGTGATCTCGAGCCCGTCATACAGCACCTGCCAGCCGACGCCCCACGCGCCGAGCGTCGGGGATTCCCAGTTATCTTCTTCGAACCGGATGTCGTGCGCGCGCAGATCGATCCCGCAGGCCTCGAGGCTCTGCAGATACAAATCCTGCACATCGTCAGGCGCGGGCTTGAGAATCACCTGGAACTGGTGGTGTTTGAAGAGCCGGTTCGGGTTCTCGCCGAACCGCCCGTCGGCCGGCCGGCGCGACGGCTGAACGTATGCGACGTTCCAGGGCTGCGGACCGAGCACACGCAGGAACGTCTCGGGATGCATCGTGCCGGCGCCCAGCTCGATGTCGAGCGGCTGCTGAATCAGGCATCCCTGTGCCGCCCAGTAGTCGGAGAGTTTCAAGATCAGATCTTGTAGCGTCATACGAGTTCCCGCACCACGCGCGCCGAGCGCAGCTCCTTTTCGAGGTGCATCGCGATCAACCGGTCGTGCGCGATCTCGATCTCCTTCAACGCCGCCGCCGGACCGCCCGACGCCACGACATCGGCAGGCGCGCGGCTCGCGGCGCTCCGCAGGAACGCCATCGCCTCGCGCGAGAGCCGGGGCCCGCCATGTCCGCAGTCGGCGCAGACATACGCGCGATCCACCATCGCCAGGATGGCGCCCCCGGCGAGCGTCCGCCGGCAGCGCCCGCAGACGTCGAGCGACGGATACACGCCTTCGAGTCGCAGCAGCCAGTACTCGAAATATCTGGCCAGGGCGTCAACGAAGCCGCCACCGCCAAGCGCCTCGCTCATCGCCGCGCCAAGCCGATACAACCGCTCGTTCGGCGCGCTGTCCGGGGCCCACTCGTCGAGCAGCTCCGCGAAGTAGCCGGCATGCCCGAGAGCCCGGACGGCTTCTTCATCGCTTCGACCACGCACGGCGGAGAGCGGCGTCCGTTGCGGTTCGATCCGATCGACCCGTACGAGATCGCGGTGCTCCCGCTCGACGTACGCCACCCGCCCGCAGGTCAGCGGTTCGAGGGCCGCGCCAAACCGCCGGCGCGATGCCGACGCGTTCTTGGCCACTCCGCGCTTCTTGCCGCGGTCCTCGGTCAGGAACACGACGATGCGGTCGGCCTCGTCGTACCTGTAGGTCCGTAAGACCAGCGCGTTGACGGAATAAGCTCGCATGCTGTGGCAGGCCGCAAACGGGGCATTCGCGGCTGGCGCGTATCTTGCTAATGATATCCCTACTGCAAGAACCTCAGAAAGACCGTCGCCAGACCCAGGAACGAAAAGAAACCGAAGACGTCGGTCAGCGTCGTGATGAACACCGACGACGCCAGGGCCGGATCGATCTTCAACGCCCGGAGGCCGAGCGGAATCAGCGTGCCGGCCGTCGCGGCGATGAACATGTTGATGATCATCGCCAGCGCCAGAACGCCGCCCAGCACCGGGCTTCCCTGCCAGATCCACGCGCCAATCGCGGCGACCAGGCCGAGCGCAAGACCGTTGCCCAGGCCGACAACCCCTTCTTTCAACAACGCCTGACGGGCGTTGCTCCACGTGAGCTCGCCGAGCGCCAGACCGCGCACGATGACCGCCAGCGTTTGCGTCGCGGCATTCCCGCCCATGCCGGCCACGATCGGCATGAGCGCCGCGAGCGCGACCACCTTGTTGATCGTATTGGAGAACAATCCGACGACCGACGCGGCCATGAACGCGGTCACGAGATTCACTCCGAGCCAGGGCAGGCGCCGGCGAAGCGATTCCTGCGGCGGCGTCAGCACGCCGTCCTCCTTCGACACGCCCGCCAGACGAAAGACGTCTTCCGTCGCTTCGTCCTTGATGACGTCGATGACGTCGTCCACGGTGATCACGCCGACGAGCTTGTTCTCCGCGTCGACGGCCGGAATCGCCAGGAGGTTGTACGACGCCACCATGCGCGCGACCTCTTCCTGATCCGTATCCACGCGGGCGCTGTAGACGTCGGTCGTCATGATTCGCTTGAGCGGGGTGTCCGGCGGCACCAGCAGCAGACGCCGCAAGGACACGACGCCAACGAGATGACGCCGTTCGTCGACGACGTAGAGATAGAACACCATCTCGACGTCGCGCGCGTTCTGAAGCGCCGTGATCGCTTCGCCCGCGGTCAGATCTTCCGCCAGGGCGAATACGTTCGGATTCATCAGACGGCCGGCGGTGCGCTCCTCGTACTCGAGCAGCTCGCTCACGCCGCCGCCCGGCTTGGGCCGAATCAAGTCGAGGACGACCGTCGACAGCTCGTCCGGCAGGTGATCGATCAGCGCCGCCGCATCGTCGGAGGCAATTTCCTGTGTGAGGCGGGCGATTTCCTCCGCCGATCGCAGCGCGAGCAGCCCGGCGCCTTTCTCGGGGCCGAGCTCGCTCAAGGCCTCCATCGCGAGCTTGCCGTTCTTCTCGACGAGGGTATTGAACGCGGCGTGGCGTTCCTTTTCCGGAAGCTCGGCGAAGATCTGCGCGAGATCCGCCGGATGCTGTTTCTGGAGGAGGTTGATCAGGTTGGGCGTGGCGCCCATCCGCAGCAAGCGGCGCACCGACTCCAGGATCAGTTCGATTCTGCGCTGCGGCGGCATCCAAGGACCCTCGGCGGCCCATTTCGAGAGGGCCGGATCTCCTTATTCTACCTTGCGATATGGGCTGAATCGCGGGCTTTGGCGAGGCTCTCGCTTCAGCAGTACGGCACTATCGTTGGCGGTGGCTTCCCTTGGGTTCCCCCAAAAAAACACATGAAGCACATGAAGCACATGAAGACGCATGAAGGGCATGAAGAAGAACTATGAGTTTTTCTTCATGGTCTTCACGTCCTTCATGGCCTTCATGTCTTTCTTTTGGGGCTCCCGACTTCAGGCCCGGTCCACTGAAGCACTCCGGTATCTCCGAGCCTCCGCGCCTCCTCGACTCATTTGATCGAGACGACCTGCAGATCGCCATCGCGGCGAAGCACGGTAATGCCGACATCGTCGTGGTGCCGCTCGAAACGGAGATCGATTGAGACGCCCTGCACGCGCAGGTTGAGCACCCGCACCTCCTCGAGGAATTCCGGCAGACGTCCGCAGGAGAAGCGCACGGTGCGATCGAGTGCGCTGATGTGAAGACCGAGCGTGGATTGCAGGAGGAGGAACACGGAGGCCGACGACCACGCCTGCGGGTTGCAGGCAACCGGATACAGCGTGGGGCTTTCGCCGGGACGTCGTGGAAATCCGCAGAACAGTTCCGGCAGCCGATGGAGATTCATGAAGATGCTGGCGTCGAAGAGTCCCGCCAGGACGCGGAGGGCCGGCTCCGCCAGCCCGTGACGGGCGAACCCGGCCGCCACGAGCGCGTTGTCATGCGGCCAGATCGACCCGTTGTGGTACGACATCGGGTTGTAGCGAGACTCGGTGTCGGCGACGGTGCGAATGCCCCAGCCTGAGAAGCTCTCCGGCGCCGTCAGCGTTTTGGCGACGGTCTTCGCCCGATTCTGATCCACGAGATCGGTCAGGAGCACGTGGCCGGCATTGGAGGCGCGCACGACGCAGCGCCGCTTGTCGCCGTCGAGCGCGAGCGCGTACGTGTTGATCTCGGGACACCAGAATTCGCGCTCGAAGCGCTCCCGCAGCGCCGCCGCCTTGGTGAGGAGCGGCGGCACCTCCTGCTCCAATCCCAGCGCCTCCGCCAGACGCGCCGCGCCCCGCAACGCGCCGTAGACGTACGCCTGGATTTCGCACATGGCGATCGGACCCGACGCCAGCCGGCCGTCGTCATGAAAGACCGAATCCTCCGAGTCCTTCCAGCCTTGATGCACGAGACCCGCCGGGGAGCGACGGAGATACTCGACGAACCCGTCGCCGTCGAGGTCGCCGTCGCGCTCGATCCAGCGCAGTGCCGCGACGATGTTCGGCCAGATGGCTTCGAGCAGCGGCTTGTCGCCGGTGCGTTCGAAATACGCGTCGGCCAGCATCACGAACAGGGGCGTCGCGTCATGGCTGCCGTAGTACTGGCCGAACGGAATTTCGCCGAGCGCGGCCATTTCGCCCGTGCGCGTCTCGTGCAGGATCTTCCCGGGTTGCGCGTCTTTGAGCGGGTTCGTCGACGTCGCCTGCGTGGCGGCGAGGTATTTCAGCACGCCGGCCGCCATCGTGGGGTTCATCCACAGGCACGACAACGCCGTGATGATGCCGTCGCGGCCGAACGGCGTGCTGAACCAGGGCACGCCGGCGTAGGGATACGGTCCCTGCGCCGTGTCGGTGGTCATCATCGACAGGTCCGCGAGACTTCGATCGAGCCACTCGTTGAACTGCTCGTTGGACGTGACGATCTCGCAGTTCTGCGATCGCCGCCGCGCGAGCGTTTCGGTCGCCGTGCCGAGCGCTGCGCCGAAGCTCACCTGCCTGGGCTGGCGGCTGTCGAGCTCGCACGCAAAGGTGACGAGATAACTCGATTCAGCCCGCGGCGCGAGCGTGATGGTCGCCGTGGCCTCGTCCTCCGCGAGTGTGTGCGGCGCCGGCTGCATGACGATGCGTGTTCGGCGGATCACGCCGTCGAGCCCGCGATAGCCCAGCACGACGGACGTCGAGTCGACTTCCGGCGGAAGACGCTCGCCCCGCCGCTCACGATGGGTGCCGCGGACTTCGAAGATGTCGGCGAAGTCCGCGTCGAATCCGAGGACGAACGGCGTCACGATTGGCGTGAGCCCGTAGTTGCGGAACGTGAACCGCTGATACAGCACGCCGTCCCAGACGACCATCACGCGCGACAGATGCAGCGTCCCGCGGGGAATGCTCACGCTGCCGTTCTCCGAGATATCCAGGTTCGTGAGATCGACGGCAATGAGCGCGTTGTCCTGTTTGATCGCCGAGCTCAGCAGCAGCGGCTGTTGCTGGCCGAACCGCAGCGACAGCCGTGACAGGTACCGCGTGCCTTCGTGATAGAGCCCTTCTTCCGCGAGTCCAATCGGACGGATGTCACCGCTTCGATCGAAGACGCCGAACGTGTCGCCTTCCTTGAGGACGAGATCCTGGTCGTCGGCGAGCGCCGCCGCCGCCAGGATGTAGTAGCGATCGGCTTCCCCGCTCAGACTTCCGCGCTCGGCCGGCACCTTGGACGCCATGGTCATGCCACCCGGGCGGCCGTGCCGGTCTCCGGCGGCTCGGCGTTCCGCGAGATCAGCGATTCATACACCGTGACGTAGTCGCGAGCCATGCGCGCCACCGTAAACCGATCGTCGAACACCTCCCGGCAACGGCGTCGATCGAGGTCGCCGATCCGCCGCGTCGCCTCGACGGCGTCGTCGATTTCGTTGACGATGAATCCGGTGACTCCGTCCTCCATCACTTCGCCGACCGATCCGCCCGGCCACGCGATGACCGGCGTGCCGCATGCCATGGCCTCGATCATGACGAGCCCGAACGGCTCCATCCAGTCGATCGGGAACAGCAGGGCGCGCGCGTTCCCGAGAAACGCCTGTTTCTCCGCTTCGCCGATTTCCCCGATGTATTCGACGAACGGCAGCTCGAAGAGCGGCGCAATGTCGGCGTCGAAGTACGCGCGATCGGCCTCGTCGATCTTCGCGGCCACGCGCAGCGGCAGCCCGGATCGCCGCGCAATTTCGACCGCGCGATCGACGCGCTTCTCAGGAGATACACGCCCGAGAAACGCCAGATATCGCCCGGGCGTGTCCTGCAGCGTCAAGAGATCCGGCGGCAGCCCGTGGTACACGGTTGCCGTCCAATGGGCGTGCGGCAACGGCGCGCGCTGGGCGTCCGAGATTGAGACGAGGGGCATGTCCCGGTACTCGTGGTACAGCGGCACCAGATCGACGATGTCGAGGCGGCCGTGCAGCGTCGTCACGTTCGGGCGCCTGGCGCGGCGGCTCAACGGGAAGTGCAGGTAATCGATGTGGAAGTGCATCACGTCGAAGTCGTCGGCGGCCCGGAACACATGCTCGAGCATGAGCAGGTGATGGGCCATGGCGTCGACCGACTTCGGATCGAGGCGCAGCGAACGCTCGCTCATGGGAACCAGCCGGGCCGCCGTCACCGAATCGCCGCTGGCAAACAGCGTGACGTCGTGCCCCTGGCGCACGAGCTCTTCTGTCAGAAAGTGAACGACCCGCTCCGTGCCGCCGTACAGCTGCGGCGGCACACTTTCATAGAGCGGTGAAATCTGGGCAATGCGCACGGACGACTCTCCTCGAAGACCTGGAACCGAGGGAGCCCGGCGGTACGAGTGGTGCTTCTGACGCTATTGTATCAATCCGCGGCGCGTGCCAAGCCCCAGCTCGTCGAGCATGCGCTCGTCGTCTCGCCAGCGCTCACGGACTTTGACGTGCAGCTCGAGATAGACGCGTCCGTCGAGCATCGCCTCGAGATCGCGGCGCGCCTCGGTGCCGATCCGTTTGATCATGTCGCCGTTGCGCCCGACGACAATCGGCTTCTGGGAATCGTGATCCACGAGGATCGACGCGAAGATGCGCGTCGGAGCGCCTTCAGCCGGTTCCTCGAATCGATCGATGAGGACCGCGGTCGTATACGGGAGCTCCTCACGCGTGTGCGCCAGCACCTTTTCGCGAATGAGCTCGGCGGCGAGACCCCGCTCGGTCTGATCGGTCAAGTAGTCTTCGGGATACAGCGGCTCGCCTTCCGGAAGCGCGCGGACGATCTCCTCCTCGAGCGCGTCCACACCGTCGCCGGTGCGCGCTGAAATCGGGACGACCGCCCGGAACTCGAACCCCTTGACGTGGTACTCGATGAGCGGCAGCAGCTTCGGCTTATGGACGACGTCCACTTTGTTGAGCGCAAGGATGACCGCCGCCGAGGTCCGGCTCAGCAACTCGACGACGAACCGGTCGCCCGAGCCCGGCCGCTCCGTCGCATCCACCACGAGCACGACCACATCCACCTCGCGCAGCGTGTCGACCGCGGCGTTCACCATGCGCCGATTCATGCGATGAAGCGGCTTGTGAATGCCCGGCGTGTCGATGAAGACGATCTGGCCGAACGGACCGGTCTTGACACCGAGGATCCGGTGCCGGGTGGTTTGAGGCTTGTCTGAAACAATCGCGACTTTCTGGCCGACGAACCGATTGAGCAGCGTGGACTTGCCCGCATTCGGACGCCCGAGAAGGGAGACGAACCCCGCCTTCACGTGGCGCCTTCGGCCGCCGGCGTCGGCAGCTTTCGCAGCCGGACTTTGTGAATCCGCCGCCGTTCGGCTTCGAGAATCTCCACGTCGAGTCCGTCGATCGCGAACCGTTCGCCCACGGCCGGAACGCGGCCGACGCGCGTCAGCACGTATCCGCCCACTGTCTCGAAGCCGCCGTCGTCGATGTCCAGCCCGAGGCGATCGACCATCTCGCCGATGGCCACCTTGCCGCTGAACACGTAGCTGTCGTCGTTCTCGCGCACGACAGGCTCGGCTTCGAGGTCGTATTCGTCCCGAATCTCGCCGACCAGCTCCTCGACGACGTCCTCGACGGTCACGAGCCCCGCCGTACCACCGTATTCGTCGACGACGATCGCCAACTGAAAGCGGCCCGTCTGGAACTCGCGGAGCACGTCGGCGACCCGCTTGGTTTCGGGGACGAACGCCGCCGGCCGCATGATGTCCGAAACCAGACGCTTGCCCGACGGCGGATCGATCGTCTGAATCAGATCCTTCACCACGACGAGCCCGACGATGTTGTCGAGGTTGTCGGTGAACACGGGCAGCCTCGAGTACTCCTGCTCCTGCACCAGCCGGCGCAGATCATCGACGGTGGCACCTGCGGTGATCGCGACGATGTCCGGCCGCGGGGTCATCACCTCGCGGACGAGCGTCTCGCCAAAATCGACGACCGACCGAAGCAGGCGGCTTTCGTCGGCCCGCTGCGGCGCGTCGGTCTCCGTGGGCGATGCTTCGGGCGCCGGCTGTCCGTTGGTCGCCTCGCCGCTCCGCCTCTGCGGCACGCCGAGAAAGCCGATGACGATGAAGGTCACGGGCGCAAGGACATTGGCGACGAGCGTGAAGGCCGGGAGCAACAATTCCAGGATCCGCTCCGGTCCGCGCCGGACGATCAGCGCCGGGAGAATCTGGCCCACCCCGATTGCGAGCCCGAGGCCGATGCCGAAGAGCGTGAGCCCCGCCGTCCACCCGGTCCCCATCGACTGCGCGAGCAGGACGATGATCAGGATGACGAGCATTCCGCGGATCAAGCGCGCGGGGACGAAGAACTTGAGTGGATCGTCGAGATAGGACCCGAGCGCATCGCCCTCGCTCTCGCGCTCGGCTTCCAGGCGCTGCGGGAGGCGCATGAGCAGCGCGAACGCCATTTCGACCAGCGCGAAGAACAGCAGCGCGAGGACCGAGACGAGCACGACGAAAACCAGGACGCCGTTCATTGCAGCCGCCGCCGGCGGAAACGGGTGATCAGCCCGGGAGGCAGACCCGCCCGCCGGCGCAAGCGTTCTTCCAGTCTCTGCATCTCTCCCTGGTCGGTCTCGTGATCGTAGCCCAAGAGGTGCAGGAGGCCGTGGAGGGCGAGAATCCTCAATTCTCGAGGTAAGCCGTGTCCCTGCTCACGCGCCTGCCGCCTCGCGACACCTAGGGCGATCGCCAGATCACCCAGAAACACCGGCGTTTGCGGGTGAGGCGGCCGGCTGGCGGGAAACGACAGCACGTCCGTGACCCGGTCGATGCGTCGATACCGCCGATTCAGGCGCCGGATGGCTGCATCGCTGACCAGCGCAATGCTGACGACGCCACGGGCGCTACCGGGCGCCGCCCGCTCCAGCCACCGGCCCAGGCCGCGGGCGGCCGTCGCCCGCCCAAGCGCGTCAGTGACGAACACGGTCAGTCGGCGACGGTGCGGGCGACGGCGTGTCAATCTGAAATCTGCAATCTGGGAATCTGCAATCGTGTATCTGCAATCCGGGAATCGGGGAATCTGAAATCTATCGGGGAATCTGCAATCTATCGGCGAATCTCAAATCTGCGGAATCTCAATATCGGACCGACGAATCGGCCGTGGATTTCCGATGCCGTTTGCAGATTTCAGATTCCTCGATAGATTTCAGATTCCCGATAGATTGAAGTTTGCCCGATTCCCCGATTACGGATCAGTTTACAGATTCCCAGATTCCACCTTTCAGATTGACTCGTCACACCTCAGCTCTTGGTCTGATTCGAATACTTTTCGTACGCCTTGACGATGTGCTGGACGAGCGTGTGACGGACGACATCGCGTTCGTCGAAGTAGATCGTGCCAATCCCTTCGATTCCGCCGACGACTTTCAGTGCCTCGACAAGGCCCGAGATCCGTCCCGGCGGCAGATCGATCTGCGTGATGTCCCCGGTGACGACGGCCTTCGATCCGAATCCGAGGCGCGTGAGAAACATCTTCATCTGCTCGGATGTCGTGTTCTGCGCCTCGTCGAGGATGACGAAGGAATCGTTCAAGGTACGCCCGCGCATGAACGCGATCGGGGCGACCTCGATGACGCCGCGCTCGAGCAAACGCTCGACACGCTCGGCGTCGAGCATGTCATACAGCGCGTCGTACAACGGCCGCAGATAGGGGTTCACCTTCTCCTGCAGATCGCCCGGCAGAAAGCCGAGCTTCTCGCCCGCCTCGACCGCCGGCCGGGCCAGGATGATCCGGGTGACGCGCTTCGAGAGGAGATACGCGACCGCCTGCGCCATCGCGAGGTACGTCTTGCCCGTGCCCGCGGGACCGACCCCGAAGACGATGTCGTACTGGTCGATGGCTTCGAGATACCGCCGCTGCGTGACGCTCTTTGGCGTCACGTGTCGCCGCCCTGCCGGACGCGCGGTCCCGCGCAGGAAGTACTCCTGCAGCTCCGCGTCCGGATCCTGGACCAGCAGCTGCGTCGCGACCTTCACATCGTCTTTTCCGAACCGGTAGCCGTCGCGAAGCAGGCCGGCGAGCTGCTCGAGAATGCGCTCGGCGCGTGCGACGTCTTCCGCGGAGCCTTCGACGACGACGTCATGGCCGCTCGTCTTGAGCTTGACGTTGAGCGCCGATTCGAGCGCTTTCAGGTTCTCGTCGAAGGATCCAAACAGTGTTTCGATGCCCTGGTCGGGCATGGCAATCCGGCGGGCCGAAGAAGCAGGCATCAGCAGTCTTCGAGGGTAGCACGGGTGGCCGTCCAGAGCCTGGCGGCGCCGCGAACGCCGCTGGCATCCCCGTATTTCGCGGGCACGATGCGGGTGTCCACGCGATCGGAGAACACCCATTCACTCCATACCGCTGCAATCCGTTCGTACAGCCGTTCGATCCGCGACAGCCCGCCGCCCACGACAACGACGTCCGGATCCACGATGTTGATGACGGTGGCGAGCGATTTCGCGAGACGGCGTTCCCACGCGGCAAGCGTCTCAGCCGCGCCGCCCTCGCCGCGGAGGGCGCGCTCGACGACTTCCTCACCGCGCGCCGGCGTTCCGGTGCGATTGCGGTAGTCGCGCGCCAGTCCGGGACCGGACAGAAACGTTTCAATGCAGCCGTGCTTGCCGCAATAGCACGCGGGTCCCGGGCGCTCCTCATCGTCGGGCCACGGCAAAGGGTTGTGGCCCCACTCGCCGGCAATCGCATTGACGCCGGTGACGACATGGCCGTTCACGACGAGTCCCCCGCCGACGCCGGTCCCCAGAATCACGGCGAAGACAACATCGGCGCCGACGCCCGCGCCGTCGCGCGCCTCGGACAGCGCCAGACAATTCGCGTCGTTGGCGAGCCGTACGGGTCGCCCGAGCCGGCGCTCGAGATCGTCGTGGAAGGGCCGTCCGATCAACCAGGTGGAATTTGCGTTTCGAACGAGGCCGGTCGCACGCGAAAGCGCCCCCGGAATCCCGATGCCAACCGAACACGACTGCCCTGCCGCGCGCTCTCCGTCCCGAACGAGCGACGCGATCGCTTCGATCGTCGCGTTGTAATCCTCACGCGGCGACGGCACGCGCGTTTCCCAAATCACCGCGCCATCCGCGGCCAAGACTACCGCCGCGATCTTCGTGCCGCCGAGATCGATCCCGAGGTTTGCCGTGGCCGGCGTCGTCATTTCTGCTTCAGTGAACCGAGCCTGAAGTCAATGAATCGAAAATCAGACATGAAGGGCATGAAGGACGTGAAGGACATGAAGAAAACACCACGCTCTTCTTCATGATCTTCATGTCTTTCATGTTCTTCATGTGTGCTTTTGGGAATCCTCGGTCTTGATATGCAACTCCCTCAATTGGCGAGCATCGACCGTGGACGGCGCGCCGGCCATGAGGTCGACAGCCTGCGCGGTTTTTGGGAACGCGATGACTTCGCGGATCGATGGCTCACCGCAGAGCACGGCGACGATGCGATCGAGGCCGAAGGCGATGCCGCCGTGGGGCGGGGTGCCGTATTGCAGCGCGTCGAGAAAGAATCCGAACCGGGCCTTCGCCTCGTCGTCCGAGATGCCAAGGAGCCTGAAGATTTGACGCTGCACGTCGGCGCGGTGAATCCGGATGCTGCCGCCGGCGATCTCCGACCCGTTGAGCGCCAGGTCGTAGGCGCGGGCTCGCACGCGTCCGGGATCGCTCTCGAGCAGCGGAACGTCCTCGTGCCGCGGCGCGGTGAACGGATGGTGCATCGGGTCCCACCGCTTCTCGTCCGGCTTCCACTCGAGCAACGGAAAGCCCGTCACCCACAGCGGTTGCAGGTCGTCCGGACGCAGGAGATTCTCGCGCCTCGCAATCACGAGCCGCAGTTGGCCGAGGGCGTCACTGACGGTCGCGGCCGGCCCGGCGGCCATCAGCAGCAAGTCGCCCGCCTTTCCGCCCGCGGCCTCGAAGGCCGCGTGTAACGGCGCTTCACCGGCGGCCTTGAGCGCCGAACTCTGCACGCCGCTGTCGGCGAGCCGCACCCAGACGAGGCCGCTCGCCCCGGACTGTCGCGCCTGCGCGGTGAGGTCGTCGAGATCCTTGCGCGAGTACTTCGCGCCGCCGGACACCACGATCCCGCGCACGACGCCGCCTTGCGACAGCGCATCGCGAAACACCGTGAACGTGGATTCGGCGAAGTGCGCGCCGACGTCCGCAATGGGCATCCCTGGCCTCAGGTCGGGCTTGTCCGAGCCGTACGTGGCCAGCGCCTCGTCGAAGGTGATTCGTGGAAATGGGATCGCCACCTCACGTCCGGCGGCCGCGAACATCTCCCGCATCGCCCCTTCGACCAGGCCGTAGATCAACTCTTCGGTGGCGAACGACACCTCGACGTCGATTTGCGTGAACTCCGGCTGCCGATCGGCGCGAAGATCCTCGTCCCGGAAGCAGCGCACGATCTGCACGTACCGGTCGAGACCGGCAATCATCAGGATCTGTTTGAAGATCTGCGGCGACTGCGGCAGTGCAAAGAATTCGCCCGGATGGACGCGGCTGGGCACGAGGTAGTCGCGCGCGCCCTCGGGCGTCGAGCGCGTGAGAATCGGCGTTTCGATTTCGAGGAATCCCTGCGAGTCGAAGTACCGGCGCGCGGCGAGCGTCACGCGATGGCGTAGGACGAGGTTCTGCTGGAGACCGCTCCGGCGCAGATCGAGATAGCGGTACCGTAATCGCGTCTCTTCAGCGACCGGCGCGTCTTCGTTGATGGAAAATGGCGGCGTGCGCGCGTCGTTCAGGATCTCGAGCCCGGATGCCGCCACTTCGATCTCGCCCGTCGCCAGCTTGGGATTGAACGCCTCGGGCGCGCGCGCGACGACCTCGCCGGTCACGGCCACGACGAACTCCGATCGCAGCTTCGCGGCGACATCCGCGGCCGCAGTCCCGGTCCGCGTCACGATCTGCGTGAGGCCATGACGGTCGCGGAGATCGAAGAACGCGACGCCTCCGAGATCTCGCACGCGATGCACCCAGCCGAGCAACGTGACCGGCTGACCGACGTGCGCCCGGCGAAGCTCGCCGCACGTGTGAGTGCGATATGAAAACTGCGGGGTTGTGGTCATTGGTTTAGCAGCGTCCGGACCGCCTCGACCGCTCCGGCGCGCGGCACGGGCCGCTGCTCGCTCGTGCGCATGTCCCGCAGCGTGATTTCTCCGCGCGCCAGCTCGTCGCCGCCGACGATCAGCGCGACGCGGGCCTGGAGTCGGTCGGCTCGCTTCATCTGGGCGCGAACGCCCCGGGCTTCGAACTCCATCTGCGCGGAAAGGCCCGCGCGACGAAGCTCGCGCAGCAGCCGCGTGGCCTCGTCCCGCGCATCGTCGCCGATCGCGACCACGAATGCACGTTCCGGCGGCTTCTCCGCGACGCCTTCGGGCAACGCGAGCACCAGCCGCTCCAGCCCGGCGGCAAACCCGATGCCCGAACGGTCCGGCCCGCCCAGATCCTTCACGAGCCCGTCGTAACGGCCGCCGCCGAGCAGCGCATTCTGCGCGCCGAGCGCCTCTCCCAGAACCTCGAATGTGGTTCGCGTATAGTAGTCGAGTCCGCGGACGAGGCGATGCGAGATTCGCCAGGGGATGCCCCACGCGTCGAGCTGCGCCTTCACGCCGTTGAAATGCGTGGAGCACGGCTCGCATAGATAGTCGATCGAGTGCGGCAGCCGATCGATGATCGGCTGGTCCGCTTCCACCTTGCAGTCGTAGATGCGGAGCGGATTCGTCTTCGCGCGCCGCTGACAGTCCTCGCAGAGCCTGGGCAGATCGTCACCGAGCGCGTCGAGCAGCGCCTGCTGGAAGCGCGGCCGGCAGACGGCGTCGCCCACGGAGTTGATGACGAGCTCCGCCCGGGCGATCCCGAGCGACGCGACCCGGCTCCAGGCGAGGTCGATGACTTCGGCATCGATCGCCGGATCCGTGAGGCCGAACACTTCCACGTTCAACTGGTGGAACTGGCGGTATCGCCCTTTCTGCGGCCGCTCGTGCCGGAACATCGGGCCGAGGGTGAAGAGCTTGACCACGGGCAGCTTGTGCTCGAGCCCGTGCTCGACGTAGGCGCGGACCATGCTCGGCGTCGCCTCAGGCCGGAGCGCAATCCGCTCGCCGCCCTTGTCGGCGAACGTGTACATCTCTTTCTGGACGATGTCGGTCGTCGCACCCGTGCCCTTGGCAAACAGCTCCTCGCGCTCGATGACGGGCGTCCGCACTTCGACGTAGCCGTAGCGGTCGCACAGGTCGCGCGCGACGCGCTCGACGTGCTGCCACTTCTCGACTTCGCCCGGCAGGATGTCGTGAGTGCCTCGGATGGATGGAATCACTCGTAGTCTTTCTTGTAGCGCACGTAGTTGGCCGCGTAGTCGAGAATGGAGGCCACGTCGGCATCGGACAGCGCCCGCCGGACCTTGGCGGGACTTCCCATCGCGAGCGATCGCGGCGGGATCTCGGCGCCTTCGGTGACGAGCGACCCGGCGGCGACGATCGTGTCCTCGCCGATGACCGCGCCGTTCAGGATCGTCGCACCCATCCCGACGAGCACGCGGTTGCCGATGGTGCAGCCGTGCACCACCGCCGCATGCCCAATCGTCACGTCGTCGCCGATGCGGGTCGGGTGCGTCTCATGCATGACGTGCACGACGCTGCCGTCCTGCACGTTCGAGCGCTGGCCGATGCGAATGCTGTTGACGTCGCCGCGGACGACCGCGTTCATCCAGATGCTGCTGTCGGCGCCGATTTCGACGTCTCCGATGACCTGCGCGCTGGCGTCCACGTACGCGGTCCGGTGCACGACGGGCAGACGGCCGCGATGCGGACGAAGCATCGCTCACTTCCTCACCGTCGGATACTCGATGCCGAGCTGCTCGAGCAGCGTCTTGTATTTCGTCGGATCGAAGTAGTACTTGCGCATTTGCTCACGGTACTTCGCCATGATCTCGCGGTTCAGATCGATCGCGGGCTGGTCCTGCTCGCGGATCAACGGCTCGTACTTCTGCGTCCGCGTCTGGACGTTCTTGAAGTAGTCCCACGCCGTCGTGATCACCTCCGGCTTCAGGAGGAGATCGACGAGCGTCATCGCCTGAACCTTGGCGCCGGCGGTCACGCCTTTGTGCGCGATCGGGGTCGCCATCGCCATCGCGTCCGCCCAATTGTGGCCGGGCAGGCCCGGGATGTTCGACGGGTACGACAGCGTGACCGTGGGGACGTTCCACGAGATGTCGCCGATATCGTCCGAGCCGCCGCCGGTGTTGTTCTCGGGATTCACCGGACCCGTGAGCTGCCCGAGTCGCGTCGTCAAACCGGTCTCGTTCACGCCCAGTTCCTTCTGCACGGCGCGCGCAAACGTCTGATCGGCTTCGCTCCACTCCGGCATCCCGACTTTCTGGATGTTCGCCCAGGTGACCTCGGCGACCGCGCGGTTGAAGTGACGAGGCCACGCCGCGCCGAGGACCTTCGTCGGCAGGAGCGTGGTGTCGGTCATCATCGCCGCGCCCTGCGCGATCTTGTCGCCGATCGCCCAGAGCTCCTTGATGCCCGGATACGTCACCTGGCGGAAGTAGTACCAGACGGACGCGGTCGGCGGGACGACGTTCGGCTGATCGCCGCCGTCCTTGATCACGTAGTGCGATCGCGACGAAAGCGGCAAGTGCTCGCGCCGGTAGTTCCAGCCGACGTTCATCAGCTCCACCGCATCGAGCGCGCTCCGGCCGCGCCAGGGCGCGCCGGCCGCGTGCGCGCTTTCGCCCTTGAAGCTGTACTGCACGGAGACCAGACCGGTTCCGCCGCCGTCGCCCCACGAGACCGAGAGATTGCGGCCGACGTGCGTGAAGAGCGCGACGTCGACATCTTTGAACAGGCCGGCGCGAATGTAGTACGCCTTGGTGCCGACCAGCTCTTCGGCGACGCCCGGCCAGATCCGGATCGTGCCGGGAATCTTCTCGCGCTCCATGATCGCCTTGAGCACGAGCGCCGCCGTGATATTCACGACCTGACCCGAGTTGTGTCCTTCGCCGTGACCCGGCGCGCCCTCGATCAGCGGATCTTTGTAGGCCACACCAGGCTTCTGCGAGGACTGCGGAATGCCGTCGATGTCCGACCCGAGCGCGATCACCGGCTTGCCGTTGCCCCACGTCGCCATGAAGGCCGTCGGAATCCCGGCGACGCCCTCTTCGACGCGGAATCCGTTCTTCTTGAGCAGATTGACGAGGTATTTCGACGTCTCGAATTCCTGGAAGCCCAGCTCTCCGTAACTGAAGATCTGGTCCACCATCTGCTGCGAAAACTCTTTCAGCTTGTCGACTTCCTTGACGGCCTCGTCCTTGAGCTGCGTGATGCGAGGCGTGTCAGACGGCAGATTGAGCGGCGGAGGCGGCTCGCCGCCGCCACGGCCGCCACGCCCTTGGGCGACCAGTGCCGCGCCTGCGAGAAGCGCGAATGCCACGGTGAATTTGAGCGATTTCATGAGGTCTCCGCATGGTTCGCGGATTTGGCAACCAATCCGCGGTACGTAAGCGCCCGCCGAATCAGCCCAACATGATGCCATAATCGCGGGAATGCCCGTCCTCGATACGCTCGGCCGGCCGCTCGGCAGCCTGCGCATCTCGGTCACCGATCGCTGCAACCTGCGGTGTCACTACTGCATGCCCGAGGACGAGTACCTCTGGCTGCCGCGCGAGGACATGCTGACGTTCGAGGAGATCGGCCGCGTCGCCGATCTCTTCGCCGAGACCGGCGTCGATCGGATTCGGCTCACCGGCGGCGAGCCGCTGCTCCGCCGGAGTTTGCCCGACTTGATCGGCGCGCTGGCGCGCCGGCCCTGGCTGCGCGATCTCAGCCTCACGACCAACGGCGTCCTGCTCGCCGACCACGCGGCCGATCTCAAACGCGCCGGCTTGCATCGCGTCACGGTCAGCCTGGACACGCTCCGCGGCGACCGCTTCCGGCGCCTCGCGCGGATCGACGCCCTGCCCGACGTCCTCGCCGGCATCGAGGCCGTGCGCAGCGCCGGCTGGCCGGGTCTCAAGATCGACACCGTGCTCACGCGCGGCGACAACGACGATGAGATCGTGGACCTGCTGGAGTACGGCCGCGGCGTCGGCGCCGAGGTGCGCTTCATCGAATACATGGACGTCGGCGGCGCCACCAACTGGCGGTCCGACGCGGTGGTCTCACGCCGCGAGATCGTGGAACGCCTCACCGCCCACTACGGGCCCGTGCGCGCGATCGACGAGTCTTCGTCGGCGCCAGCCGCCCGCTTCCGGCTGCCCGACGGCGTGACGTTCGGCATCATCTCGTCGACGACGCAGCCGTTCTGCCGGACGTGCGACCGCGCGCGCCTGACCGCCGACGGCGTGCTGCTCCTCTGCCTCTATGCGCAACATGGCACCGACCTCCGCCGCCCGCTGCGCGCCGGCGCGTCACGCGACACGCTGCTGAATCTGATTCGCGCGGTGTGGGAAGGACGCGCCGATCGCGGGGCGGAAGAACGGATCGGCGTCCGGCAGCGCGGTGCCTATATTCCCGTCAGCGTGCTTAAGAAGGACGCCCACCTCGAGATGCACACACGCGGCGGGTAGATAAGAGCTCGTACCTCGAGGCTCAGCCTTTGAGAACCTCGGAACTCCGGAACCCCGGAACCAGCAAGCAGCCTTTAATTGGTGATTGCCTTCACGACCGCATCGACGAACGCATTTCCACCGCGCAGCCAGCGCGTGACGATCACGAGATCGTTTTCCCAGTCGATGTAGATCGTGTTCGGCCCGTTCCCCTGAAACGAGACCCGATTGGGGCGATCGGCGCTGAAGAACCAGTTCATGAACCCGTACCCGCGATTGGCGACGCCAGGCGTGCGCGCCATCGCGATCCACTTCTGGGTCACGAGCTCTCGATTGCCCCACTTGCCGTTCGCGAGAAACAGATACCCGAATCGCGCCATGTCCCAGGCGCTGATGAACATCCCGCCGCCGTGATGCCCGCCGCCAGGAATGGACGGCATCTTCACGCCGTCGATCGTGACGTAAGCGTTTTCGTACGGCTCCCAGTGCCAGCTGTTCGACGCGCCGATTGGATCCATGATTTCGCGCTTGAGGACCTGCGGCAGCGGTTCTTTCATCAGGTAGAGCGTCGCGAGCGCGAGCACGTTCACGCGTGTGTCGTTGTACTTGTAGACCGCGCCCGGCTCGTTTAGTTGACGCTTTTCCCACTGCTCGGGCGTCTGGCCTTGCGGCGGACGATCCGCCCAGTCGGGCTTCCCCCAGAGCGTGCCGGACCAGTCGCTGGTCTGACGCAGCAGATGATCCCAGGTGATCTTCGCGTTGTGTTCGCTCGTGAAGAGATCGACGCCCTTCGGCATGTAGGGCCCGACCTTGTCGTTGAGGTCCTTGATCAGTCCGCGCTCGTACGCTTCGCCGACGACGGTCGAGAGAAACGTCTTCGTGACGCTGAAGGTCATGTCCGGCCGATCGGTCTCGCCGGAGGCCGCGACGGCATAGCCCTTGTAGATCACCACCAGGTTCGCGCCTGCGCGCGGCTGTGTGGGGCCGATCAGGTTGTTGTACGGCGCCTCGTTGCGAAACGTGTTCGGAATGTCGACGGCCAGGTCCCTGGGGTTCGGGTTCTCGGTCGCCAGCGCGGCTTTGATGGCCGCATCGAGCTTCACCGGATCCAGACCGAGCGCCGCCGGATCGTGCTTCTCCCAGGCGCCCGCCGGCGGAAAGAATCGCGCCGCGGCTTGCTCGCGCGCCGCGACGAGCATGGAAAGCGCGACAACGAACGCGCAACACGTCGCTGTGAGACGTCGATGGGTCATTTGTCTCGTCCTCCGTCTAAGGACTTGAGGCTTTGAGCTTTCAAGCTTTCGAGCTTTGCAGCTTCTCTCATCTCTGCCACGGTTTGTGCAGACGATACACCGGAACCGCGGTCGGCATCTGCCGTTCGATCGAAATCAGCTGCCGCCGCTCGAGGCGATCCGCGGCGTCCTGAATGGCCCGCTTCGACAAGCCCGTCCGTTCGCTCAACGTGCGCAGACTGACGGGCGCGCTCTTCTTTTTTCCGCCGTCGGTGAGCCGCCAGACGAAGAGGTACAGCACGAACGCCGACGGCTGTCGATCGTGTCCGATGAGATCGCCCATCAGGACGTCGAACACGTACGGATCGACCGGCACGCCGGGCACGCCGTCACTATAGCATTCGCTGCCACAGCTGCCAGTGCGCATCTTGAACGTCCCGCCGCTTTCCTCACATCATCGTCTCGTCGGCCGCGAGGAGGGCCGCAAGATGATCAAAGGCATCAAGTTCGCCAGCATTCCGGTGAAGGACCAGGACAAAGCGTTGAAGTTCTACACGACCGCCCTCGGCTTCGGCATCGTCACCGATCAGCCGATGGGGCCCGGCCAGCAGCGGTGGCTCGAGCTCCGGATTCCCGGCGCCGAGACCAGGGTGGTGTTGTTCACGCCGGACGGCCACGAGGATCGCATCGGCACGTTCCAGGGGATTTCGTTCTTCACCGACGACGTGCAGAGGACGTTCGAGGAGATGAAGAAGCGGGGCGTGGAGTTCTCGGAAGGGCCCACGAAACAGGAGTGGGGCACCTACGCGATCTTCAAGGATGTCGACGGCAATCAGTTCGTGCTGGGCAGTAAATGATCGCTTCATGGCAACAGCGAGGCGACCGCAGCGCCGGCGGCGACGACGACGAGCGACAGCCCGATGGACACACCGGGCGATCGCTTACTGCGCACGAGCAGCAGCCAGTACACCGCGGCGCTTACAGCACCAGCGATTGCCGACGCAGCTGCCAATCCCGCAAACTGCCGCCAGGGCAGCATCCCGTACCACGGCAGCGTCGCGCCGTGATTGATCACGCGGCGCATGTACGCCGCGCCGCCGTATTGCAGTTGTCCGAGGAGGCCGACCGCGAGAATCGCGACCGGCGACAGCAGACCGGCGATGACGCCGAGCGCGGACAGTTGGGCGAACCGCGTACGACCGTGATCGAGTGCCCAGAACAGCGCCGGCAGGCCAAAGACGACGGCGCACAGCAGCGTGACGGCCACTGCCGCGATCTCAGTCTCCAGATAGTGCGGCCGTCCCCATCGCACCACCGCGCAGGCGAGCGGAACGATGACGAGCAGCGGCAGGAGCCGTGCCGCAGTCGGCGCGATCGGTCCTGAGGGCACACCCGGCACCTCATTGGACGACATCGTCTGTTCCGACTCGATTATGGTTCGGCCGCGATCAGTCCGTCCGGAGCGCGACGACGGGATCGACCAGCGCGGCCCGGCGTGCGGGAATCCAGGCGGCCACGATCGCCGAGACGGCGAGCGTCCCGAGCGCTGCCGCCAGCGCCAGCGGGTCGTGGGGCGTCGTCTGGAAGAGCAGCGACGCGATGACGCGCGCGGCGAAAAACGCCCCGCCGGCGCCCACCAGGAGGCCCAGGGCCATGGGCCAAATCGTGTCGCGCACCATCGCGCGCACGACGTCGGGTTTGTCGGCGCCGAACGCGATCCGGACGCCAATCTCACGCGTCCGGCGGGCCACTGCGTACGCGGTCATGCTGAAGATACCAACCACCGTCAACAGCAGACCCACGCCGGCAAGCAGTCCGAGCAAGACCATGCGGCGGCGTGGCACGGTGACCGACTCGCTCACGAAGTCCTCGCCCGACCAGATCCGATCGACGAGCACGCGCGGACCGATGGCCTGCGCAACCTCGCGCAGCCGCACCGGAAGACCGGGTGCCGCGCCGCGCGGCCGGACGAAGATCACGAGAGGGCGCCTCTCGCTGGAATCTGCGCCGCTGTAGGGGAAGTACACATTCGCGCGCACCGGGCTGCGCGCGCCGTCCTGCAGAAAGTCTCCTACGACGCCAACGACCTCCGGCTGCCGATCCTCCACCGGCAGCAACCGTCCGACAGGCGATACCGTCCCGAACACCTTTCTCGCCGTCATCTCATTGATGACAACCACCGGTTTGCCCGCGGCCGTGTCGGCATCGACCAGGAAACGGCCCTGCTTCAGCGGCAACCCGATCGCTTCGAAGAAGCCCGGCAGCACTTCCCGTTCGTCGATGCGGATCGGCGGCTGGTCCGCGACCTTGACGAATCCGGCACGCCGGCGTCCGCCAATCGGCAGTTGGTCGCCGGCGCCGGCAACCTCGACGTCGGGCAACTGTCGAATCGCCGCGACCAGTGCGGGGTAGTACTGCGCCGCCGCGGCCGGGCTGGGATCGACCGGAGCGACCTGGAGCGTCAGGAACGACCCTGGATCGAATCCGATGTCCACGGAGACGAGCCGCGCAAAGCTGCGGATCATCAAGCCCGCGCCTGCGAGCAGCACGACGCCGAGCGCCACTTCCACGGTGATGAGCCACTGGCCACTCCGTCGCGGCAATGCCGCACCCGAGCGCCGATCGGCGCCCGAGAGCGCCGTGCTCACCGTCACCCGCGACAGGCGCAGCGCCGGCACGAGACCGAAGATCACCGCCGTCGAGAAGGCGACGACGGCCGCAAATATCAGGACTTCGATGTTCAGCGAGACCGGGACATTCGACGGCAGTGAGAGCGGGACGATTGCGAGGAGCGCATCGAGCGTGATCCACGCGAGCAGGACGCCTGCGAGCCCGCCGGCCGCAGCCAGAACTACGCTCTCGGTCAGCAACTGTCTGATCAGCCTCGCTCGCCCGGCGCCGATCGACGCGCGAATCGCCAGTTCGCGCTGCCGCGTGGCGCCACGGGCGAGGAGCAGTCCGGCCACGTTCACGCATGCGATGAGGAGAATCGCGGCGACCGCCCCCGACAGCGTCCCGACCATCGGACCGGTCCCGGCGACGGCCTCCTCATAGAGCGAGTAGAGCCGGACAGTCGCCCTCGCGTTTCTCCCTCGCGCGTCATCGAACGCGCCAACGATCTGTGACAGGTTCTTCTCGGCCTGGTCCCGCGACAACCCCGGCTGCAGCCGCGCGATGACCGGCGCGCCGCTCCCTCGCATGGTCTCGGGCACAATCTCGCGGGGGTAGGGCTGCCACACGGACACCAATGGATGGAAGCCGGCGGGCAGAATGCCGACGACCGTCGCCGACTCGCCCGCCACACGGATTTGCCGGCCGAGCACCGTCTCGTCCGCTCCGAACCGCGTGCGCCAGTAGCTGTGACCGAGCAGCACGACGAGCGGTGTTCCAGGCCGTGTATCTTCGGCCGTGAACGCGCGGCCGCGCAGGGGTCGCACGTCGAACACTTCGAAGAATCCCTCCGACACGCGATGGACGGTCAGCCGTTCGGCTTCGCCCGTGTCCACGATGAGTTCGTACTCGCCTCGATCGGCGGCAACATGACGGAACACCCGCTGGTCCTCGCGCCAGGTCCGCACATCGACGAGCGACGGCGCGAGCCTGAAGACGCTGCCGCCGCCTTGCGGCTCCTGCACGTCGACGCGTACGAGCTGCTCCGGCGCCGGGTACGGCAGCGGCCGGATCACCGCCGCGTAAATCACGCTGAACAACGCGGTGGAGAGGCCGACGCCAATCGCGAGCGTCAGGACCGCGACCAGCGAGAACGCCCGTTGCGCCCCGAACAGCCGGAGGCTGTACCGGAGGTCCTGAACGACCGTTTCCATGATGCCGCCTCCGCGCACGTCGTAGCCGCGATCCTGGATCACCGAGAGGTTGCCGAAGCGCCTGGCCGCCTGACGCCGCGCGTCGGCGCGCGACATCCCCTGCCGCTCGAGATCCTCGGCCCGCATCGCGACGTGGATCTGCAGCTCTTCGCGGATTTCGCCCGCGATGGCGTCACGACGCACGAGCGCGCGCAGTCTCGCCAGCGCGTAGCGGATCACCAGATCAACTCCTCATGACCGACTGGACGGCCAGCGTCAGCCGGATCCAGCTTTCCCGCTCGGCCGCAAGCTGGGCGCGGCCTCGACGCGTCAGCCGATAGAAGCGGGCGCGCCGGCCCGTGTCCGTGGCAGCCCACTCGGACGACAGCCAGCCTCGCGATTCCATGCGATAGAGCGCGGGATACAGGGAGCCCTCTTCGACCTGGAGCACCTGCTTCGACAGGCGCTCGAGCCGAAGGGCAATCGCGTACCCGTGGAGCGGGCCGTCCTCGAGGACCT
>JBLNGH010000389.1:0-6704 GCA_050264575.1 Acidobacteriota bacterium | reverse complement strand
CAGATTGCGAAACAGGTGCGTGGAGGCCGAACATGGACGTCAGTGGCCCGGCTCGATGATTCCGGCAGGGAAGGGGAGTTGGCGCGCATGATTGCCGGCGCGGAAGTCACGCCGCAAGTGCTCGCATCAGCCCGTGAATTGCTGGCGATTCGCCAATCCGGCGAAATAAAGGCAAAAGGCGAAACCCGGATCCGGGCCGTCCAGGCGAAAGCGAAAGGTCGTCGTAGTGGCGCGTAAGTACTTCATCGAGACGTTCGGCTGTCAGATGAACTTGCATGACGCCGAACGTGTGTCCGGTCTCCTCGAAGAAGACGGCTACGAGCGGACCGACGACGAGCGCGCCGCGGACCTGGTCGTCATCAACACATGCAGCGTGCGGGAACGGGCGGCTGAGAAAGTCTATTCGCGGCTCGGGGAAGTCCGCGAGGCGACCATCGAACGCGCGGCCGCTCCAATCGTCGCCGTCATGGGATGCGTCGCGCAGCAGGAAGGCGAGCGAATGCTGCGACGCGACCCGTCCATCGACGTCGTCGTCGGCACGCAGCGGCTGAAGGATCTCCCGCGACTCGTCAGTGAAGCCGCCCGGGCGCGCCGGCGCGTGGTCGATATCAGCCCGCGTGACGATGTCTCGTTTCCGCTGGGCGTGGCGCGCCACACGGATGCCGTGCGCGCGCGCGTCACGATCGTCGAGGGCTGCAACGAATTCTGCGCGTTCTGCGTCGTGCCGTACACGCGGGGCCACGAGCGCATGCGGCCCGCCGCGGACATCCTGGCCGAAGTCCGCGACGCCGCGCGTACGGGTCATCGCGAAGTCCAGTTGCTCGGGCAAATCGTGAATCACTACCAGGCTCCCGACGACCCGTCGTGTGACTTTGCGGTGCTGCTCGAGCGGGTGAGCGACGTCCCCGGCATCGATCGCATTCGCTTTGCGAGCCCGCACCCGAGGCACGTGTCGTCCCGCCTGATCGGCGCGATTCGCGACTTGCCGAAGGTCTGCAAGCATCTCCATCTGCCGGTGCAATCCGGGTCGAACGCCATGCTCCGCGCGATGCGGCGGCGGCACACGCGCGAGGACTACTTCGCACTCGTCGACCGGTTGCGCGACGCGATCCCGGACATCGCGCTCTCGACCGACATGATCGTCGGGTTTCCCGGCGAGACGGACGCGGACTTCGAGCAGACGCTCGATCTCGTGCGCCACGTCCGCTACCATTCGATGTTCTCGTTCAAGTATTCGCCAAGGCCGAATACGCTCGCCCTGAAGCGGATGCCGGACGATGTCCCGGAGCGCGTCAAGACCGAGCGGATCGTCGCCCTGCAGCGGCTCCAGGCCGGGATTCAGCATGACTGGCACGTGCAGGCGGTCGGCCGAATCGCGGAGGTCCTCGTCGATGCGACGTCCCGGCGGCGTTCGGATGAGCTGGCCGGCCGGACGTCGGGGAACACGGTCGTGAATTTTCCCGGGCCGCCGGAGTGGCTCAACACGCTCCGGCGCGTCCGAATTACGGCGGCGGCGCCGAACAGCCTTCGCGGCGAGGCCGTCGATCTCGCCGCCACGCCGCTCGCGGGGTGAGCCATGCTGGTGGAAATGTCGGTCAAGGGTCTGATGGTCGATCCGGTGACGAACATGCCGATCGTCATCTTGCGCGACGCGGAGAACCAGCGTGTCCTGCCGATCTGGGTGGGGCCGGTCGAAGCGAACGCCATCGCGCTGCAGATTGAGAACATCGCGCCGCCCCGGCCGATGACGCACGACCTCCTGCGGAATCTCGTCGCGGAGCTCGGCGCGACGCTCGCCCGCGTGATCATCGCGGACCTCCGCGAGAACACCTTCTACGCCTACCTCGAGCTGCATCGCGGCGGGGAGGTCCAGTTCCTCGACGCCCGGCCCAGCGACGCGCTCGCCCTCGCCATCCGGACCAAGGCGCCGGTCTTCGTCGACACGAAAGTGCTCGAGCAGGCCAAATCGGTGGACGCGCCGACGGACCAGGCCGATCAAGAACGTCTGACGCGGTGGCTCGAAAGCTTGGATCCGGACGATTTAGGCTACAAGATGTAGGGCACTTTTCTTGACAGGCCCCAAGCCGGTCCCTAGAATGGGGCCGGCTCAATGGTAATCGCAATCGCCAACCAGAAAGGCGGCGTTGGCAAGACAACAACGGCCATCAACCTCGCCGCCGCCCTCGCCATCAGGCAGAAGAAGACGCTGCTCATCGATCTCGACCCTCAGGCCAACAGCACGATGTCGTATCTCGACATCACCGGTGTGGAGCGATCGGTCTACGACGTGTTCGTGGACGGTACCCTCGCGCTCGCTGACGTCATCAAGCAGTCGTCGCAGGCGAATCTCTGGGTCGCGCCATCCCGGATCGCGCTCGCCAAGCTCGAGGGGCGGATGATCGGGGAGCTGGACTCGCATTTCCGGCTCAAGGATCGACTCAGCGCGGTCATCGAGCAGTTCGATGCCGTGGTCATCGACTGTCCGCCGGCGCTGGGCCTGTTGACGGTCAACGCCCTGGTCGCGGCGACGCATCTGCTCATCCCGATCCAGTCGTCCTACTTCGCGCTCGAGGGGACGGACGATCTTCTCGAGACGATCGAGAAAGTGCGTGCGCGCGCCAACCCCACGCTGCGGATTCTCGGGGTCGTCATCACGATGCACGACAAGCGGACGGCGCTGGCGCGGGACATCCGGACCCAGATCGACAAGGTCTTCGGCAAGAAGGTCTTTCGAACCGTCATCACGAAGAGCGTCCGGCTCGAGGAGAGCCCGGCCTACAAGGAATCGATTTTCCGCTTTGCGCCCGACTCGTCCGGCGCGACGGAGTACTACCGGCTGTGCGAGGAGGTCATGGATCGTGCCTAAGCGCGGGCTCCCACTCACTCTCAAGATGCGGCACGACTCGCATTACGTCGAGGCGCTGGCCAGCTCGGCCGGCAGCCCGATTGGCCGGCTCGTGCCGATCGATCGCGTCGACCCCAACCCCGAGCAGCCTCGCCAGGTCATGGGCGATCTCTCCGAGCTCATGGCGTCGATCGCCGAGAAAGGGGTCATCGAGCCGCTGGTCGTACGGCAGCGCGGCAATCGCTATCAAATCGTGGCGGGGGAGCGGCGCTACCAGGCCGCCGTTCAACTGGGCCTTCGAGAGCTTCCGGTCGTCATTCGCGAAGTCGACGACAACGAAATGGTCGAGGTTGCGCTGGTCGAGAACATCCAGCGCAAGGATTTGGGGCCATTCGAGGAAGCCGAGGCCCTTGCGAGCCTGACTGAGCGCTGCGGATACACGCACGAGGACCTCGCAAAGCGGCTGGGGAAGTCTCGGACGTCGATTACGGAGTCCCTTTCGCTCGCGGAAATGCCGACTGACGTCCGAAACCTATGTCGGCTGGCCGACATTTCCTCTAAGTCATTGCTTTTACAGGTAGTTAGGCAACAAACCCCTCAGAAAATGGTCGCGCTCGTCGAGCAATTGACCCGCGAGGGGCACGAGGGGCCGGTTACGCGCGAGCAGGCTCGGAAGGCCGTCGCGAAACCGAAGTTCGGCCGGCCTCGCAACTACATCTTCCAATACCGCGCACCCACCAAGACCTTCAGCCTGCGGCTTCAATTCAAGAAGAGCGATGTCGATCGCACGGAAGTCATCGCCGCGCTCGAGGGGATCATCGCGGAACTGCGGAAAGCCTGAAAGCTCGAAAGCTTGAAAGACAAGGTCTGGGAGCTCGGAAGCCTTGCGCCTCGGCAGGGTTGTTCTTCTTGGTTGCAGCCAGGATGCAGGCCGGCGATACCGATCTGATGGAACTCCACCCAGGGGTATGGAGTCAGACAGTCCCTCGACAGCAGGTCATTCCCCGGGGCCTCCGCCGAGAGCAGGCGGAGTGCTGACGCTTCTTCGTCCGCGCGCTGAGGGGTATGCGCGAACGCTTGCCAGGATGCGTTGGCGAGTGCGTCCGTTACCGTGCCGTGCGTGAATGAATATGCAACGGACCGTATGCGCGACAGGCGAAAGCAAAAGTGGCTTCAGAACACTGCCGGCCCGCCTCGCGTATGTCCGTTCAACGGGGGATGCAGATGTTGATGAGCACGACGACAGTCATCGAAGGCCGGCCGGTGAGCCGCTATCTGGGGGTGGTGACGGGGGAGGCAATCATCGGGGCCAACATCTTCCGGGACCTTTTCGCGACCGTCCGGGACGTCGTCGGCGGCCGCTCCGCGACCTACGAGAAAGCGCTGGCCGAAGCGCGCGACGTGGCGCTCAAAGAGATGCAGGCCCGCGCCGAAACCCTCGGCGCCAACGGCGTCATCGGGATCGACCTCGACTACGAGGTCCTGGGTCAATCGAACGGCATGCTGATGGTGTCGGTGAGCGGCACCGCGGTCGTCCTCTGACAGGCCGCACATTCTGCGCGGCCTGAACTTCGAATTTCAAACTTCGAACTGGGGCAGCCCCAGGTGGCACGACGTGGGCTGGGCGAGAGTTGCCGTACTTGAGCGATCAGCTCCCGTACTTCCAGCGCCAGCGCGCCGTACTTCAGCGATAGCGCCAGCACTTCTCAGGTCTTAGTCAACATAACATCTCTTATCAGACCTTCCAGATCTGGCCCGTAAAAAGGCCCTGTGGACGCATTGTGGACGCCCGCCCGGCCGCTGCCGCCGTGCTATCGTCAAGCTCAAACGTGCGCACGATCGATCGCTACCTGATTCGCCAGATCATGCCGCCGTTCTTCCTGGCGCTCTCCGTCTGCACCTTCATCCTGCTCATGGGCCCGATGCTCGAGAAGGCCGAACTGCTGCTGTCGAAAGGCGTCCCGATTCCAACCGTCGGATTCCTTCTCCTGACCCTGGTCCCGCAGGGGCTGGGCGTGGCCATCCCCATCGCGGCGCTTGCCGGCATCCTCATCGGGCTCGGGCGGATGTCGGCCGACCGCGAGACCGTCGCGCTCCTGGCGTGCGGCGTGAGCCCCGTGCGCCTCCTGCGGCCCGTCCTGATGTTCGCCACAGCGCTCGCGGCCGTCGATCTGTTCGTCATGACGTCGCTCATCGCCGACGCCAATCAGGCGTTCCGCGAAATCACGTTCAAATTGATGGGCGAGCAAACCGAAGCCGACATCAAGCCGCGGGTCTTCTACGAAGGCTTCCCCGGAAAGGTGCTGTTCGTGTGGGACACGGTGCAGGGCGGCGGCTGGTCGGGCGTGTTCCTTGCCGATACGAGCCACGCCGGCAGGCCGACGGTCGTCACGGCTGATACCGCGCAACTCGTGCTGAATCAGCAGCGCCGCGAGGTCGATCTCTACTTTCCGGCGGCCCAGCAATACGTGCCGGGCACCGATCAGCGCGTGTACGACACGTCGAGCCGAACCGATCTGCGGGTTTCCATTCCGGCCGAGCAGGTCTTCGGCAACGGCGAAGCGGTCCTCTCGCGCGGTCTCGCCGAGAAACGCATCCCGCAGCTCAAAGCGGACATCGTCGAGAAACGAAAACGGGGTGAGTCGCCGCACAACGAGATCATGTTCATCCACCAGATGTTCGCGTTCCCCGTGGCCTGTCTCACGTTTGGCCTCCTGGGGCTCTCGCTGGGGCTGCACACGCGACGCGAGGGGAAGCTGGCCGGACTGACTTTGGGGCTCGCGGTCATCTTCGTCTACTACGGGCTGCACATGTTCGGCGAGGCCGGTGCGAAGGGAAAAATGCTGCCGGCTGAGTGGGCCCGATGGATTCCCAACCTGGTGCTCGTGCCGGCTGGGCTGCTCCTCGTGCGCTGGCGCACACGGACCGCGGGAGTCGGCCTGAGGATGCCGGCCCGGTTGTCTCGAGTGGTTTCCAGGCGTCCGGTAGACCCGGCCACAGGACAATCACCGGATCGCGTCGTGGTGGTCATCCGGTTCCCGCACCTTGGACTCCCCCGGCCGCGTTTGCTCGACCTTTACGTCGGGAACCGCTATCTCCGTATGGTCGCCCTCTCGCTGACCGCGATGGTTGGCCTGTATTACATCGGCACCTGCGTCGAGCTGGCCCAGTATCTCTTCAAGGGCCAAGCGGACGGCCGGATGCTCGCGCTCTATCTCTGGTATTCGACGCCGCGCATCATCAACGACATCACCCCGATTGCGACGCTCGTCGCCGTGCTGGGCACCATCGGGGCGCTCACCCGCACGAGCGAGCTCACCGTGATGCGCGCGTGCGGCGTCAGCCTGTATCGCACTGCCCTGCCGCTCATTCTGCTCGCACTCGTCGGGAGCGGGCTGCTGTTCGCGCTCGAGGAGCGGGTCCTCGCGCATTCGAGCCGCAAGGCGGAGGCGCTCGAGGACGTGATTCGCGGACGGCCCCCCCGGACGTTCGACGTTCGCAATCGCAACTGGCAGGCCGGCAAGCACGGCGCCATCTACTACTACGAGAACTTCAACAGCCGGGGAGAAACGCTCAACGGGCTGTCGATCTTCGAGCTCAAGAGACCGCCCTACCGGATGGTCGGCCACACCTCGGCGACCCGGGCCGTACACCGCAACGGGACCTGGATCGCGGAAAACGGCTGGGTCCAGCGCTTTCCTGCCACGGCGCAATCGTCTCGTGAGAGCTTCTCGACGCGGGCGATATCGCTGCCGGCAATCTCGGATTTCCGCGACATACAGCAGACCGAATCCCGCCTGGCGAACGTCGTCGAGCTGTGGGACTACATCCAGCGGATGAGCTCGAGCGGCGTCAACCT
>JBLNGH010000388.1:0-6961 GCA_050264575.1 Acidobacteriota bacterium | reverse complement strand
ATCGCGTGCTCGTTCTCGAGCGCGGGCTGATGCTGACGCACGCCGAGCACGGGGTCCGTCAGTACGAGCTGGAACAGGAATCGCGCCGGATGTACGTGAACGCGACGCCCTGGAAACCCTGGGTGTTCCGCGTGGCGTTCGGCGGATCCTCGAACTGCTGGGCGGCGTGCACCCCTCGTCTGACACCTGAAGATTTTCAAATGCGTACGCGCTACGGCGTCGGCGTGGACTGGCCGATCACGTACGACGAGCTCGAGCGCTACTACTGCGACGCCGAGGACGCGATGGCGATCTCGGGACCGCTCGACGGCGGTCGCTGGCCGCGCAGCCGTCCGTATCCGCAGCCGCCGCACCGGTTCTCCGATCCCGATCGCCTGCTGCGTAAGGCCGATCCCGGTCTGTGGTTCGAGCAGCCGTCCGCGCGGCCGACGCGCCAGACGGCGAGCGGCCGCCCGGTCTGCTGCGCGACGGGCGTCTGCCATCAGTGCCCGATCGACTCGAAGTTCACCGTGCTGAACGAGCTCAAGCACCTCTATGACGCCGAGGGCGTCGAGCTCCGCGTCGGGGCGCGGGTGACGGAAGTCGAGCACGCCGGCGGCGTCGCGACGGGCGTCCGGTGGATCGAAGGCGGTCGCGAGATGCGCGCGAACGGCGCGCTCGTCGGGCTCGGCGCGAACGCCGTCTTCAATCCGCACCTGCTGCTGCGGTCGGGACTCGACGGTCCGGAAGTGGGCAAGGGGCTCGTCGAGCAGGCGTCCATGTGGGTCGAGCTCGACTTGAACGGGGTCGACGGGTTCGGGGGCAGCACGCTCATCACGGCGCTGGGCTATCCGCTCTACGACGGGCCGCACCGCGCCGTGCGCGCGGGCGCACTCATCGAATCGCGCAATGCGCCGGTGTCACTCCGCGACGTCCGCAATCGCTGGCGGCAGTATCTGGCCCTCAAAGTGATCTTCGAGGATCTGCGGCAGCCGCAGAACGCGGTCACACTGTCGGCGGAGGATCCCGATCGCCCGCGCGTCGTGTTCGTCTCGCACTCGTCGTACACAGAGGCCGGCATCGCGTCGCTGCCGGACGTGATGCCGCACGTCGTGCGCGCGCTGCCCGTCGAGGACATGCGGTTCATTCCGGAGCCGACGAGGACCGAGGCGCACGTGCAGTGCACGACGCCGATGGGCGCCGACCCGGCGACGAGCGTGGTCGATCGCGACCTGCGGCACCACCGGCTGCGCAACCTGCTGGTCCTCGGCGCGAGTGTCTTTCCCACGTGCCCGCCCGGCAATCCGACGCTCACGCTGTCGGCGCTGTCGCTGCGTGCCGCCGAGAGGTTGTTCGCATGACGCGGCGGGCCTTCCTGGCGCTGTCGGCGGCCGTGACGGCTACGGCGGCAGGCGTGCTCGCGATCGCCGACGGGGTTCGCCCCGAGAGTCTTCGGGCTCATCTGCGTCGATTCGAAGGCTTCGGCCGGCAGCCCGTCGATCGGCTCCGCGCGCACTACAGCTGGCTCAACGTGGATCCGGCGGCGTTCGATGAGTACTTGTCGAACTACCAGCGGTATTTCGGCCGGCTCAGCCGGTTCTCCGTTCCCCGCACCGATTTCTACGCGCGCTTCCTGTTGTGCACGGACTTTTTCAGCAGCCTCGCGGCCGATCCGGATCACAAAGAGGCGGTTCGCTACGCCGGGTTCTACCTGCCGGCAGAGAGCGCCTGCTTCAACCCGCTGGCGCAGCCGCCGCCGTCCGACGCCGAGCTGGCCGCATCGAGCGCCCACTCGAGACACTAGTGGCGTTCCTGCGGGTTGCGATCTTCGTCGCGGCGCTCGCCTTCGTCACCGTCGACGTTCACTGGACCAGCCAGCATTTCCTGCCGTGGGCCGTCCGGGCCGCCGGCGTCGTCGGCGTCGCGATCCTCAGCGTCGCCGTACGGTGGGAAGGGGTCGCGGGCGCGTTCCGCAGATGGGCCAGCGCGGCCGAGCGTCATCCGAGAGGTGTCGTGAACGGACTCGCGGCGGCGGCGTTCGTCCTGACCGTCGCGCTCGCGTATTTCGTACATCAGCCGTATCCGCACGTTCCAGACGGGTTCTCGTACTATTTTCAGGCGAAGATTTTTGCGGAAGGAAAGCTCTTCGAGACGGCGCCGCCGCTGCCTGAATTCTTCCGGTTCGACTGGGTGGCCGTCCACGACGGCCGCTGGTTCAGCATCTTTCCTCCCGGGTGGCCATTGCTGCTTGCGGCCGGCGTCAAAGCGGGCGTGCCGGCGCTCGTCAATCCGGTGCTCGGCGCGATGTGCGTGATCGTCCTCTGGCGGCTGGGCACTGCGCTGTTCGGACCTCGCACCGGCCTGCTCTGCGCGCTGTTCTGTTGCCTGTCGCCGTTCTTTCTGTTCATGTCGTCGGAATTCATGTCGCACACGGCGGCGCTGCTGTTCACGTCGATCTCGACGCTCGCGTACGTCTCGGCCAGGTCTCAGCGAGGTGGACTCGGCGGGTACGCGGCTTCGGGTGCGGCCGCCGGCCTCGCGTTCCTGATTCGACCCGCGGATGCAGCCGCGATCTGGGCGGCGCAGACGATGCACGGGCTGTGGGTCGATCGATCGCGCCGCGCCGTCGTGGGCGCGTGTCTGTCTGCAGTGCCGCTCGCGTGTGGCGCCGCGGTGTACCTCGCCTACAACCGCGTGCTCATGGGCACGTGGCTGTCGTCGCCGCTCCTGCTGGTTTCACCGCGCAATCGAATGGGATTCGGCGCCGACATCGGCTACGACTGGGCGTTTGACACGCCGGGCCACACGCCATGGCGCGCGGTGCTCAACCTCAATCACAACGCCGCCCTCATGAGCCAGGATCTGTTCGGCTGGCCGATCACCTCGCTCCTCTTCGTGCTGGTGCTCGCGTGCTTTGGGCGGAAGGACTCCCGCCACGGCCTCTGTGGTCTCATCATCGCGGCGTTCGTCGCGCTCTATGGCCTGTACTGGTACCACGGCGAGGCGTTCGGGGCGCGATTCTACTTTACGCTGCTGCCATCGCTCCTCATGTTGACGGTCGAGGGCATTCGTCAGACGCCGGAGATCCTGACCCGGCTGCTGCCCTCGGCGCGCATCACCCGCCTCTCCCGCGTGACTGGTGCCGTCGTCACGCTTTGCTTCGCGTTCGGGTGGGCGGTCTACGTGCCGAAGGTCAGTCTCATCGCGCCTTACTACAATCAAAAAGGGGTCAACAGCGCCTTCTACGAGTTTCAACGCCGCGAGCGGCTCGATCACGCGATCGTGTTCGTTCAGGCGCCGGAACCGCTGTACTACGGGCCGGCATTCATTGCGAACGACCTGCCAATCGGAAGCGGCCGCGTGATCTACGCGATCGACCGCGGCGAGACGGACGACCAGGCGCTCGCCGCGATGTTCCCCGATCGAAGCGTGCACCGGTTCATCCACGAGCGGCGGCCAAATCCGATCCGGGTCTGGCTCCAAACTCACATCCATGATGGCTGGTGACATCGGAAGCGCCAACGGACGATCGGCAGCGATCGCGACGCAGCCCGGCGCGCCGGCGCTGGCTCAGGCGATCGTCCTCATATCGTTTCTGGCGATCGTCGCCGTGCAATGGCGCGTGTACGGATCGATTCCCGGGCCGGATGCCATCGCGTACCTCACGACCGGCGTGAACCTCGCGTCGACCGGCAGCTTCACGAACCTGGCCGGGCGGCCGGAGGTATGGTTCCCCCCGTTCTATCCACTGCTCATCGGCGTTGCGAGCGCGGGGGGCACGATCGATCCGGCGACCGCCGGCCGGCTGATCTCGATCACGATGGCGGTGCTCGGACTGATCCTCACCGGCCATATCGCCCGCACCATCGGTGCGCGGCGCTACGAGCCGGCGCTGGCCATGCTGCTCCTCGCCGCGAATCCCATCTACCAGCGTGCGGCGATGGTCGCGCTGTCGGAATCGACGGCGACGACGCTGGCCCTGGCCGCATTCGCGTTGTGGCTGCGAATTCCGGATCGATCGACGAGCGCCCGCTGGCTGCTGATCGGTGCGCTCGTCGCGCTCAGTTACCTGTCAAGACCGGAAGGACTGCTTCTGCTGCCGCTCTGGGCGCTCCTTGACGCATTCCGGTCGGGGTTGACTCCTCAGCTCGCGAGACGGTACGCGCTGGCCGCGGCGGCGGCGCTCGCGATCGTCCTGCCGTATCTGGTGTATCTGCACCTGCAGACGGGCGAATGGACGCTGACGGGAAAAACCGCCGTGAACCTGGCCTCGGGGAGAGCCACCTACCTGGGATTGCCGCGCGATTACATCGACCCCGCCACACTCGAGATGGGGTTCTGGAAATACGACGTTACGCTCGCGGGCGAGGCGCGACGGTTTCTCTGGAACGCGGCCCGGATTCTCGCGGAGTACTTCCGCAACCTCGGCGCGCTGCTCGCGGTACCGGTGGTGATTGGCGCCCTCGCCCTGGCGCGGGCGCGGCAATGGCGGATCCTGCTCGGCGTCGCCAGCTTCTTCGTGTACCTTCTCGTCCTCGCCGTCTTCGAAGTCAAGAACCGGTACCTGCACCTGACGCTGCCATGTCTCTCGATTGTCGCGGCGCACGGGTTGACGTGGATGTTCGAATCGCTGCGTCGCGCGCCGCGTTCGAGCCGTGCGTCCCGGCTGCCGGCCGCCGTCGCGACCGCGCTGCTCGCCGGCGTCGCGGTCGTGTCGCTCGCGGCCGTCCGTGAGAACCTCGCCGATCGGTCCGGCTATGCGCTCCTGCGGGACGCGGGCGTCCGGCTTGGCGGTCTCGGCGTGCCGAACGGGGTCGTCTACGAGCGTTGGGGCGACGTCGCCTACTACGCCGGATACCGGACGAGGCCGCTGACGCCAAACGATCTGCAGACGATTCTGCGGTTCATCGACACGCGCGAGGCTCCCGGCACGCCTGTCTACGTCGTCGTCTCGACAATGGAGTCGTACACGTACGACCCGACCGTGCAGGCGCTGATCGAATCGCCCGAATCAGCTCCCCGGTTGCGCCAGTTGTTTTCGCTGTCCAGTGCGGACGGGAAAGTCGTGGTGTACGAGCTGCGCGGCAGAGTTGAGCCGTCCGCCGGCTCGAGGTGAGACTCGCCGCTCACCATCGCCTGACAGCGTCAACGATCCGCTCGAGATCCTCGCCGGTCAATTGATTGAAGAAGGGCAGTCGCAGGAGCCGGTCGCTCAGGTCTTCGGTCACCGGGCACTGGCCTTCCTTGCCGCCGAACTTCCGGCCCATGTCCGAGAGATGCAGCGGGAGATAGTGGAAGACGCTGCTGATGCCGTGCTGCTTGAGGTGGGCGATCAGCCGCTGGCGCTCGTCGAGCGAGGGCGCCAGCAGATAAAAAAGGTGCGCCGGATGCTCGCAGTCCGGCGGGACCGTCGGCAGCCGGACGCCGCGCGCCCGGGCCCAGTCCGCCAGGTGCTCGGCGTAGTAGCGCCAGATGTGCTGCCGCTTTGCCTGTATGCGCTCGCGCGCGTCGAATTGCGCGAGGAGAAACGCAGCCAGCAGCTCCGACGGCAGATAGCTCGATCCCAGATCGACCCACGTGTACTTGTCCACCTGGCCGCGGAAGAAGCGGCTGCGGTTGGTGCCTTTCTCCCGCAGAATCTCGGCCCGCTCGGGGAGCGACGGATCGTTCACGAGCAGCGCGCCCCCCTCACCGCACGTGAAGTTCTTGGTTTCGTGAAAGCTCAGCGTCGCCAGCACGCCCATCGTGCCGAGCAGTCTGCCCTTGTACCGTCCAAACAGCCCGTGGGCGTTGTCCTCGACGACGGCGACGCCGTGACGTCCGGCGATGTCGAGAATCGCGTCCATCTCGCACGCGACGCCGGCGTAGTGGACCGGAACGACCGCTCGCGTGCGGGGCGTGATGAGCGGCTCGAGACGGGTCTCGTCGAGGTTCAGCGTGTCGGGCCGGATGTCGGCGAAGACGGGCCGCGCCCCTCGCAGGACGAATGCGTTCACGACCGAGACGAACGTGTAAGCGGGAACGATCACTTCATCGCCGGCCTGCACGTTCAACAGCAGCGCCGTCATCTCCAGCGCGTGCGTGCAATTCGTCGTCAGTAACGCCTTTCGGACGCCCAGGCTCTGCTCGAGGAACGCATGGCATCGCGCCGTGAAGCGGCCGTCGCCGGAGAGGTGTCCTGCCTCGACCGCTTCGGCCATGTATCGGAGCTCGTCGCCGGCCGGGCTCGGCCGGTTGAAGGGAATAGAGTTCATGTCACCCGTCGAAAGACCAGGTACCGGCCAATGGTGTGATCGAGCGCGTAGTGCTGCTCGATCAGCGCCTTCCACTCGGGGAAATCGTTCAGCAGCTCTTCCGAGGTCCGTTCCTCGGGCGCCCACCACCATCGGTCGCCTCGTACGACGGCGATGTAGGCAGGAGGCCGTTTCGTCAGGTCGCTGATGAACTCGGAACGCCATCGCTCCTGCATCGGCGTCAGCGGCTGACCTGGAATCCGCATCACCAGGGGATGCGTCATCTGGAATCGGCTCGCGGCGTCGCGCTCGGCCAGATAGTAGACGAGAGACTCGTAGCCCCAGATCTGGATGGAATCCTCCGGCCGCGTCCGCTGTCGAAGGTAGGCAGCGACCTCGTACGACTCCGTGAAGTCGAAGACCGGATCGATCCGGAATTCGTTCGCGACGGGCGGGCCGAGGAACCGGAGCGAGGCGAACTCGCGGATGGGCGCCTTCCGCATGTAGACGAACGACGCGGCGATCATCAGCGCGACGGCGACGAGAACCGTCGCGGACACCCGCGATCGGCCCAGCCGGATTTCCATGCCGTTCAGCATCCGCCCGGCCACGAGCGAAAACATGCTCCCGATGAGGATCGAGCCGATCGCCAGCCCCGGCAGATAGTGATAGCCGGCGAACGTTCCCTGCACCCAGACGGCATAGACCGAGCCCGCGTAGCCGAGCCACAACATCAGGCGCGCTTCACG
>JBLNGH010000387.1:0-3891 GCA_050264575.1 Acidobacteriota bacterium | reverse complement strand
CCGGAAGAACCCGAGAAACAGATAGAGCGCCTGCGCGATGCCGCACAGGGTCGCGAACACGACAAACGGCGCCGCCCACCAGTGCTCGGCGAGAAAGAGCAGGCGCGCCTCGGTCCCGGCGCCGACGAAGCGGGGCGCCTCGAAGCTTGCGAACGACAGGAACCGAGCCACCACCTCCGGCAGCCGGAGCAGATGCGTCCAGTCCATCGTCACGCTTGCGCCGGTGCCGCGCGCGACCGCAGCCGGACCGAACTTGACCAGCGTCGGCAGCAGCGTCACGCCTGGAATCGCGGCACCCAGCGCGCACCAGAGCGCGCTCGTCGCGGCCAGCGGCCGGCTGCGCAGCGCCAGCAGAACGAACGCCGCACCCAGAATCGGGATCATCAGCACGAAGGACAGGTGCAGCTGATACACCCAGAGAAGCCCGAATCCTGTCATGAGTCCGGCGACGCGGTGCGGGATGAGTTCGCGTCTCAGCGCGGGCGTAAGCTCGTAGACCCCCACGAAGAAGAGCACCGCGCCCGTCAGCACGTAGGACGGATTGTTGATCTCCGTGGAGAATCCGAGCGTCCACGGCGCGAAGAAGATCCAGATCCACAGGAACCAGCGCGGAACATCCGGACATCGCCGCCCGATGTACCACGCCAGCAGCGACAGCGCACCGAACGACAGCAGATTGAGCAGGACGTACGGCGCCTCAGGCTGCGCGACGATCCAGAGCGGGCCGCCCACCAGGACGCCCTGCAGCGCGCCGGGGATCTGCGTCTGCGTGTAAACGACATCCGGCCCGAAGTACGGCCATTCTCCGGTTGTATAAAAGCGCAGGCCGATCAGGAAGATCTGCCGCATGTCCTCGATCCAGAAGTCGGTCGTCAGGCTGTAGGCGAGGCGAAGCAGAAATGCGGCTGCCAGCAGCAGCCAGACGAGACCTGTCCGATCGGGCCACGAGCGCGACGCCGCCGGCATGGCGCTCATCGGTTGCTGACGAGCACGATCCGCTGGATCTTCCGCGCAGGATCCGGATTGAGGAGGTCGTCGGTTCGGAGCGCGTTCGTGTTGAGATAAGGGACTTCCGCGAGGCGCACGAAGGTCCGTCCCGTCGCGCGCTCGATACGGGCGAGCATCGGTTCATCGAGCACGACCAGCGTGCGGCTCTGCTGCTCCAGCAGACGTTGCGCGTCTTCGTCCTTCTCTCCGACGAGCGTCGGATGATGCGCATAGAAAACGAGGTTCCGCGTGAACGCGCCGCACGTGCAAACCGTGAGATCGGATCCTTGCGCGCGGACGACGGCGGCGACCACTTCGACGGGCTCCGGACGGCCGAGGGACAAGACGCTGGTTTGAAGCGCGAGCAGCGTCGCCGCGGCCGCGCCCGTCAGCATGGTCAGCGCAATCCGCGGCGACATCGTCAGCGCGGCTCCGATCGAGACAAGACCGCAGGCGATCATCACGTACGACCCGGCAGGGCTCCACCCCGGATCGACCGCCGTCAACATGACGCGTGCCCGAAGTACGAGCAGCCCGACGAGCGCGACGATTGCGCCCATCGTCACGCCGGCGGCTTTCCAGAGCGCATCGCGCGGCGCCGGCTGGACCGGCCTCAGGTATCGCCACAGCGACGCGCCGAGAAGGATTGCGACGGGCGTGAGGCAGGGCAGCACGTACCGGGGCTGCTTGCCCATCGAGATCGAGTAGAAGACGAACGGGACCAGCGCCCAGAGTCCGAGCCGTATCTCAACGGGCGTGAGACGACGCCGGCCGCGCACCAGGCGCACGAGCGGCCCGACCCAGAGCAGAAGAAACGGTGTCCATGGGACGAGGCCGCCGAGCACGATTGGCACATAAAAATAGATCGGTCGCGGCTCGTTGTAGCGCGACGTCGCAAACCGTTCGATGTTCTCGCCGACGAAAAACCTCGCGAGGTAATCGACCCCGTGCACCATCGTGACGGCTGCGAACCAGGGAGCAGCGATCGCGACAAAGACGAGGCACGCTGTGAGGAGATCGCCGGGGCCAATCGGCAGCCATGGTTGTCCGCGACGGCCTCGCCGCTCCCAGAGCACGACGAGCGCTACGATGCCGATCGGCAGCACGACAGCGACAGGTCCCTTCGTCAGCAGGCCCAGCGCCATGGCCGCCGCCGAGAGCAACAACCACCTCCGGCGCGGCTCAGCAACCCGGCTCCCGAGCTTCGCGGCGTCCGGGCTTCCCGGCTCGACGGCAACAGCCTCGATCGCGGCCCAGGTGGCGGCGGTGATGAAGAACGTCACCGGCAGGTCGGGGAGCGATTGGCGCGCCATCCAGAACACGCCAAAGCTCGTCGCGGTGACGGCGCCGGCCACGAAACCCGGACCGTCGCCATACCATCGCCGGCCGGCGGCGAACGTGACGAGCACGAGGCCGACGCCGGAGAGCGCCGACCACACGCGCGCGGTCGTCTCGCTGATGCCGGCGATCGCGTACGTCGCAGCGGTCAGCCAATAGAACAGGATCGGTTTCTGAAATCGCTCCTGGTCGTTGAAGTGCGGCGTGATCCAGTCGCCGGTCGCCACCATCTCGCGGGCGGCCTCGGCGTAGAACGCTTCGTCAGAATCGGTGATGGCCGGACCGCCGAGCCCGGCGAGGAACGTCAGCGAGCACAGCAGCAGAAGAACGATCGCGCGCCACAAGTCCGCGGCAGTATAGCCCGATTCCCGATCAGCCCACGCGCGCGTCGGTCGGCTGTTCGATCTCGTCCGCGCGCCGCTCGGCGTCGTCGGCGGCGGCAAGCAGCTGACGGAGCTCTTCGCCTTCCACGACTTCCTTCTCGAGCAGACGCGCCGACAGCACGTCGAGCACGTCCCGGCGCTCCAGGAGGATACGCCGGGCGCGATCTTCGGCGGTGGTGATGAAACGTTTCACCTCGGCGTCGATGATGCGCGCCGTCTCTTCCGCGTAGGCGCCACGCTCCGGCAGGTACGGCATCTCGATGAAGGAGTTCCGGCGCTGACCCTCGTGATTGACGGGACCGATGGCCTCGCTCATGCCGAATTCGGTCACCATCGCGCGCGCGATGTCCGTCGCGCGAAGCAAATCGTTCTGGGCGCCCGTCGAGACCTCACTGAACACGATCGATTCGGCCGTGCGTCCGCCCAGCAGCACCGAGAGCCGGTACTCGAGATCGGTCTTCGACATGAGGTAGCGATCTTCGAGCGGCAGCTGCATCGTGTAGCCGAGCGCCCCGAATCCGCGCTGGACGATCGACACTTTGTGGACCGGATCGACGCCCGGCAGGACGGTCGCGACGATCGCGTGACCCGATTCGTGGAAGGCGACGATGCGCCGCTCCTTGACCGTCATGACGCGTTTCTTTTCGAGGCCGGCGATCACGCGATCGATGGCTTCGTCGAAGTCCGCTCGCTCGACCGCCGTCTTGTCGCGGCGCGCCGCGAGCAGCGCCGCCTCGTTGACGAGGTTCGCGAGGTCCGCGCCGGCGAACCCGGCCGTGCGCGCGGCGATGACCCTCAGATCGACGTTCTCGGCCAGCTTGACCTGCTTGACGTGGATCAGGAGGATTGCCTCGCGCCCCTTCACATCGGGCTTGTCGACCAGGACCTGCCGATCGAAGCGGCCGGGGCGGAGCAGGGCGGGATCGAGCACTTCAGGGCGGTTCGTGGCCGCCATGATGATGACGCCCTTCTTCGAATCGAAGCCGTCCATTTCGGCGAGCAGCTGGTTGAGCGGCTGCTCGCGCTCTTCGTGTCCGCCCATCGGCGACTGCTGCCGGACCTTGCCGAGCGCGTCGAGCTCGTCGATGAAGACGATGCACGGCGCCTTCGCTTCCGCCTGGCGGAAGAGATCGCGCACGCGGGCCGCGCCCACGCCGACGAACATCTCGACGAATTCGGATCC
>JBLNGH010000386.1:0-13486 GCA_050264575.1 Acidobacteriota bacterium | reverse complement strand
GCGCGTGTTGAATCAGCCGAAGTACCCGGCGAGCCAGTTGTTTCTGATGATGACGCTCGGGCCGTCGATCGCGGTGCTGCCGCTTCTCGAACGGGCCCGAGGATGGGTTGCGACCGTGTTCGCGACGTTCGGCCGTGTGCCGATGTTCTATTACCTGCTTCACATTCCGGCGATTCACCTGAGCGCGTTGCTCGTCAATCTGATCCGGACGGGAAGCACCAATTCCGGTCCCTATGCGACGGCGCCGTATGTGGGCATGCCGCCGCCACAACACTGGAGTCTGACGCTCCTGTATCTCGTGTTCATCGTCGATGTCGTGCTGCTGTATTTTCCGTGCCGCTGGTTTGCCGGCGTGAAGGCTCATAGCCGCTCGAAATTGCTCAGCTATTTGTGAGTGCGCGGCGGAGTTGGGAACCACTCCGCCCTACACGCCGTCTATTGTGTAGACACCCTACTAAATATTGAGTAGACTGGCTACACAACTCATGACCGCCGACAAGAACCGGATTGAACTCCTGCAAGGCACGCTGGACCTCTTGATCCTCCGCACGCTGCTGTTCGGCCCGTCCCACGGCCACGCGATCGCCCGCCAGATCCGCACGATGTCCGAAGATGTCCTGCAAATCGAGACAGGCTCGCTGTATCCCGCCCTCCATCGCCTCGAGGCGCAAGGGTGGATCGACGCCGACTGGCAGCTCTCGGACAAAGGGAAACGCGCCAAGTACTACCGGCTGACGCGGGCGGGCCGCAAACAGCTCACGGCCGAACAGTCGAAGTGGGAGCAGTTGTCGGCCGCCATGGCCCGGGTTCTGCGACCTGTGAACTGATCACGCCGATGCTGCGACGACTTCGCGCGCGCATTCGCCAACTCTGGAGCTGGACTCGCCAGGAATCCGATCTGGACGACGAGATTGCCTTCCATTTGTCGGAAGAGGAAGAGGAGCGGATCGCGGAAGGCGTTCCGCCCGGCCCGGCCCGCACCGCCGCCAGAAAAGACTTCGGCAACGTCGCGCGCCTGCGCGAGGAGACGCGCGACACGTGGACATGGGCGTCCGTCGAACGGCTGATTCAGGACGTCCGCTACGGGCTGCGGACGATGCGCCGGCAGCCGGGTTTTGCGGCCGTCGCGATCGTGACGCTCGCGCTCGGCATCGGCGCGACGACCGCCGTCCTCACGGTCGTCAACGCTTTGATCCTGCGTCCCCTCGCGTTGCCCGATCCCGATCGGCTCGTCGTGGTGTACGCCACCACGCCCAAGCGCAGCATCTTTCGCGACACCACCTCGTTCCTCGACTTCTCCGCGTGGAAGACGGAGAGTCATTCGTTCACCGGCGCCGCCGCGTATCGCCTGGACCCGTTCAATATCACCGGCGACGGCGTCCCCGAGCCTTTGACGGGCCTGCGCGCCTCTCATGAGCTGCTCACCGTCCTCGGGGTCAATCCGGCGATCGGGCGGTCGTTCACTGCGGAGGAGCAGCACGGCAAGAGTGCAGTCGCGCTCATCAGTCACCGGCTGTGGACGCGGCGGTACGACAGTGACCCGAAGATTCTCGGCAGGGCCATCCTGCTCAATGAGATCAAATATGTCGTCGTGGGCGTGCTGCCCGCCGGCTTCGAATTCCCGCCATTCGTCCAGACCGACGTGATCGTGCCGGTGGCCGAGCGTGCATGCCGCAGCTGCGGCTACGTCCGGGCGATCGCGCGGCTGAAGCGTGATGTGACGCGTTCTGCAGCCCAGCAGGATCTCGATGTCATCGCTCTCCGTCGGGAGAAGGCGTACCCCGACTCCAACGGCGGGAGAGGCGTCAACGTTGTGCCGCTCCACGAGGTCGCAGTGGGCGACGTGCGGACGCCGCTGGTCGTGCTGCTCGGCGCCGGCGTACTCGTGCTGCTCATCGGCTGCGCCAACGTGGGCCACCTCGTGCTGGCGAAGGGCATAGCGCGGCAGCGCGAACTGGCGGTTCGAACCGCGCTCGGCGCGGGCCGAAGCCGGCTGCTGCGTCAGTTGCTGACCGAAAGCATCACCCTCGCGATCATTGCAGCGACCTTCGGCGCCCTGCTGGCGCGGTCGGGCAGCGAGTTTCTGGCCGCATCTCTCGCACAGCAATACCGGCTTCCCGTCCTGACCTTCAACTGGTCGTTCCTGCTGTTTGCCGTCGCCATTGCGCTGTTCTCGGGCCTTCTCAGCGGCCTGCCGCCCGCGCTCCGGGTGTGGCGGCCGAATCTCGGCCACTTCCTGAAACAGGACAGCCGAACGCAATCAGGCGGTCTGAGCGAGCGGCGACTCGGACGCTTTCTGATCGTCGGCCAGACCGCGCTCACGGTCCTGCTTCTGATCGGCGCGGCTCTCCTGCTCAAGAGCTTTCTCCGGCTGCAGCACATCGATCTCGGCGTGAACACGCAGCAGGCTCTCACCGCCGATCTGCTGTTGTCGAAGCGATATGCGGATCCGGAATGGCGCGAGGCGTACCTCCAACAACTGTTGGAGTCCATCCGCGGATTGCCGGGCGTCCAGGCGGCCGGCATCCACGTCGATCAGCCATTCCTGGGAGGCGGCCGGCAGGAGACCTTCAAAGTTCAGGGACACCCGGATCCCCGGCCTGACACCGGCCATCCTGCCGCCTTCAACATCGTCACCGGTGATTTTTTCCGCGCGATGGACATCCCCGTCGTCGAAGGCCGTCCGTTCGACGAACGCGACACAGCGGGCAGCGAGCCCGTTGCGATGGTGAACGAGACGATGGCCAGACAGTTCTGGGCGCCCGGACAAGCGATCGGCAAGCAGTTGCAGTACTTTTACGAGACCAATCGCCAGCGCTGGCTGACCGTCGTCGGTGTCGTCCGCGACGTGCGGTACCGCGGCCGGCTCCAGGATCCGGTGGCACAGGTGTTCGTCACGAGCCGGCAGCCGTTCTACGACACCCTTGACCCGTACGTCTCGATTGTCGTGCGCACATCGATCGATCCGATCTCGCTCGAGAACGCGGTCCGGACGCGCATCTGGGCCGTCGACAAGGATCAGCCGATCTCCAACCTCCAGCGAATGGATCGTGTGCTCGAGGAGTCAGCTGCAGCGCCGCGCGTGTACATGCTGCTGTTCGGCAGTTTCGCGGTGATCGCGCTCCTCATCGCGAGCGCCGGTATCTACGGCGCCGGGGCCTACGCGGTCGTACGACGCACGCACGAGATCGGCATTCGGCTTGCGCTCGGGTCCACGCCGGCGCAGGTCGTCGTTCTGATGATGCGGCAGGGAATGCTGCTGACCTTGATCGGCGCCGCGATCGGCGTCACTGGTGCGCTCGCGATGACCAGGGTGATCGCTGGATTCCTGCACGGCATGACTGCGACCGACACGGCGACGTTCGTATCGGTGATCGTTGGTTTTGCCGGCGTCGCGATCGTATCGACCTACCTCCCTGCCCGCCGCGTGACCGCCATCGATCCGACCGTCGCATTTCGCGCCGAATGACGCGCGGCGGGCGCACCGCCTCCCGTTGCAGAAACGTCATCAACGCACTTGTTTCCGGGAGAGTCACAAACGCGTCGGACAACTGCTGGCGCTCATTCGTGGCGCCGCCTCAGGATCTCGCCAATCTGCCCCAGGATGTGCACGGCGATCCGCGCCCGGTCCCCCCGGGAAGGACGTGTCTCCGACCGGCGGGCCTGCGGCGTTCCGGCGGCGCCGGAGATCCGCCGCGCGAACATGAAACGCTCGGCCCAGAAGTCGTCGTCCAGGTCGTCGCGGCGAACCTGGCCGGCGCGGCTGCTGGCGTCGATCATCACGCCACCGCCCTCGTAAATCCCGACGTGGGTTACCAGCGACCGCCGCGTGTCGCTGGAGAAGAAGACGAGATCGCCACGCTCCAGCCGGCCGACGCGCTCGCCGGCGCGCGATTGATCGATCGCCCGACGGGGCAGGTCGATACCGGATTTCGCGAAGATGTACTGCATCAAGCCCGAACAATCGAACGCATCGGGCCCTTCGGCGCCCCAGACGTAGGGGCGTCCGATGAGATCAGCGGCGAGCTCGATTGGGTCTGAGTCGAACGCGAGGGTGTCGAAGGGGAAGACGAGAAGCGCTGCCAACGCGAGTCGTGCGGACATGGCGACGTGCCTCTGCGACCGTCGAAGATGGACTTCGAGGTCTGTCACGGCAGGTTGAGTGGCTCGTCGCGATCACGTCGCAAGGCAAAACGGACGCCACAATCCAAGAGCCGGAAAAACACCAGGCCACGCGGCACGCCGCCGCAGGAGCTGTCGCGAGCGGAGGACAATCGGGTGCTCCGCAGGACGTACGGATCCCGATCGGAAATCAGTCCGCCTTACGTACAGTCCGCCCTACCTCATTAACCAGAATTCATACGCGGCTCACAGGTCCTTAATCACCCCTGGCGTCTACTCAGGGTGACGGATCGATGGACGGTCCGACGCCTGGGAAAGGCACTCAGGACCTTTCCGAGCAACGCGGAAAGCCTTGAGTTGACGTGGTAATCGAGCGCTTTTTCACGCCCGGTGCCGAAGGCGACCACGTCAAGTCAAGTGCTTTCCGGGATCAGAGGAGAGTCAGACGATGAAGTATTTTCGAATCGCCGCATTGATTACCGCCATGGCTGCGGTGCCCGCCATCGGCTTTGCCCAGTCCGCGACGGACCCGGCGAAAGCCAAGCAGGCGCCAAAAGCCCAATCCACGACCGAGCCGGCCAAGCCGAAGCACGCCGCGAAAGTCATCACCGCATCGATGACCGGCGTCGTGAAGAGCGTCGGCGACAACTCGTTCGTGATCAATAGTTCGAACACCAAGGGTCCCGAGGAAACGTTCCAGCTCGATCCCTCCCGCAAGGGCAAGCTCGCCGTCGGGGATACCGTGAGCGTCAAGTACTACCTCCACAACGGCAACAAGATCGCGACGAACGTGACCGTCAAGAAATCAAAGGCGGCTGGAAAATAGGGTCGTCGTGACCACGCGCGTTCGTCTCGCGGTTCCTTCGCTCATTCTCGCCACCGTGATGTTCCTGCTCGTGTTGCCCGCCGCCGCCCAACGCGGCGGGCAGCACGGCAGCCGTCCGGCGGGCCGCACGCACGACGCCATCCGCCGCGAGCGAATCAGGGCCACATCCCGCCGGCACCAGAGGCGCGACCCAATTCATCGGAGCGCGAAGCGGAGCACCTGTCCACCGGTCACCTGAACGACACGCCGCACGTCAATCACAACCAGTGGTTCGGTCATGACGGGGCCGCCGATGCGCGATTCCACCAGGAACGGCCGTTCGATCACAGCCGGTTCGCGCACTTCGGTCCGGAGTTCCGGCACAGCATCGCTCGTGTCGACGTGAACCTTCACCGGTTCTGGTTTGCAGGCGGCGGCTTCAACTCGAAACCGCCCGCGCGCAGCTGGCCGATCTCGGCGTCGATGAGGCGCAGCTGGACCACGCGATCGCGGTGCTGACGGGCGCGGCGCCGCACAGTTCTCGATGCCCACGCCGTTGCTCGCGTCCGCCGCCTCGCTGCCGGACATCCCGATCGGCGTTCCGTCGAAGCTGCTCGAACGGCGGCCCGACGTCGCCGCGGCCGAACGTCAAGTCGCCGCGGCGAACGCGGAGATCGGCGTCGCCAAATCCGCGTTCTATCCCGCCCTGACCCTCACCGCAGGGGGAAGCTCGCGGACCGCCGTCGTTGCCGACCTGCTGACGATGCCGACGCGGTTCTGGTCCGTCGGCGCCGAATTGGCCCAGACGCTGTTCGACGCGGGCAGGCGCCGCGCTCAGGTCACGGTGGTGCAAGCGACGTACGACGCGACGGTCGCGAACTACCGCCAGACCGTGCTGACCGGGTTTCAACAGGTCGAGGACACGCTGGCGGCGCTGCGCGTCCTCGCCGACGAGTCGGCGATCATCGATCGCGCCGTCGACGCCGCGAAGCGCTCGCTCGACATTTCCACGACGCAATATCGAGGCGGCCTCACGAACTACCTCCAGGTGATCACCGCGCAGACGAACCTGCTGCAGAATCAGCGCGCCGCGGCCGAGATCCTCACGCGCCGGCAGGTGGCGAGCGTGACGTTGATTCAGGCGCTTGGCGGCGGATGGGATGCGAAGGGCAGAGGGCAAAGGGCAGCCCTGTGCCCTCTGCCCTTGTCACCGTTCGGCTCGGCTGGCGTCAACGGTGACGCCGGTCGCGATCAGCATGTGCCCTTCGGTTCTGTACCGCACCGACACCGTGGCGCCCGCAACAATCGTCCCGGTCTGGAGGGTGGCGGGCGTCAGGACGAATGTCAGCTCGTTCGGCTTCTTGCCGGAGCGCGTCATCACCAGCGACTTCGGGCCGACGGATTTCACGATCCCGCGGACCGCGTGAGTGGCGGCGCGGACCGCGGCAATCTGGGTCACGGTCGCGGTTCCGGTCTGGATCCCCGGCGCAGGGAACAACGCGGCGGTCGATCCCGCCAGGGCGCTCACGAGCATCACGATCGCGGTCTTGTGCAGCACGGTGTCCGCACCATTACACGGCGGCGGCATGAGGATCACGTGATCGGCAGATTAAGAGGTGTTAATGCAGAATGGGAGCTGCCATGCGCGTCCTCGTGATTGAGGACGACCGGAAGGTCGCCAGCTTCATTCAGACTGGTCTCGCGCAGGAAGGGTACTCGGTCGACGTGCTGAACGATGGCGAGGAGGCGGGGGAGCAGGCCCGCGCCATCGACTACGACGCCGTGGTACTCGACCTGATGCTGCCGGGTCGATCGGGCTTCCAGGTCCTGCGGGACATCCGGGCGCGAAAAGTGTCGCTGCCGGTGCTGATTCTGACGGCCCGGGACTCGCTCGAGGAGCGGGTCGCGGGTCTCGATGCCGGCGCCGACGATTACATGACGAAGCCGTTTGCGCTCGCCGAGCTCTCGGCGCGGCTCCGGGCGCTGCTGCGCCGCGGCGCCGCCCGCGAGAACGTGCTGCGCGTCGCCGATCTCGAAATGGACACGATCCACCGCAAGGTCCGGCGGGGCGGGACGGCGATCGACCTGAAGCCCAAGGAATACGCGCTGCTCGAATTCCTGATGCGCAACGCCGATCGCCCGCTGACCAAGACGCTCATCATCGAGCACGTCTGGGACATTCACTTCGACAGCGTCAGCAACGTCGTCGAGGTGCACATCAATTCGCTCAGGAACAAGATCGACAAGGGATTTGGCGTGCCGCTCATCCGTACGGTCCGCGGCGTCGGCTACGTGCTGACATCGGAAGCCGCCTCCGGGATTTGACGCGCGTCATGATGCGGACGCTGCGCGCCAGGCTCGCCACGATCTCGGCGATCGTGTTTGGCCTGCTGCTCGCAGGACTCAGCCTCACCTCCTACCAGGTGCTCGCGCGCCGGCTCGACGCCGACGCGACCGAGCGGCTGATGGAGCTGACCGACGGGCTGCACGGCTATCTGCGATTCGGCGCGGATGCGGCCTCGATTGTCTACGACGCCGGCGACAACGATCAGGCGGTGTTCGTCCATGAAGCGACGCGGTACTACCAGGTCTACGACGTCGCCACCGGCCGTCTCGCCGCGGCGTCGGGCACCATCGCGCCGCTGGGCCTGCAGCTCACGCTCGGCGAGATTCAGGCGTTTCGCGCCCGGCCGGATCCCTTCGACATCACGACGGAGTACGGACGTCTGCGCCTGTCGAACAGCGTCAGGACGCTGCGGGACGGCCGGACGTACCTCCTGCAGGTGGGCATCTCGCTGGCGCCGATGGACGCGGCGCTGAAGAGGTACCGCGGTCTCCTCTGGTGGCGCGTGCCGGTCGCGGTGGTGCTCGGCGCATTTGCGGCGTGGTGGCTCTCCGGATTCGCGCTCCGTCCGCTCTCGCGTCTGGCAGCCTCGGCGCGTCAGGTCGACGTGAACGCGCTCGACCGGCGGCTGCCCGTGCGCGGGGCGGGCGACGAGCTGGACGGCGTCGCGGTCGCGTTCAACGAAACGCTCGATCGGCTCGAGCACGCCGTGGTGGAGATGCGGCAGTTCAGCTCGGCGCTCGCGCACGAGTTGCGGACGCCGCTGGCGGCGCTGCGCGGCGAGATCGAGCTCGCGCTGCGCGAGCCGGGGATCAGCCCGGCGCGGCAGGAGGCGTACGGCAGCCAGATCGAGGAGATCGATCACCTGACCCGGTTGATCGATCAGATCCTGACGCTGGCGCGGGCCGAGGCGGGGCAGATTCGCCTGACGGTCGCACCGGTCGATCTGGGGCAACTCGCGGCGTCGCTGGTCGATCAGTTGCAGCCGCTCGCCGAGGCGCGCTCCATCGACTTGTCCTGCGAGCCGGTGGATGCCGTCATCGTCCAGGGCGATCCCGCCTGGCTGAAGCGGCTGCTGCTGAATCTTCTCGACAACGCACTCAAGTACACGCCTGCCGGCGGCCGGGTCTCGGTTCGCGTGTCGCGTCCCGGCGATCGCGCGCGCATCGACGTGCAGGATACCGGCGCCGGCTTGTCGCCGGCCGATCTGCCGCGGGTGTTCGAGCGGTTCTCTCGCGCCGATCCCGCGCGGTCATCGTCACTGCCCGGCGCGGGTCTCGGCCTCAGCCTGGTGCAGTGGATCGTCGCGCAGCACCGCGGACAGGTGACGGTTCAGAGCCGGCTGGGGGAAGGCTCGACCTTCACCGTCATACTGCCTACAACTGAGAAATTGTGATGTGGTGAGGTGGTGACGCGCGCGGGCTTCGTCTCGCCGTTCTACGATCCCTTCTGGCCTCCGTATTACGTGCCCTGGGTCTACCCGTACGCCGGCGGCCGTCCGGCCAGCGAAATCCGCGTGCAGGTCGAGCCGAAACAGGCCGAGGTCTTCGTCGACGGATGCTACGCGGGGCTCGTCAGCGACGTCGGACGGCTGCGCGTGACGCCGGGTGGGCACGTCGTGTCGCTCTATCTCGAGGGATATCGCACGATCAGTGAGAACATCTACGCCCGGCCGGACTCGACGTTCAAGTTGCACGAGAATATGGTCAGGCTCGGTGCCGGCGAAGAGAGCGCCCCGGTTCCGCTCCCGAATCCGGAGCACCGCGGCCATTGAGGATGCGATGGATCTCGAGCAACGAACCGACGGGGACGTCATCGTGCTGTTGGTCAGCGGCGACCTCACACTCAAGAACGCGTGGGGCTCGCCGCTGGCCGATTCGGTTCGCAGCGCGATCCAGCTGGGCCACGCACGCTTCGTCATCGATCTGGGCGGCGTGAAGAACGTGGACAGTATGGGCATCGGCCAGCTCGTTCAAGCGCTGGCGGCCGTCCGAAAATGCGGCGGCGTCATGCGGCTGGCCAACGTCACCCGCCGCGTCAATGAAGTGCTCGTCCTCACCAATTTGCTGACGGTGTTCGACCCGTAGGTTGTCCGTCTTTACTCCTGGCTGGGCCCCTCAATCAACGACAGCGGAGACAGGGCTTGAGAAACAACCCCTGTCCGCTCCTGCTGAACCTGCAGCGGATTTGTCGCGTCCAAGGCGCGCCTTTGAGCCTCATGGCCTCAGAGCCTCATTAATGAGAGTTAATCCCGAATTCCCCCATTCTTAATCGCTCCAGTCGTCTCACAGGAGAGAGGGCGAAAAGGAGATTGACCATGAAGTCCATCGTTCGCAGCTGCCTGATAGCAGCGTTGCTCGTGCCGGGCCTGCCCGCGATCGCCCGCGCGCAGATGTTCGAACCGATCCGGTTCACGACGACGTTTTCATTCCAGGCCGGACAGCGGCTGATGCCGGCCGGCACCTATCTGCTCGAGCCGCTCGAGAGCGCTAATGCAGACAACCTGTTCACGCTCGAAAACCGCGCCAGCAGGCAAGTCACGTTCATGATCGGAGACGATCTTGGCGCGAGCCCAGATCCGAAGGCGACCTCCGATGAGGTCGTGTTCGCGTTCGATCACGCGGCGGGACACTACGTGTTGTGCCAGGTGTGGGACACCAGCGAGCAGTCGGGACTGCAGATCCATGGCACGTACGATCTGTCGAAAGCGGCCAAGGCGGCTGAGGCGAATGCGCCGGCGCCGCAGCACGACGAAGTGATCGTCCCCGCAACCGCTGTCAGGTGAATCTGGGGATTTGGTGACCTGAGGATCTGGGGGAACTGAGGAACTGAGATCTTCAGCTCCTCAGATCCCCAGTTCTCCAGATCTTCAGATTCGAGCGTTACCCACGTCGTTTCCGCGCTCGTGCGCGTGCCGGCTTTCGTTTTCGTGTAGAAGGTGGCGGCCGGTGCCTGGCCGCGGATCGCGCGCCGAGCGTGTCGGACACGTCGTACGCTTCCTTCAACCAATCGGTCACCGGCGCTTCGACTTCGTCGCGATGCTTCAGGTGCACGATGTGCGCGATTTTCGATCGCGACGCCGGCATCGCGCGGCGCACCTGCGGCCCCCTCAGCGTGCGCCCCAGGAAAAAGCAGACTTCGAGCACCGTCATTTTCGGACGGACGAAGAAGTAACACGCCTTGCGCGAGAACATGATCGACTTGTGGGACGCGTAGATCCGCTGCGGGCCGAACGACGCGGCCGTGTCGCGCAGCCGCTCCCAGGCGTCCTGCAAATCCTCCGGCAGCTCCCGCGTCAGCGCCGCTTCCGTCGTCGTCCAGCAGTCGTGCGGCTCGCCTTCCTCGACCCGCTGCTTGCAGTGGTAGCACTCGTAACTTGCCATCTTTTCTTAAGTTTCAAGGAACGGATCGGTTCCGGGGTTCCGAGGTTCAAGATCCTGGTTCCGCGGTTCGAGATCGAGATTCGAACGTGCAATAAGCTCCGGAACCAGAACTCCGGAACCCATCTCTTGAGAACTTCGGAACTCCGGAACCCCGGAACCCCGGAACCGACAACGTTCTTTCACATGGCAGTTCGCGTACACCTGAACTCAATTTCCAATTGAATCTTGTCGTCGACACTGAGAAGCCTGGCGAGCGAAGGCTTCGTCATGTTGAAATCCGCGAACTGGACCGTGGTCGTCGCGCGGCCGCCCACCGACGTGTTGCCGAAGGTCGCGACGACGTTCCACGTCGTCTCCTTCGTCACGCCGTGGAGCGTCATGTCCACGATGATCTGGAATCCCGCCTGGGCCTGCTGGCCGGCGGGCAGGGGAGCGGGAAGGCCGACCGCGCGTTTGGGGACGATCACCAGCGTCGGAAATTTCTCGGTCTCGAGCGTGCGCTGCTGGATGTAGCCGTCGCGGAGCGACTGATCGCTCGTCAGCGTCTTCAAATCGACGCTGATTTTCGATTCGGGCGCAATCGTGCCGTCGGGGTTGATGATGATCACCCCGGTGATCGCCTCCGTCGTGCCGACTGCGTCGCTCGGAAAGCTGATGCCCGCGAGCTGTTCGGTCACCTTGTAGCGCGCCTTGGTCGGCGTCGTGATCTCGAGCTTGTGCGGCTTCTTGGGGTCCGGCGGTGGTGGCGCGGCCGCACGGCCGCCTGCCGGCGGCGCCTGCTGAGTCTGGGCCAGAGACGACAACGCGCCCGGCCCAGCGACCAGCACGAAACAGACGATACCTGCGGTGAGAATTCTTCTCGGCAACATATCAACCCCAATGCGCGGCAGGTGCTGCGCCAGACGCCATTCTATGCGGGGGCCTCACTCGTCACGAAGCGCTTGTCGGACGAGCATTCACCACGAAGGCCACGAAGACCACGAAGGTTTGTTCAAGGAAATCTTGTGTCCTTCGTGCTCTTCGTGGTGAAGAACTTTGACGCGTACCTCGGTGTTGAAAGAGTCACCGTTGGCCTCTGTCGAACCATTTTTGCTTGCGGCGCCGAGCATGGTCAGCGCACGATCCCGTCACCGGGGGATCGACATGGCGAGAACCATCGGAGCGGCGGTCGCGATCGCGGTGTGTGTGTCGATCGGCGCGCTGGGGCAGCAGAAGACGACGCCGGCGGCCGGCGCGGGACGCGCCACCGACGCGGCCACGCGGCAGCACATCCTGGACATGTTCGCGCGCGCGTATTTTCCGGGCCGCAGCGGCCAGCTGATGATTGCGCCGCGAAACGGCGACTTCATCACGCGTCCGGAAGAGGACGTCACGTTCATGCACGGATCGCCGTGGCCGTACGACGTCGACATTCCGCTGATCTTCGCGGGCCCCGCCGTGAAACCGGGCGCGTATCCGGCGCCCGCCGCTCAGCAGGACGTCGCGCCGACGCTCGCGGCCGCTCTTGGCGTACGGATGCCGACGACCGCCACCGGACGCGTGCTGCCGATTCTGCGGGCGGGGTTCACGCCTCCAAAGGTCGTCTTTCTGATCGTGCTGGACGGGTTCCGGCGCGATTACCTCGATCGCTATGCGGACGCGATGCCGACGCTCGCGGCGCTGCGCCGGACCGGCGCCTGGTTCAGCCATGCGCAAGTGAACGTCCTGCCCTCGAACACGGCGGTCGGCCACACCACGATCGCGACGGGCACGGATCCGCGATTCCACGGCATCACCGGCAACAATTTCTACGACCGCGCCCGCGGCGAGCGCGTGGAGCTGTATGCGGGCATGCGTCCGCAGGCGGTGATGGCCCTGACGCTCGCGGACGTCTGGCAGTTCGCGACCTCCGGCCGGGCGGTGATTGTCGCGCAGGGCAGCATCGGCCGTGCCGCGACGCCGCTCGCCGGGCACGGAGCGTGTCAGCCCAACGGCGTGCCGGTCCTCATGGCGGCCTACGACGAGACCAAGGGTGTCTGGGCGTCGAATGACGACTGCTTTCGGCTGCCCGCGTACTTGAAAGATCGACACGCCAGCACGTTGTGGTCGGCGAACAAGACGTGGCTCGACCATCCGATCGACACGCCGGCAGCCGTGCGTCGTTCGGCGCTGTTCCCGCCCTTCGAAGCCGACGCGATGACGGCCGCGATCGAGCACGAGCCGCTCGGTCAGGACGACGTGACGGATCTCGTGCTGCTGAACTCCAAGGGCGCGGACTACGTCGGCCATCGCTACGGTCCCGATTCACGCGAGCTGCGGTTGGCGCTGGGCGAAATGGATCGCCAGCTCGCCCGCATCATCCAGGCGCTCGAGGCGAAGGTCCGGAAGGACTACCTGCTGGCCGTGACCGCGGATCACGGCATGCCGTCGGCTCCGCCCGAACGCCGGCACACGGGTCCGGAACTCGTCGACCTGCTGCACCAGAAATTCGATCCGCAGGCGAAGCAGCTGGTCACCGCGTACGAAGCGGAGAACGCGCAGATCTTCATCAACATGGAACGGCTGCGCGGACTTGGCCTGAACCTGCGCGACCTGGCCCGCGCGCTCGAAGCCCAGCCCTTCGTGTTCGCGGTGTTTACCGAAGACGACGTGCGGCGCGCCGCCGCGCCGGCGCGGGACTGACCGAAATCTGACCGAACGCTCACGGACTTCCGACGACCTGGGCGCGACGCTGTCCTAAGCTTGGAACGTCTCCCGCACTTTCCTCCCCATTGTCAGGACTTGAAGACTTCGGGTTTCGTGGGTCGCATCTCGACTGTGCGTAGCGCGTTGACAACGAAACCCGAGGTCAAA
>JBLNGH010000385.1:0-6504 GCA_050264575.1 Acidobacteriota bacterium | reverse complement strand
AACGTCGCGAGCGGGCCGTCCAAACTGCTCAGCACCGGCGGCGTATAGAGGGGCCCGATTCGATATCTCTTCACGACCTCGAGCGCTTCGGCGCGGAGCGCCGGCGTGAAGTCGATGAGGTCGTCGATCGACACGCCCTGCCGGTCGAACGGCGCCGGCCTCGTTGGAAACGGCTGCGTCCGGCTCGTCTTTTCGTTCGGCACGGCGGACTCGGGAACCGATCGTTCTTCGATGGGCCAGATCGGCTCGCCGGTCTCTCGATTCAACACGAAGAGAAACGCCTGTTTGGTGGGCTGCGCGAGCGCCCGGACACGCCGTCCATTCACCGTGAGGTCAAAGAGGATCGGCGCGCACGGCAAGTCGTAGTCCCAGATACCGTGATGCGTCGTCTGAAAGTGCCACTTCCGCGTGCCGGTCTTGAGATCGAGCGCGACGAGGCTCTCGCCGAACAGCGTGTTGCCCGGCCGGTTGCCGCCGTAGTAGTCGCCGGTCGGCATCTCGACCGGCACGTACACGAGGCCGAGCTCCAGGTCCGCGCTGAACTGCGCCCAGGCTCCGGTGTTGCCGTTCTTCAACGCGCCATCGTTTTCCCAGGTGTCGTAGCCAAACTCGCCCGGCTTCGGCACGGTGTGGAAGATCCACAGCCGCTTACCGGTCTTCGCGTCGTAGCCACGCACGTACCCGCGGACATTGTTCATCGTTCGCGGCGAGCCGCCGGGGCGGTGCGCCGCGCCGACGACCACGACATCGCCGGCGACGAGCGGCGTGGCGTTCAACCCGACCTCGGCGGTGACGAGATCGAGATCCTGGTCGTTCTCCAGCTTGAGATCGACGACGCCGTCCTGCCCAAACGTCGTGACGGGTGCACCAGTTTTCGCGTTGAGCGCGATCATGCGGTACCCCGGCGTCACGTAGATGATGCGTTGATCCGACCCGTCGGCGCTGGACCAGTAGGACACGCCGCGCCCGGCGCCAGTGCGGGGCGCGTTGTGTCCCCTCGGCCCCTCGTCCTCGGTGTGTTTCCAGAGGACCTCGCCGCTGGCGGCGTCGATCGCGACGACCGCGCGCGCGGTGCCGACGGTCGCGTACAGCACGCCGCCGACGAAGAGCGGCGTCGTCGAGTACAGCGTGTCGGGGCGAGGCCCATAGTCGTTGGTACTCAGGCGCCAGGCGATACGGAGCTTGGAGAAATTGTCCTTGTTGATTTGATCGAGCGGCGAGTAGCGCGTGCTGGCGAGATCGGCGCCGTAGGTTCTCCACTCGTTCGCGCCTGGTGTGCTCGCGCCTCGACTTTGCGCTGTCAGCGCACCGTACAGCGGCGCGGCAGCGATTGCCGCGACGAAGACGCCGGACCAAAGGGTCAGGTCTTGTATTGCAACATTTTCGACAGTTGTCAGTTTTGGAAGCCAATTCTGAACGCGGCCGAAAATGTTGCAATACAAGACCTGACCCCTTTACTTCGGCTTCGTGGCGAGGAACGTGATCTGCGCCAAACCGTCTCTGTCGGCACCCAGTGCCGCCGTTCCGGGCGGGATCTTGTTCGCGCTCAGCAGAAATGCCAGCAGGTCGACGTTCTGTTGGTCGCTCAACCGCTTGTTGGGATCGTCGGGCGGCATCTCCTCCATCCGCTCGAACAGCCTCTTCAGCGTCGAACCGTCCCATCGTTGTGCGAACGTCCCGCCAGCCAGCGGGGGCGCCTGTTCGATACCTTCGAGGTCCTGGCCGTGGCACGCCGCGCAGGCGCGGCTGTAAAGCTCGGCGCCGCGTGCGGCCTGTTTTGCGTCATACACCCCGGCCCAGACCGATTTCTTGTCCTGTGCGAGCGCTCCGCCGACAGCCAGCAAGGTCACGCCAGCGAACCACAGCGACCGTCGAAGCATCGGGAAACCCTAGCACGAACGGTGAAGGGGTGAGACAAGAACGAACCGATCAGCGAAGGCTGGCTGCCAGATGCTCACCCGTCAGCGTCGACCTCGCCTTGACCAGATCCGCCGGCGTGCCTTCGAACACGATCCGCCCGCCGTCGTGTCCCGCGCCCGGGCCGAGATCGATGATCCAGTCGGCGTGCGCCATCACCGAGAGGTGATGCTCGATCACGATGACCGACTTGCCGGAATCGACGAGCCGATCGAGCAGCGTGAGTAGCTGCGCAAGATCGGCAAGGTGCAGCCCCGTGGTCAGCTCGTCGAGCACGTAGACGCCGCCCTCCTCACCCATGTGCGTCGCGAGCTTGAGCCGCTGCCGCTCGCCGCCCGACAGCGTCGTGAGCGGTTGGCCGAGCCGCAGGTAGCCGAGCCCCACGTCGGCCATGCGCTGCAGGATCGCGTGCGCGGCCGGGGTGTGAGCTCTGCCGTCGCCGAAGAAGCCGAGTGCCTCGTCGACCGGCAAGTCGAGCACTTCGGCGATGTTGAGGCCGCCTGCCCTGAGCGAAGTCGAAGGGCCGAGCCGGTACTCCAGGACCGACGCCTGGAACCGCCGGCCCTCACACTCCTCGCAGACCGTCGCGACGCCGGCCATCATTGCGAGGTCGGTGTAGATCACCCCGGCGCCGTTGCAGGTCGGACACGCACCTTCGGAGTTGGCGCTGAAGAGCGCGGGCTTGACGCCGTTGGCTTTCGCGAACGCGTTGCGGATCGGATCGAGGAGACCCGTGTACGTCGCCGGGTTGCTCCGCCGCGATCCACGAATTGCCGTCTGATCGATCGTGACCACGCCGTCGCGGCCGCTCACCGAGCCGTGAATCAGCGAGCTCTTGCCCGACCCCGCGACGCCGGTCACTACCACCAGCACGCCGAGCGGAATGTCGACGTCCACGCTCTTGAGATTATTGGTGCGAGCGCCGCGCACCTTCATCACCCCCGACGGCTTCCGCACCGACGGCTTCAGCGACGCGCGGTCGGAGAGGTGCCGGCCGGTGAGCGTGCCGCCGGCACGCAGCGCCTCGACCGTGCCCTCGAAGACCACTTCCCCGCCGCCATTCCCAGCCCCGGGCCCGAGGTCGACGATGTGATCGCCGATAGCGATCACTTCCGGCTTGTGCTCGACGACGAGGACGGTGTTGCCCTTGTCGCGCAGCCGCAGCAGGAGGTCGTTCATCCGCTGGATGTCGTGCGGGTGCAGCCCGATCGTCGGCTCGTCGAAGACGTAGGTGACGTCGGTGAGTGACGACCCGAGATGGCCGACCATCTTCGTACGCTGCGCCTCGCCGCCCGACAGCGTGCCGGACGGCCGGTCGAGGCTGAGATAGCCGAGTCCGATCTCTACGAACGAGTCGAGTGTCTGCCCGAGCTTCGTCAAAAGCGGCGCGACCGAGGGCTCTTTCAGGTCGCGCACCCAGCCGGCCAGATCGCTGATCTGCATCTCGCAGACGTCGGCGATGCTCTTGCCCTTGATTTTCGACGACCGCGCGGCCTCGTTGAGCCGGGTGCCGCCGCAGTCGGGACACGTGGTGAACGTCACCGCACGCTCGACGAACGCGCGAATGCTCGTGTTCATCGCCTCGACGTCCTTGGAGAGGAACGATTTCTTGATGCGCGGAATCAGCCCCTCGTAAGTCAGGTTGATCTTCTCGACCTTTACCTTCGCCGGCTGCTGATAAAGAAGGAGGTGGAGCTCCTTCTTCGTGTATTTGCGGATCGGCTTGTCCGGGTCGAGGCCGATGGCCTCGAACGTGCGCATGTACCAGCCCTCGGCTGTGTAGCCGGGAATTGTAAGCGCACCCTGCCTGAGCGACTTGCTGTCGTCGTACAACTGCTGCAGATCGATGTCGTTGACCTGCCCCATGCCCTCGCATTTCGGGCACATGCCGCCGAGGTAGACGAGGTCGCGAACGACTTTTCGTTCGCCCGTTTCGGAAGTCATTGAGCCGCTCGCCTTCCGCGTCGGGACGTTGAACGAGAACGCCGTGGCAGGGCCGATGCGCGGCCTGCCGATGCGGCTCCACAGCACGCGCAGCATCGCGTTGGCGTCCGTGACGGTGCCGACCGTCGAGCGCGCGTTCGCGCCCATGCGCTCCTGGTCGACGATGATGGCGGTCGTGAGGCCGTCCAGCACATTCACATCCGGCCTGGCCATCGCCGGCATGAAGCCCTGCACGAACGCGCTGTAGGTCTCGTTGATGAGCCGCTGCGACTCCGCCGCGATGGTGCCGAAGACGAGCGACGACTTGCCGGATCCGGAGACGCCGGTGAACACCGTGAGCCGGCGTTTCGGGATCTCGACGCTGACGTCCTTCAGGTTGTTGACGCGCGCGCCCTGGACGCGGATGAGATCGTGCAAGTCGGCCGGATGAGGAGACGGCATCCCGGAAATCATGCCCTCAACCGGCGCGAGCTTCGCCACAATTCGCGCCCGTGATCCCCGAGCGGGCATCAGTCGGTACGACGGGTACGGGGGGTCCGAGGAACCTGACTCTTGTCAGCCTTTTTTGGTTTGAGCGAGCCCGGCGTTCACGCTCGAGCTGGTCCGCGTCGCGTCCCTGGTTGTGCTTCAAGCGAAGAGTTGCGGTGATGGGCCGAGTCTCGTGACGCGGCTGCAAATTGTGCGGACAAGGACCACGACGGATCTCGCAAGAACCTGAACGTCACCATCAAGAGAGATGACGGGAATCAGGCTCCGCGGACCCGCCGTACCTGTCGTACCGACACGTGGGCGCGAGTGCTCTTCGGCCGCGCCCAAGACATCTCTCGACTTCGCCGCGTCCCATCAATGCTCTATTTCCCCAGCACGATGATCGGATTGATCTTGCTGGCCCGCCATGCCGGAATCATCGTCGCGAGGATGGCGACGACGGTCAAGAGGATCGTGACGCCTGCGAGCACGATCGGGCTCACCGGCGTAACGCCAAAGAGCTGCGCCTTCAGGAGCTGACCCGCGCCGATCGCGAACAGCACGCCGGCAGCGGCGCCGATGCCGACGATCTTCGCGCCGTCCTTGAGGACGATCCCGAAGACGCCGCCCGTGGAGCTGCCAAGCGCCATCCGGACGCCCAGCTCGCGCTCGCGTTGCACGACGCTGTAGGCGAGCACGCCGTAGACGCCGACGACCGACAGGAGCAGCGCCACGACGCCGAACGCGAGGGCGATATACATCGGCAGCCGCCGGCCGATCAGCTGGTTGTCGATCCATTCCTGCATCGAGCGATCGCGGTACACGGGCGTCTGCGGGTCAATCCTGGCAATTTCGCGCCGCACCTGGTTCATCAGGCCCGGCATCGGCGCGCTCGTCTTGATCACGAGCGTCGGGCCGCGGCCCGGCTGCTGCTCCCAGGGGAAGTACACGATGCCGACCGGCGTGACGTCCGGCCGCGGGTCGAGCATCCGCATCTCCTTGATCACCCCGACGATGTTGAGGAACTGCGTCTGCGGCGTGATCTTCGTGATGTCGTTCGGATCGCTGGGACGATAGAGGCGGCGGCCGACCGCGTCCTTGTCCGGCCAGAACTTTCGCGCCAGCCGATCGTCGATGACCACCGCAAGCGGCTGGCCCTGCGTGTCCTGCGCGCCGATGAAGCGCCCGCTCTTGAGCTGCACGTGCATGGCCTCGAAGTACCCGGGCACGACGTTGATCGACGACGGTGCGACGAGCGACTCGCCGGGCTGCATCTGATACCCCTCGGCCATGATCACGCTGTTGTTGATGCCGCCGCTGAACGGCACGGCCGACGTCGTGCCGGCCGCCTCGACGCCGGGGATCGCGCGAATCGCGGCCATCGCGCGCTGCTCGAACGTGATGAGGTCCGGCGGTTTCGGATAGATGTTGGGTGGCAGCGACACCGCGGCGGTCATGACGTTCGCCGGATCGAAGCCAAGATCGAGCGCCATGACGGCCTTGAAACTGGCCAGCAGCAGTCCCGCACCCACGAGCAGACCAAGAGCCAGCGCGACCTGCGCGGTGGCGAGCGTCTTGCGGATGAAGTTCGCGCGCCGGCTTGCCGTGCCGCCGCGGCTCTCTTCCCTCAGCTCGACGTTGAGGTTCATGCGGCGCAGCTTCCAGACCGGCGCGATGCCGAGCACCACGCCGACCGCGAACGTCAGCCCGGCGATGGCGCCGATGCTGACCCAGTCGAGGCCGATCTCGTACCCGCGCGGCAGTTGCGTGAGGTTGAGTGACGAGACGTACTTCAACAGCCACCAGCCGATCGCGAGACCGATTGCGCCGCTGGCAAGGGCGAGCACCATGGTTTCCGTCAGCAGCTGGCGCGCCAGCCGGCTCATGTCACCGCCGATCGCATGCCGCGTCGCCATCTCGCGCGTCCGGGCGGTCGAACGCACGATGAGCAGGTTCGTGATGTTCACGACGCCGATGAGCAGCACGACGAATACGCCGCCCCAGAGGATGTACAGCACGGTTTTCACGTCACGAATGACGTCGTCGCCGAGCATCACGGAGACGGTGCGGAATTGCGCGTTCCTGAGAAGCACCTGGAAGTTGGGAAACCGCTCGTCGTTGCGGCGGTTGAGCGCGTCCACCTGCTGGCGCACCTGCTCGAGCGTCGCGCCTTCA
>JBLNGH010000384.1:0-12931 GCA_050264575.1 Acidobacteriota bacterium | reverse complement strand
GCTCACGAATGCGGCGGCGCCTGGTGGGGTCATGGCGGGGGCTCTTTGGGCCGTCGTGTAGGCCACGGTACACGCAGTGATGGTGGTGGGGCAGCGCGTGACGTTGCGCACCGACCTCCAGACGGTCAACGCCGGCGGCGCGTCGCTCTGGATGCGCGTCGACCGGTCTGCCGGCATGCTGATGCTCGACAACGGGCTGGAGCGCGCGGTGCGCGGCGACTCGGAATGGACGCCGTTCGCGGTCACCCTTCCGGTGCCGTCTTCAGCGAGCTCTGTCGTGATAGGCCTCATGCTGCAAGGCGCCGGATCGGTCAGCGCTCGCTCGGTCCGCTTCGAAACCGGCCCGCCGCTCCGCGCCGACGCGCCGATTGCGGCCGACGCGAAGGCGGTGGTCGATGCGGCGATCGACATCGTGCGAAAGAACGCGTGGACGCGCGGCAACATCGACTGGACGGTGGTCGAACCGGAACTGCGGCTGTTCGCCGCCGGTGCGGACAAGAGTGCCGACGTGTATCCCGCTATTCGATATCTGCTCGCGTCGCTGAACGATCGTCACAGCTTTCTCATGCCACCGGCTGCCACGACTGCCTTCCGCACCGGAGGCGCGGCCAATCCTCCGATCGACGTCAAAGCGCTCGGCGATCGGATCGGCTACGTGAACGTCCCGGGCTACAGCGGCGGAGAGGCGACGGCCGCGCGGAGTTTCGCCACGAAAGCTCACGAGCAGCTTGCGGCGACCATCGATCACGCCGGTTGCGGCTGGATTGTCGATCTCCGCGGCAACACCGGCGGCAACATGTGGCCCATGCTCGCCGGCCTCAAGCCGTTTCTGGGCGACGAGCCGCTTGGGACATTCGTCAGTCGCGAGAACACGAGCCCGCCGTGGCGCGCCGGTCAGGCCGTCGGCGTCGAGCCGCCCGCGGGACTTCGCAAACTCGAGCAGGCGTGGGTTGCCGTGCTGACGGGTCCGCGCACCGCCAGCTCCGGCGAAGCCGTGACGATTGCCTTCAAGGGTCGCCCGCACACGCGCGCCTTCGGTCAGCCGACGAACGGTCTCTCCAGCGCGAACGGGACGTTCCCGCTGCCCGACGGCGCGATGATCCTGCTCACGACCGCGATCGAGGCCGATCGCACGGGCAAGCAGTACGGTGAGAAGGTCGATCCCGACGAGATCATCGCCGCACCCGCAGCCGGTACCTCACTCACGAGCTCGATCGACGACCCGACAGTGGCCGCGGCGATGTCGTGGCTGAAGCGCTCGTGCGGCGGTCAGTAGGCAGCTGTCTCACGCGGCCTGCCAACCGTAGCCGCGAGTGAAACGAGCGCTCGGCGAAGGTTGGCGGAGGGAGAGGGATTCGAACCCCCGGTGCGGTTTCCCGCACAGCGGTTTTCAAGACCGCCTGTTTCAACCACTCACACATCCCTCCGACGGTGAACTCAGAACTCAGAACTTGGAACTCAGAACTTGAGGGCATTCGTATCCTAAGTTCTGAGTTCCAAGTTTCAAGTTGCCTGTATCTTCTCTACCCCCATGTATGACCGGAGCGCCGCGGGAATCTGCACCGTGCCATCCGCCTGCTGGCCATTCTCGAGAATCGCGATCAGCGTGCGACCGACCGCGAGACCCGATCCGTTCAGCGTGTGGGCGAACTGCGACTTTCCGGTACCGTCGGGACGATAGCGAATCTGCGCGCGCCGGGCCTGGAATGCCTCCGTGTTGCTGCAGGAGGAGATCTCGCGGTACGCCTCCTGGCTCGGCAGCCACACCTCGATGTCGTACGTCTTCGCCGACGCGAATCCAAGATCGCCCGTGCACAACGCCACGCGGCGGTAGGGAATCTCGAGAATCTCCAGAACTCTTTCGGCGTCGCGCGTGAGCTTCTCGAGTTCGTCGTAGGACTGCTCCGGCGTCGTGAACTTCACCAGCTCGACCTTGTCGAACTGGTGCTGCCGGATCAGGCCGCGTACGTCGGCGCCATGCGACCCCGCTTCGCTGCGAAAGCACGGCGTGTACGCCGTGTACTTCAGCGGCAGGCGCCGGCCGTCCAGAATCTCCTCGCGATGAAGATTGGTGAGCGGCACTTCGGCCGTCGGGATCAAATACAGGTCCCACTCCCCCGCCACGCGAAAGAGATCCTGCTCGAACTTCGGCAGATTCCCCGTGCCGGTGAGCGCGGCTGTGTTGACCAGAAACGGCGGCTCGACCTCCTGATAGCCGTGCTCGCGGACGTGCAGATCCAGCATGAACTGAATCAGCGCGCGCGCCAGCCGCGCGCCGGCGCCAAAAAGCACGGAGAAGCGGGCGCCGGACATCCTCGCCGCGCGCTCGAAATCCAGGATGCCGAGCGCCTGGCCGATCTCCCAGTGGGGCTTCGGCGTGAATCCGAATGTGGGCGGGTTTCCCCATCGCCGGATTTCGGCGTTGTCCGCCGACGACTTCCCTACCGGCACGCTCTCGTGCGGCAGATTCGGCAGTCGCAGCAACAGCGTGTCGCGCCGGCGTTCAACGTCCGCGAGCTCGGTCTCGAGCTCTTTGATCCGCTGCCCGCGCGCTTTGTTCTCCGCAAAGATGCCGCTCGGATCCCGCCCCTCGCGCTTCGCCACCGCGACCGCTTCACTCGACGCGTTCTGCTCGCGCTTGAGATTCTCGACCTGCGGAATCAAGCGGCGCCGCTCCGCTTCGACGGACCCGAGGTCCGCGAGTTCCTTCGACAGATCGAGACCCCGGGCGCTCAGCCGCTTTTCGACGTCCGGAAGGTGATCTCTCACGAGCGCGGGATCGAGCATGCTTGATCCTATATCGGGTATGTAGGGCGGACTGGTTTCCAGATCCGCCGTACGCCGGCGGATTTGGGAATCAATCCGCCCTGCGAGTACATAGCAAAGCGAACGAGCGAAGCGAGTGAGCCCGAGTGAGCCCGTGCGAAGCGGCGCGGGGCGATGGGGTCCCCGCGAGCGAGCGCGAGAGGGGGTCCGGGGGACGAAGTCACCCGGATAAAGTACGATCGCTTACGTGAAGACACTGGTGCGCAAGGCCGTCTTTCCCGCTGCGGGCCTCGGCACGCGCTTTCTGCCCGCGACGAAAGCCCAGCCCAAAGAAATGCTTCCGCTCGTCGACAAGCCGATCATCCAGTACGGCGTCGAAGAAGCCGTGGCGTCCGGCGTCGACGACATCATCCTGGTGACTGGCCGCGGGAAAAACGCGATCGAAGATCACTTCGACGTCTCGGTCGAGCTCGAGACGTTCCTAGAAACGCGCGGCAAGCGCGACCTGCTCCAGGAGATTCGCCAGATCTCGAGCCTGATCAACGTCGCCTACGTGCGCCAGGGCGAGCCGCTCGGCCTCGGCCACGCCGTGCTCGTGACGCGCCACCTCGTCGGCAACGAACCCTTCGCCGTGATCCTGGCCGACGATGTGATCGATGCGACCCCGCCGGCGCTGGCGCAGATGATTGCCGTGTTCGACGAAGTCGGCGGTCCGGTCATTCTCGTGGAGCGCATCCCGAAAGATCAGATCTCCGGATACGGCGTGATCGCGGCCGAGCCGGTCCGGCCCGGCGTGTATCGGATTCTGGATCTCGTCGAGAAACCGGCGCCCGATCGCGCGCCGTCCGACCTCGCCATCATCGGCCGATACCTGCTCACGCCGGACGTGTTCGACGCGCTCGAGGCGACGGCCGGCGACGGCGCCGGCGAGATTCAACTGACGAACGGTCTGAAGCGGCTCCTCGCGAAGCGTCCCCTCTATGCCTGCGAAATCATCGGCACGAGGCACGACACCGGCAACAAGCTCGGCTTTCTGAAGGCCGTGGTGTACTTCGCCCTGCGGCGGCCCGACCTCGCCGAGCCGTTCCGCGACTACCTCAAGACTTTGAACCCGGCGTAGCCTTGTCAGCCGCGGGCTTCGGAGAATCCTTCGATCCCTTCGCGGATTCCTTGCTCGCGTCCTTGGGCGACTCCTTCGCCGTCGAACCGGAATCTGCGGGCTTGGCGCCAGCGGTCTCGGTCGTGGACGGTCCGGCTTCAGACTTCCCCGTCGATTCGGTCTTCTCGGACTTGCGCGCGTAGTCGGTCACATACCAGCCCGAGCCCTTGAACTGAATCGCCGGCGACGAGATCAGCCGGTGCGTTGGCTTGCCACAGACCGGACACTTCTCAACTGGGGGGTCCGAGAACTTCTGTATGCGTTCGAACCGATGGCCGGCTTCACATTCATATTCGTACAGGGGCATGACCGAATCTGATTATAGAAGGTGAGGTTTCCCGCCACCGGGCCGGTGACCTCCGTCCCCCTCCTGTTGAAATCTGTGGAAAACTAACCCGTCCCCGTGCTCTACATCGTCGCCACACCAATCGGCAACCTCGAGGACCTGTCGTTTCGGGCGCTGCGGACGTTGCGCGAGGTAGATCTGATTGCGGCCGAGGACACGCGGCGTACAGCCAAGCTCCTTGCCCACTATGAGATACGGTCTCAGATGATCTCCTTTCGTGAGCACAACGAGGCGCGCGAGACGCCAAGACTGATTAGCCGTCTTCAAAAGGGTCAGTCGATTGCCCTAGTTTCAGATGCCGGGACTCCTGGTATCTCGGACCCTGGGGCCAGGCTCGTTCGAGCGGCCCGTGAAAACGGCATTCGAGTTGTCCCGATTCCCGGGCCAACCGCCGTGGCGACTGCCCTTTCTGCGTCCGGATTTCCGGCGGACCAATTTGTATTCGCCGGGTTTCCACCACGAGGTGGCGAGGCGAGACGTGAGTGGTTTGAAGCCCTGCGTGACGAACCGCGAACGGTGGTGCTGTTCGAAGCACCGCATCGAATTGAGTCCACCCTGGCAGATCTTTATTCGTATTTGGTTGAACGGCCAATTATAGTGGCCCGTGAGCTCACCAAGGCCAATGAGGAATTTGTCATATCACCTAGCGCGGCTCGTCCAATCAAGAGCCTTGGTGAGTTTACGGTGGTGATAGGCCCAATTGACAGGCCAAGGACCAGTGAAATCGATGAAGCCGGCGTGCTTGATACATTTGGTCGTATGACAGATAAAGCAGGTTTCGACGAGCAGACTTCCATACACCTTACTGGCCTTCTGCTAGGTGCCCCGAACAGACAGGTCGCCAAGATAATCAAGAAACACAAAATATCGGTTAAACAACAGAGCGAGCGCATGCCTTGACCTCAATCGCAGGTTTTTGTTAATTTCTCGGCGTTTTCCCCTGCCCACGGAGACCCGTTGATGTCCAAGCGGCCGCGGCCTCGTCGCGGGCCTGTTGACAGGAAGACGCACCAGGCTTCACGAAAACCGGCAGGAAAGCCTGCGGCGCTACGTGCCGCGGTCGAACGACCTGCAGCCGTTTCTCCCACACAGCTGCCGCCAGGGCCGCCAGCGGAAGCGGTTCAGCTGTTCGAGGAGGCGATGCAGGCGCTGCAGCGGCACGCCTATCGGGACGGGGCAGAAGGATTTCGAACCCTGCTCGAACGCTATCCGTCGGAGCGGGCGTTGCTTGACCGGGTCCGCGTGTACCTGGAGCTGTGCGACCGTGAACTTCGCCGGCGGCCGGCCGCTCCGAACACCATCGAAGAGCAACTGACTGCGGCCACAGCGGCGCTGAACAATGGCGACGACGACGGCGCCGAGCGGCTGGCGCGCGTGGTTCTGGCCGATGACCCGCGCCAGGATCTGGCGCTGTACCTGCTCGCCGTTATCGAGGCGCGGCGAGGGTCGGCAGACTCGGCGTTGTCTTATCTCGAGAGAGCCGTGGAAATCTCGCCGGAGGCCGGCGCACAGGCTAGATTCGACGGCGACTTCGAGTCATTGCGGGAAACCGAGACATTCCGGCGGTTGACCGAACCGCCGGCCAACTCCACCCCTCCAGCCCAGTACAGACGACTGAGACGCCGCGGCGAGAGATAATTGACATCGATCTATCGGGTTATCGATCTGTCGATCTATTGAACGGCATTCTGTCAAACGCACCGTGCTTGGGCTCGGCGACATGATGCTCTCAAATAGATCGATCGACCGATAGATCGATTCGCGATGCATCTCTACGTCGTCATCCTCGCGGCCGGGAAAGGGACGCGCATGAAGTCGTCGCGCGCCAAGGTGCTGCATTCCCTGGCCGGCCGGCCGCTGATCGCGCATGTCCTTCGAACCGTAGACGCGCTCAAACCGGCTCGAACGGTCCTTGTCATCGGCCATGGAGCCGACGAAGTCCGCAGCGCGCTCGCCGGCCGGAGCGACCTCGAGTTCGCCGTCCAGTCGCCGCAACTGGGCACGGGGCACGCCCTGCTGCAGGCAGAGCAGCCGCTGGCAGGGAAGTCCGGGACGGCGCTTCTCCTGTACGCGGACGTTCCGCTGCTCGAGGCGGCCACCCTCACACGTCTCCTCGAAACGCATGGCGCCGCCCGCGCGGCGGCCACGGTGCTCACCACCGTCGTCGACGAGCCGTACGGCTACGGCCGGATCGTTCGCGACGAGACCGGCGAGATTGTCAGAATCGTCGAAGAACGCGATGCCTCGGGCGATGAGCGCGCCATCAAGGAAATCAACAGCGGAATCTACGCGTTTTCACTCGAACCGCTGTTCGCTTCGTTGCACGAGCTGGCCACCGACAACGCGCAGGGCGAGTACTACCTGACGGATCTCATTGGCATGTACCGCCAGCGCGGTCTTCGCGTCGAAACGTTGTGCCTCGACCGGCCCGACGAGCTTCGGGGGGTCAACACCCGCGGCGATCTCGCGGAGATTTCAGCGATCCTTCGCGGGCGCAAGAACCGTGCGCTGATGCTCGCCGGCGTGACGCTCGAAAGCCCGGCCACGACATTCGTCGACGACGAGGTCACGGTCGGCGCCGACACCGTGATTGGTCCCGGAGCCGCACTCCAGGGACGGACGACGATCGGCGCGGGCTGCCGCATCGAAGCGAACGTGCGGCTGACGAATGCGACCGTCGGAGACGCGGTCACGATTCTCGATCATTCGGTCGTCGTCGACTCTTCGATTGCCTCGGGCGCATCGGTTGGCCCGTTCGCGCACATCCGGCCTGGATCGGAAATCCAAGCCGGCGCCAGGGTCGGCAACTTCGTCGAGCTGAAGAAGACGCGGCTTGGACGGCATTCCAAAGCCAATCACCTCGCGTATCTTGGCGATGCCACGATTGGCGACGACGTCAACATCGGCGCCGGGACGATCACGTGCAACTATGACGGCGTCAACAAGAACCCGACGGTGATTGAGGACGGCGTCTTCATCGGGAGCGACACGCAGCTCATTGCGCCCGTGAAAATAGGGAAGGGCGCCTACGTCGCGGCTGGATCGTCCATCACCGACGACGTGCCTCCCGGCGCTCTCGGCATCGCGCGCGGCCGGCAGGAGAACAAGGCGGATTGGGTCGCCGTGCGTCAGGCCCGCCGCGCGAACGAGCGGAAGCGAGTGAAGCCCCGAGAATCCAAGAAAGAGACCCGTTAACCATGTGCGGCATCGTCGGCTACGTCGGCCCCAAACCGGTCTTGCCGGTGTTGATGGATGGACTGCACCGGCTCGAGTATCGGGGCTACGACTCGGCGGGCATCGCGCTCGTGCGTGACGGGCAGCTCCAGATTCGGCGGAGCGCGGGCAAGCTGTCGAACCTCGAGGATGTTCTCTCGCGCGATCCCGTCCAGGGTGACTTCGGCATCGGCCATACGCGCTGGGCGACGCACGGCCGGCCGACGGAAGAGAACGCGCATCCGCACCGCGACTGCAAGAACCGCGTGGTCGTCGTGCACAACGGCATCATCGAGAACTACCTCGAGCTCAAGCGCGAGCTCAAAGCCGCCGGACATCGCTTCGTCACCGAGACCGACACCGAAGTCGTCGCGCACCTGGTCGAGCAGGAGAGCCGCGGCGACGGACTCGCGGCGGCGGTACAGCGCGCGCTCGCGCGCGTGCGCGGCCTGTTCGCGCTCGTGCTGATCTCCGCGGACGATCCCGGCACCATCGTGGCGGTGCGCAACGGCCCGCCGGTGGTCGTCGGGCTTGGCGACGGCGAGTTTTTCGTCGCGTCCGATACGCCGGCCATTCTCGACCACACGCGCGAGATCGTCTTTCTCGACGATCGCGAGATCGCCGTCGTCTCGCGCGACGGCGTCCGGTTCCTGTCGTTCGACGGCCGGCCGGTCACGAAGATCCCTCAACACATCAGCTGGGATCCCGTGATGGCGGAGAAGGCGGGATATCCGCACTTCATGCTCAAGGAGATTCACGAGCAGCCGTGGGCCGTGCGCGAGACGGTGCTCGGACGCACCTCGGTCGAATCGGGCCGCGTCTACCTCGAAGAGCTGCAGATCGACGCAGCGACGTTCGCCGCCGTCGAGCGGATCGTCATTCTTGCCTGCGGGACGTCGTGGCATGCCGGGCTGGTAGGGAAGTTCCTCATCGAGGAGCTGGCGCGGGTTCCGGTCGAGGTGGATTACAGCTCCGAGTTCCGCTACCGCGAGCCGATCGTGAACGACCGCACGCTCGCCATCGCCATCACGCAGTCCGGGGAGACGGCGGACACGCTGGGCGCGCTGCGTGAGGCGAAGTCGCGGCACGCGCGCAGCATCGCGATCTGCAACGTCGTCGGCAGCATGGCCACGCGCGAGGCCGACGGAACCGTCTACACGCACGCCGGACCCGAGATCGGCGTCGCATCGACGAAGGCGTTCACCTCGCAGTTGGTCGCGCTGCACCTGCTCGCGATCGCGATGGGGCAGGCGCGCGGAACCCTGTCAACCGAGGCGGCGCGTCCGCTTCTGCACGAGCTCGATCAGCTGCCGCTGCGGATGGAGCAGGCGCTGAAGCTGAACGATCAGATCAAGAAACTGGCAGGCGCGCTGTACCAGCGCCGTGACTTTCTCTACCTCGGCCGAGGAATCAACTATCCGATCGCGCTCGAAGGCGCGCTGAAGCTCAAGGAGATCTCGTACATTCACGCCGAGGGCTACCCGGCCGGCGAGATGAAGCACGGCCCCATCGCGTTGATCGACGACGACCTGCCGGTCGTCGCCCTCGCAGCTGACGACGTGGTGTTCGAGAAGGCGATCAGCAACATCCAGGAAGCCAAATCGCGGGGCGGACGGGTAATCGTCGTCACGAACGCGTCGAAGCGGCAGGCCTTCGACGAGATCGTGGACGCGTCGAAGGACGTCGTGCTCGACGTCCCCGACGCGCATCCGCTGATGCTGCCGCTATTGCTGGTGATTCCGTTGCAGCTGCTCGCGTACCACGTGGCCGTTCGACGAGGGTGCGACGTCGATCAACCGCGAAACCTGGCGAAGAGCGTCACTGTCGAGTGAAATGACCTCTACACCCCAAATCCGTACCCGGCTTCCTGAAGAACCGCTTCCCGTGCTTCCTTCGGCCGCGCGCGTCCGGTGACCGCTTCCGCGATATCGAAAAGATCCTCGTCCGAGATGTGCTTCGTCCGGTCGGCGAGGGCAACCATGCGGCGGTAAACCTGGTCCAGGTCGTGCCGTGAGAGCACGAGGCCCAGCTGCTCGCAGCGTTTCTGGACGGCGTGACGGCCCGAGTGCTTGCCGAGCACCAGCGTCGTCTGCGGCACGCCGACGTCCTCGGGCCGCATGATTTCGTAGGTGCGGCGATCCTTCAGCATGCCGTCCTGGTGAATGCCGGCTTCGTGCGCGAAGGCGTTGCGGCCGACGATGGCCTTGTTCGCCTGCACGAGCTCGCCGGTGAGCTCGCTCAACAATTGACTGGCCGCGTACAGCTCGCGCGTGTTCACCGAGGGCTGCGCCGGCATGCGGTCCGGCCGCACGCGGCTGATCATGACGATTTCCTCGAGGGAGGCGTTGCCGGCGCGCTCGCCGATCCCGTTGATCGTGCACTCGACCTGACGGGCGCCCGCGCCGACGGCCGCGATCGTGTTGGCGACCGCCAGGCCCAGATCGTCGTGGCAGTGCGCGCTGAAGATCGCGCGATCGGCGTTCGGGACGCGGCTGATGACGCGGCGGAAGAACTCCGCGATCTCGTCCGGCGTCGAGTAGCCGACCGTGTCCGGCAGATTGATCGTGCCGGCGCCGGCGTCGATGACCGCTTCGATCAGCCGGCACAGAAAGTCGAAGTCGCTTCGCGTCGCGTCCTCGGCCGAAAACTCGACGTCATCCGTATAGGTGCGCGCGCGGGTGACGGCATCCACGGCGGCGGAAAAACACGCCTCGCGCGTCATGCGCAGCTTGCGCGTGAGGTGCAGATCCGAAGTCGCGATGAACGTGTGGATGCGGCCGCGCCGCGCCGGCGCGATCGACCAGGCGGCGCGATCGATGTCGCCCGGGGCACAGCGGGCCAGCGCCGCCACGACCGGCCGCTCGAGCGCGAGCGCGACCCGGCGTACGGCCTCGGCGTCGGCGTCCGAGGCAATCGGAAAGCCGGCTTCGACGATGTCCACGCCGAGCGCCTCGAGCTGGCGCGCGAGCCGCACTTTCTCCTCGATTCGGAGCGAGAATCCCGGCGCCTGCTCGCCGTCGCGGAGGGTCGTGTCGAACACGATGAGTCGATCCATGGGCCCGTCAGTGTGCCGGGAAATCGCCCGGAAAGTCAAAGTTATGAAACTTAGATTAATAGTAGAATTGTTTATAGATGACGTTCGCGGACCTGCGGGTCTTCACGACGGTCGCCGGCGAGAGGAGCTTCTCGCGGGCCGCGCGGAAGCTGCGCCGGACCCAGCCGGCCGTCAGCCAGGCGGTTCGCCGGCTCGAGGAGGCCGTCGGGCAGCGGCTGATCGACCGGGCCTCCCGGGACGGCACGCTGACCGATGCCGGCGAGGTGCTCCTCGACTACGCGACCCGGTTATTGCGTCTGTCGGATGAAGCCGTCACGGCCGTCGTCGATCTCCGCGACGTCCGGAAGGGGCGCGTGCTCATCGGCGCGAATGAAGGCGGCGTCCATGCCGTGCTGCCGCTCATCGGCGCCTTCCAGGCGCGTCATCCAGCGATCGTCGTCGAGGTACGCCGCATCCCCTCGAGGCAGATGGCGCAGGAAGTGCTGCTGCGATCGGTCGACTTCGGATTGCTGACGTTCAACCCGTCCGAGCGCGAGCTGGCGTCGCTGCTCCTGGGCACGGACGAGCTCGTGCTGCTCGTGAGACCCGATCATCCGCTCGCCGGCCGCAGCGAAATCACGATGGAAGAGATGGGCCGGCAGACGGTCATTGCCCACAACGATCCTTCACCCGCGCGGGAGCGGGTGCTGCGTCTGTACGAACAGCGCCACGCGCCGCTCAACATCCGCATGTCGCTGCCGAGCCTGGATGGCATCAAGCGCGCGGTCGAGATGGGGCTCGGCGTCGCGCTGCTGCCGCGCCGCTGCGCCCAGGGGGAAATCACGCGCGGGCAGCTGGCCGAGATTCGCGTGCCCGAACTCCGTTCACCCCGGCACCTGCGCTTCGTCTATCGCAAGGACGGGGATCTCTCGCCCGCCGCGCAGGCGTTTCTCGCGGTGGCGCGGGGTCAGACCGGGGTCAGACCAGGGTCAAACCAGGGTCAAACCAGGGTCAGACCTGGGTCAGACCCCAAATCCACGCAAATAGGGAAGCTTCACCGCGAACCGCTCAACCTCGTCGTAGCGGTCCAGCAGCTGGCCAGTCGCGTCCCACAGACCCGAAATGAGCGCGCTGCGAGCCGTCTCCGGCAGGCCGATCTCCACCGAGAGGCCTGAGGCTTGAGGCTTGGGGCCTGGGTCGGCCAAGATGCGACGCGCGACCAAATCCACCGTGAAGCTCGCGCCGGCGGATGTCTCCGCGATGGCCATGAGCTGCCCGACGTCCGTGGGCGCGGCAGTCACGCACGGCAGCCCGATCGTGATCGCATTCGTGAAAAAGATCTCCGCGAACGACTCGCCGACGACCGCCTGAATGCCGAAGCGCCGGATCGCCTGCGGCGCGTGCTCGCGCGACGACCCGCATCCGAAATTCGCGTTGACGATCAACACACGCGCGTGCCTGTGCGCCGCATCGTCGAACGGATGCATCTGGCCGCGCGCGGCCATCGCGCGTCGTTCGTCTTCGAAAAGGTGACGCTCGATTCCCTCGAACGTGATGGCTCTCAGGAACCGCGCGGGAAGGATCCGATCGGTATCCATGTCGTTCCCTCGAACGACGATGGCTGTGCCGCCGATGCGTTCGATGGAGGAGTCAGCCATTGTCGGCGCTCGACGCCCACCGCCTCACGTCCACCACCTCGCCCGCCACGGCAGCCGCAGCCACCATCGCCGGGCTCATCAGCAACGTCCGTCCGGTCGGACTGCCTTGCCGCCCCTTGAAATTGCGATTCGACGACGAGGCGCATACCTCGCGCCCTTCGAGCTTGTCCGGATTCATGCCGAGACACATCGAGCAGCCGGCGTCGCGCCAGTCGAATCCGGCGCTGCGAAACACGTCGTCGAGACCCTCCCGTTCTGCAGCGGCACGGACGGACTGCGACCCGGGCACGACCAGCGCCCGCACATGCGGCGACACACGATGGCCGGAGACAACTCGGGCCGCCTCGCGCAGGTCGGAGAGCCGCGCGTTGGTGCACGAGCCGATGAAGGCGACGTCGATGCGCGTGCCGGTCATGAAACGGCCCGGCCGAAGCCCCATGAATTCGAACGCTTCGTGCATTCCGGCGCGGTCCGGATCCGGGACCGATTCCGGGTCGGGGAGCGGAAGGTCGATCGGCACCGATTGTCCGGGATTGATCCCCCACGTGACGGTCGGCGCAATCCCGGCCGCATCGAGCTTCACCACGTCGTCCCACACCGCGTCCCGGTCCGAGGCGATGCCGCGCCACCACTCGCACGCCCGATCGAACGCGTCGCCTTGTGGGGCAAATCGACGGCCTCGCAGGTAGGCGAATGTCGTCTCGTCCGGATTGACGTAGCCGGCACGCGCGCCGCCCTCAATCGACATGTTGCAG
>JBLNGH010000383.1:0-10193 GCA_050264575.1 Acidobacteriota bacterium | reverse complement strand
GATGCCGACGCGCTGCACGAAGCCGCCAACTACATCAATCGCGAATTCAGCGGGCTGACGTTGCACGAAGCCCGCACGGCGATCCTCGAGCAGCTCCGGCAGGAACGCGTGCTCTACGACGCGCTCATGGCGCGGGCGCTTCGGCTCGCGGAGACGGGCCTGCAGGATGTCGGCTCTGAGGAGACGCTGCACGTCCAGGGCGCGTCGTTCCTCCTCGACGAGCTGCTTGGCGGATTGGAGGACCGCGAGCGGACGCTCGACACGCTGCGGGCGCTCGTCGGCCTCATCGAGCAGAAGCATCGTCTCATTCAGCTGCTCACGCAGTACATCGAGGCGAACGGGTTGACGGTCGTCATCGGCTCCGAGCACGCGCATCCGGACTTCCATCCGTTCAGCCTTGTCGCCTCGACGTTCAACGACGGCGGGCGGACCGGCACCATCGGCGTCATCGGTCCGACGCGCATGCGGTATCAGCGCGCGATCGCCGTCGTCGACGGCGTGTCGCAGGCGATGACGAAGGTATTGGGGGAGAATTGATCACCAATGAGCAAAGAGCAGGCAAATCTGACCGAGCCGCAGGCGGCGCCGGCTGACGGCGCCGCGGGTCCGGGCGCCGCGGCCGAGGACGATGTTCAGGCGCTGCGCGCGGAACGGGACGACTACTACGACCGGTTGCTGCGGACGACGGCTGATTTCGACAATTACCGGAAGAGAATCGAGCGCGAGCGCCGTGAGGTCTCGGAAGCGGCCTCGGCGGACCTGATGCGCGATCTTCTGCCGGTCGTGGACGATCTCGAGCGGGCGCTCAACGCGTCAGCGGCGGCGGCCGAGAAAGAGGGCGAGGCCGACAACACGGCGAGTCTGCGCCGCGGCGTCGAGCTGATCCATCGCCAGCTGCTCGAAGCGCTCCGCAAGCGGGGCGCGGAACCGTTCGAGACGGTGGGACAGCCGTTCGATCCCGCGTGGCACGAGGCGATCTCTTATGAGGCCGGCAGCAATCGGCCTGAGGGCGAGATCCTGGGCGAAGTGCGCCGCGGATACCGTCTCGGCCAGCGGTTGCTCAGACCGGCCCAGGTCCGGGTAGCCAAGGCGTGAGCCGCCGGGATTACTACGACGTCCTCGGAGTGACGCGATCGGCGACCGAGGCGGACATCAAGAGCGCGTATCGCAAGCTGGCGCTGAAGTACCACCCCGACCGCAATCCCGGCGACAAGCAGGCCGAGGATCAATTCAAGGAAGCCGCCGAAGCCTACTCGGTGCTCGGCGACCCGGACAAACGCGCGCGGTACGACCAGTTCGGCCACGCGGGCGTCTCGGGTCCGGCCGGCGGCGGGCCCGGCTTCAATGCCGACATCTTCGCGGACTTCTCGGACATCCTCGGTGACTTCTTCGGGTTCGGCGGCGGCGGGTCGCGGCGCGCCGGTCCGTCGCGCGGCGCCGATCTGCGCTTCGATCTCGAGATTTCCTTCGACGATTCGTTCAAGGGCACGGAGACGACGATTCAGATTCCGCGCGAGGAGAGCTGCGAGACCTGCAAAGGTCAAGGCACGGCGGCTGGGACTTCGCGCGAGACCTGTCCTCAATGCCGTGGCACGGGCCAGCTCCGTTTTCAGCAGGGGTTCCTCGTCGTCGCGCGCACGTGCGGACAATGCGGCGGAACCGGCCAGGTCGTCAGGCATCCGTGCCCCGACTGCCGCGGCGCCGGCCGCGTCATGCGCGACCGCCGCGTGACCGTCAAGATTCCGGCGGGCATTGCGGAAGGCCAGCGCCTTCGGATTCAAGGCGAGGGTGAGCACGGCATGCTCGGCGGCCCGACTGGGGATCTGTACGTCGTCGTCCACGTGCGGCCGCACCCGGTCTTCCATCGCGAGGGCGACGATCTCTTCATCGAAGTGGCCGTGCCGTATCCCGTCATGGCGATGGGCGGTTCGTTCAAAGTGGACGGGCCTGCGGGTGTGATCGACGTCGACGTCTCAGCGGGTACCGAAAGCGGCGCGTTGCTGCCGTTCCGCGGCAAGGGGATGCCGAGCGTGACCGGCCGCGGACGCGGCACGCTGTACGTGCGGGCCGTCGTCGAGGTGCCCAGGAAGCTGACCAAGGATCAGAAAAAGCTCATTGCCGATCTCGGCAAGACGATGCCTGCGGAGAAGATCGAGGCGACGTCGGTCGACGAGGGCCGCGAGAAGCCGTTCTTCGAGAAGGTGAAAGATCTGTTCGGGTAGTGGCGCGGACCTATCCTGCTCTCCAACTCAACTGGCTAACGGCACCGGAGACCGGCGCCATCGACCGGGCATTGGCAGAAATCGACGCGGACTCTCCCACCGCGGTCCAGGATCACGACAACGGGATCCGTGTGTTCTTCCAATCCTCTGACCTGCGGGACCGGGCTCTGGCCAGACTTAGAGACTTGAATCCAGCACCGAACTGCACACCAATCGAAGTCCCGGATGACGATTGGGCCGCGCGCAGTCAAGCGTCGCTCGGCGCGGTCACGATCGATCGGCTCATCGTCGCTCCGCCGTGGGCTGTGCCTGCGGATCTCGAAGCACACCAACTCGTGATCATTCAGCCGTCCATGGGGTTCGGCACCGGGCATCACGCGTCGACACGACTCGTCCTGCGACTCCTCCAGAGGCTCGATGTCCGTGGCAAGCGGCTGATCGACGTGGGCACGGGGTCGGGTGTGCTCGCCATCGCGGCCGAGAGGCTGGGCGCCGACCGTGTCGTCGCCGTCGACACGGATCCCGATGCGCTGGCGGCGGCCGACGAGAACGTGCGGCTGAATGACGCCCGGCGGATCGAGTTGCGGCAGCTCGACGTTGCCGCGACGCTCGTCGGATTTCAGGGGCTTTTCGACGTCGTGCTCGCCAATCTCACCGGCGCGCTTCTCTACCTGCACGCATCGACGCTGAGCGGGTTGGCGGCTGCCGACGGCGTCATCGTCGTCAGCGGCTTCGAGGAGGTCGATCGGCGCAACGTGACCGAGGCTTTCGCAGCGGCCGGGCGGGTCGCGGCCCAGGACCTCGAGGAGGACGGCTGGGTTGCGCTGGCGCTCAGGTCCAGCCCCACTCAGTCCACAACGCGCTGAGCAGCACGATCGGCGCAGACTCCGCCCGGAGCGTTCGCGGGCCGAGCTGACGGGGGCGAGCACGACATTTGCGCGCCATCTCGATTTCGCCGGCCGACCACCCGCCTTCCGGGCCGACCAGGACTAGGGCTTTCGCCGGCCGTACGTAGGGCGGACTGATTCCCAAGTCCGCCGAGGCGTAGGGCGGACTGATTCCCAAGTCCGCCGAGGTGTAGGGCGGACTGATTCCCAAGTCCGCCGAGGTGTCGGGCGGACTGGTTTCCAGGTCCGCCATGTGCGCGGGCTCGACAGCGATGATCGTCTCGTCGCGAACCGTCCGACTGAGCACGGTGTCGAACGGCGTCACAGGAGCCACCGCAGGCACGACGGCGCGGCCGCACTGGCGCGCAGACGCAATCGCCACGCGCGTCCAGCGTGAAATGGCCTTCTCGTTTTCACGAGCTTTGCCGGAGACCGCGACATGCGCGGTCGCCATCGGCACAATCTCCGCGGCGCCCAGCATCGTCGCATCGCGCACGACGGCGTCCATCTGGTCGCCCTTGAGCAGGCCGATGGCAAGGATGACGTGGACGGCCGGCTCGCGAGTGGCATCCACGGGCGCGACGAGCTCGACTTTCACCGTCGATCGATCGGCGCTGACGATGCGACCGGACCATTCGTGACCGGCGCCGTCGAAGACGCCGATTTCATCGCCGACGCTCCTGCGGAGCACGTGCTTCACATGGTGGGCTTCGTCGGGCGGCAGGACGACGATCGATTGCGCCGGCGCGGCGTCAGGCGCGTACACGCGCGACGACAGGCGTTTCATCACGCGTGGACGCGCACGCGACATCGGATCGAGATTTTACAGTGACGCAGTCAATCTGGAATGTGCAATCGGGGAATCTGCAATCTGGACGGTAATCTGGCAAGCGGCAATCAGAAATCTATCGAAAATCTGAAATCTATCGAGAATCTGAAATCGTGGAAATTCGACGATTCCCGATCGATTTCCGGATTGCCGATAGATTTCAGGTTCCCCGATTTCCGATTCCAGATCCCGATTGCAGATTCCAGATTGCACATTTCAGATTGACGCGCGAAGCTCACGATATACTTTCGTCGCTGTGGTCTTCCGAGGTCAGACGCTCGGCAAATATCGCATCATCGAACCGCTCGGGAGCGGCGGTTTCGGCACCGTGTATCTCGCCGAAGACACGTGGATCGACAAGCGCGTCGCGATCAAGGTGCCGCATCGGCAGGCGCTCGATTTCGGCGAGCTCCTGCGCGAGCCGCGCCTCCTCGCCTCGCTCAACCATCCGAACATCGTCACCGTCATCACGGCCGAGAAACAGGACAATACCTTCTTCATCGTGATGGAGTACGTGCCGGGCGATACGCTCGAGACGATCATCGCGACCCGCGGCGCGCTCGAGCTGGCCCAGGCGCTCGACTATACCTGTCAAATCGCCAACGCGGTCGAGCACGCGCACAAGCAGGGCGTCATCCACCGCGATTTGCGGCCGGCCAACGTCTTCGTCACCGAGAAGGGGCTGCTCAAAGTCGGCGACTTCGGCACGTCGCGGTTTCTCGAGATTGCCGCGCACGGCACGACGGTCATCGGCAGCCCGCCGTACATGGCGCCCGAGCAGTTCGAAGGGCGGGCCGTGTTTGCGTCAGATCTGTACTCGCTGGGCATCACGATGTATCAGATGCTGACCGGCGTGCTCCCGTACGACACGCCGGCGCCATCCGACCTCGATCGGCTCCGCCGCGGCGAACTTGTGTCTCCGCCACGGGAGAAAAATCCGGCGATTCCGCCGGTCATCGACGATATCGTGATGAGGGCGCTGGCTGGCGACGTCGCGTCACGCTATCAGCGAGCGGAAGAACTGCTCACGGCGCTGCTCGATGCCCGGAAAAACCTGTTACGGCGTACGCCGGCCCAGCCGATGCCCGTTGGCGGCGTCCGCCCGGCAATGGATGGACGGCGCCTGACGACCGCGCGCGTCCGCACGCGGGACGTCGGCGGAGGACGATTCTGTTGGAACTGCCACAAACCGCAGCCGGCGCGCGCCGCGCGATGCCCCTTTTGTGGTGAAAGTCAATAAACCGTACTGCTAAGATCGCTGCAGTACTTCGCGGATCGCCCCAACGTTCCTAGGAGCCCCTCGATGGCCTTCAGCGGCACCGGCAAGGTGTGGATGAACGGAAAGATCGTTGACTGGGCCGACGCCACAATCCACATCGCTTCGCACGTCATCCACTACGGCTCCGGCGTCTTCGAAGGCATGCGGTGCTACCAGGCGAAACAGGGATCCGCGTTCTTCCGTCTCGACGCGCACATGCGGCGCCTCTACGACTCGGCGCGCATCTATCGCATGGAGTACTCACTCGATCGCGAGACCTTTACGAAGGCGGTCGTCGAGACGGTTCAAGCGAACGGGCTCGAGGCCTGTTACATCCGGCCGGTGTTGTACCGCGGCTACCACACGCTCGGCGTCAATCCGCTGCCATGCCCGGTCGAGGCGACGATTCTGGTCTGGGAGTGGGAGGCGTATCTCGGCGCAAATGCCCTCGACCACGGCGTGGACGTGTGCGTCAGCACGTGGACTCGAAGCGCACCGAACACGTTTCCCGCAATCGCGAAGTCAGTGGCGAACTACGCGAACTCCGGACTGATCAAGATGGAGGCCGTCGTCGGCGGATTCTCCGAGGGGATCGCACTCGACGTCAACGGCCGGCTGAGCGAAGGCAGCGGCCAGAACCTGTTTCTGGTCCGCGACGACGTGATCTATACGCCGCCGCTGTCCGCCTCTGTGCTGCCGGGCATTACCCGGGACAGCGTCATCACGCTCGCTCAGGACCTTGGCTTGCAGGTCCGGGAGCAGGACCTGCCGCGCGAGATGATCTACATCGCCGACGAAGTCTTCTTCGCGGGCACTGCGGTCGAGATCACACCGATCCGTTCGGTCGATCGCATTCCGGTCGGCAGCGGGAAGCGCGGCCCGGTCACGACCGCCATCCAGCAGGCGTTCTTCGACTACGTCAGCGGCGTCACGCCCGATCGGCATAACTGGCTGACGCCGGTCGAGATCGCGTCGTCCCGTCGCGAGGCGGCCGCCGCCGCCGGCGCGAAGAAATGACCTCCGAGGTCATTTTACGAACAACGTAAGAACACCTCCGAGGTCGTTTTCCACCGCCCTGCAACTCGTCAGCCGACGCGACTACACGACTGCAGAACTCAGGGAACGCCTCGTCGCGAAGGGCTACGAAGAACACGACGCCGATGACACCGTTCGCGCGCTGGTCGCCGACGGTACGCTCGACGACCGGCGCGTCGGCGCCGCGCACGTGCGTACCGCCGGACGCGTCAAGGGTCGAGGCCGGCTCCGCATCGTTCGTGAACTCCAGGCGCGCGGCATCGATCGCGATCTGGCGCGGGAACTGGTCGGCGAGGTCGGCGCCGACGACGAAACTGACAGCATCGCGCGCATCCTGCTGAGACGACGAGTGCCCCGCCGGCCGAAACCGGAAGAGCGGCGAAAGATCTTTCAGCATCTGCTCCGTCGCGGATTCCCTTCCGACGCCATCTCGACGGCGCTTCGCAAGCACGGCGAAGACGCAGACGATCCCACGTAGGGCGGACTGAATTTCAAGTCCGCCGGACCCGCCGACTTAGAGATCAGTCCGCGCTACGACCTGACAGTACAATGCTTGCGTGCCGATGACCGCTTCCGAGATCCGTCAGAGTTTTCTCGAGTACTTCGCCCGCCACGGCCATCAGATCGTGCCGTCGTCGTCGCTCGTGCCGGCCGACGACCCGACGCTGCTGTTCACCAATGCCGGGATGAATCAATTCAAGGATCTCTTCCTTGGCCGCAAGCCAATCGAGTATCGCCGCGCGGTCAGCGTCCAGAAATGCATGCGCGTCAGCGGCAAGCACAACGATCTCGAAGCCGTCGGACCGTCGCTCCGGCATCACACGTTCTTCGAGATGCTGGGCAATTTCTCGTTCGGCAACTACTTCAAGCACGAGGCGATTCCGTACGCGTGGGAATTGTTGACGAAGGTCTGGAAGCTGCCGCCGGACCGGCTGTACCCGACGATTTTCGGCGGCGAAGGCGAGATTCCCCGCGACGATCAGGCCTTCTCGATCTGGAAGTCGCTGGTGCCGGAATCGCGAATCACCGAGCTCGGTCTGGCGGAAAACTTCTGGCAGATGGGCGAAACCGGCCCCTGCGGCCGCTGCTCAGAAATCATGTACTTCCGCGGCAACGACGTCCCCTGCCCGCACCCCGAGTGCCAGGGCGTTCGCTGCGACTGCGAGCGCTACGTCGAGGTCTGGAACAACGTCTTCATGGAATTCGATCGCGCGGCGGACGGCACGCTGACGCCGCTGCCGGCGCCCTCGATCGATACCGGCATGGGGCTCGAGCGCGTCACCGCCGTCATCCAGGGCAAGCTGTCGAACTACGATACGGATCTTTTCACGCCGATTCTGGGCTCGATCGAGAAGCTCGCAGGGCGCGAGCACACCGGCGCGGCCGGCCCCGACGATCATCCCGATGTGTCGATGCGCGTGATCGCCGATCACATCCGGGCGACGTCGTTTCTCATCGCCGACGGCGTGCTGCCGTCGAACGAAGGCCGCGGCTACGTGCTGCGGAAGATCATGCGGCGCGCCATGCGGCACGGGAAGAAGCTCGGCCTGACCGAGCCGTTTCTGGCGTCCGTCTTTCAGGCGGTGCTGGAGACCATGGGCGCCGTCTACACCGAGCTTCGGGACAGGCGCGATCACATCGTCGCCACGATCACCGCCGAGGAGGGCCGGTTCGACGCGGTCCTGACATCGGGCCTGCCGAAAGTCGAGGAGTTGATCGCTCGCACCATCGCGTCCGGCTCGACAGTCCTCCCCGGTGAGGACGTCTTTCGGCTCTACGACTCGCTCGGCGTGCCGGTGGACTTCGTCGAAGATCTGGCCGCGCAGCGAGGGCTGACGATCGATCAGAGCGCGTACGCCGCGGCAATGGAACTGCAGCGCGATCGCGCGCGCGCGAGCAGCAAGTTCAAGGTGCCGGCCTCGATGCAGTTCGTCGACCGCAGCGTCGCCGAAGGAGCCGAGCTCAAGGACACGTTCGAAGGCTACGAGACGACCTCGACGCCGGACAGCGTGGTCCAGCGCCTGTTTCGCTTGAGCGGCGACAAGTGGATCCCGCAGCAGACGCTGCAGCGGGGCGAAGTCGGCGCCGTGGTGCTCGATCGAACGCCGTTCTATGTCGAGGCCGGTGGACAGGTCTCCGACATCGGGACCCTCTCCGGAAACGGCTTTTCCGCCACGGTGGAGGACGTGAAGCGCCCGTCGCCCGGCGGCGCGAGATTCCACATCGTGAGCGTCGAACAGGGAACGCTGAGCGAAGGGGACGCCGTCACCGCATCCGTCGATGCGACCGTTCGCGACGCCACGCGGCGCAATCACACGGCCACCCATCTCCTGCACGCCGCGCTGCGGCAGAAGCTTGGCACGCACGTCCGCCAGGCCGGGTCGCTCGTCGCCCCGGATCGGCTGCGGTTCGACTTTACGCACAGCGCCGCGCTGACCGAAGACGAGCGCCGCGACATCGAGCGCGTGGTGAACGAGCAGATTTATGGCAACACCCGTGTCGAGACCGCCGAACGCAGTACCGAAGAGGCCATCAAAGACGGCGCGATGGCGCTGTTCGGCGAAAAATACGGCGACCGGGTCCGGGTCGTGTCGATTCCCGGTTTCAGCGTCGAGTTGTGCGGCGGGACGCACGTCCGGGCGACCGGCGACATCGGCCCGTTCGTCATCACCGAGGAATCGAGTGTCGCCGCAGGCGTGCGCCGGATCGAAGCCTTCACCGGCGCGGGCGCCGTCGACTACGTGCAGCAGCGCGACGCGGCCCTTGAACAGACGACCGATCTGCTAGGCGTTCCGCCGGAGCAGGCGCCAGAGGCGGTTGCGAAGCTCCAGGCTGACGCCAAGCGTTTGGCCCGGGAGAACGAGCAGCTGAAGATGAAGCTGGCCCTCGGTGGCGGCGCCGCCGGAAAGAGTCAGGACGACGACGTCATCGCCGTCGGCGATTCCAGGCTGATCGCCCGCCACGTCAGCGGCCTCGAAAAAGCCGCGCTGCGAAGCCTGTCGGACTCGCTCCGCGATCGCGTCAAGCGCGGCGTCGTCGTGCTCGCCGCCGACGATGGGGCGAAGGTGCACCTCCTGGTGAGCGTGACGAAAGACCTGACGGATCGCGTCAGCGCCGGCCAACTCGTGAAGGAGTTGGCCCCGATTGTCGGCGGCGGGGGCGGCGGCCGTCCGGACTTCGCCGAGGCAGGCGGCAAGGATCCGGCGCGCATCGCCGATCTGCTGGCCCGCGCGCGCGAACGGGTCACCGAGCTGATTGGGTGACGTCCCCCGGCGGGCTTCAGGCCCGTCCGGGACGCGGCGCTTGCGCACATATATCAATTTCTGATATATCAGAAACTGATCATGACCGACGATGCGTTGGCCGCGCTGTTGCCGCTCTCACCTGCCGTGTTCCACATCCTTCTCGCGCTCGCCGACGAGGATCGGCACGGCTACGCCATCATGCGCGATATCGACCAGCGCACGGACGGCGTGATCCGCGTGGGGCCCGGCATGCTGTACGGGTCCGTCAAATGGTTGTTGCGTGACGGCTTCATCGAGGAAACTTCGCGGCGAGCGCGCGCCGGCGGCGATGAACGGCGCCGGTATTACCGGCTGACTGCCTCGGGGCGTGCGTTGCTCAGGGCCGAAGCGGCACGCCTCGAAGCGGCGGTTGGCCTCGCGCGCGCGCGGCGGGTGCTCGCGCGGAAGGTCTGACCAGTGATGAGCGCGCGGCTCGTACGTCTGCTGCCCCTTCTCTATCCACCCTCGCTCAGACGCGAGCACGGAATGGAGATCGCCTTGACCGTGTCAGAGGCCTGGCGCGCGCAGCGCGGCTTGCGTGCCCGGGCGCGGCTCGCGGCGCATCTCGTCGCGGACGTCGTGTCGAGCTGGCCGCGCGCCTGGAAGTCGGGGCCACGCCGGCCGCCGCCGCCGCCGCCGGACTCTCGCCGGCCGGTGCTGCTCGGTTTCTGGGGCGAC
>JBLNGH010000382.1:0-13757 GCA_050264575.1 Acidobacteriota bacterium | reverse complement strand
CCCGCTCCGTTCGCGCGGGCTCACTCGCTGCGCTCGGTCGATTCCCGGGCGGGACATAATGGGCTACGAGGCAATGAGAACGGCTCTCGTCTGGCGTCGGCTGCTTCCGGGGATCTTCGTTCTGTTGACGATGACGTCGACGGCGCACGCGCAATACTTCGGCCGCAACAAGGTTCAGTACCGCACGTTCGACTTTCAGATCCTGAAGACGGATCACTTCGACATTTATTACTACCCGGAGGAGGCCGAAGCGGCGCAAATCGCGTCACGGATGGCCGAGCGCTGGCACGCGCGCCTGTCGCGCTTCTTCGGGCACGATCTCCGCGGACGTCAAGCCATCATCCTCTACGCCGTCCCGGCGCACTTCCGTCAGACGAACGCGATTGAAGGGATCATCGGCGAGGGCACCGGCGGCGTCACCGAGGCGATCAAGCGCCGGGTCGTGCTGCCGATGTCCGGGTCGCTCGCGGATACCGACCACGTCCTCGGCCACGAGCTCGTGCACGCCTTTCAATTCGATCTGACCGGCGACGATCCGCGCGAGCATCTCGCGCGCGCGCCCGACATCCTCCAGTACCCGCTGTGGTTCGTGGAGGGGATGGCGGAGTACCTGTCGATTGGGCCGGTCGACGCGCAGACGGCGATGTGGCTGCGGGACGCCGCGCTCCGCGAGAAGCTGCCGCACATCCGCGATCTCGACAATCCGAAATACTTTCCGTACCGCTGGGGCCATGCCTTCTGGGCGTACGTCGGCGCGAAATACGGCGATCGGACGGTCGCCTCGCTCATCCGCTCAGCCGCCAATCCGCGCTACGATTTGCCCGGCCTGGCGCGCCAGCTCGGCACCGATCCCGACACCCTCACGAGCGACTGGCACGCGGCGATTCAGGAGATCACGCGTCTCGTCGCCGACGACGTCTCGCCGATCTCGAGCGCCGCGCGGCTGATGATCGATCAACGGCGCGGCGGCGGGCGGTTCAACGTCGGCCCGCAGCTCAGCCCGGACGGCAAGGAGATCGCGTTCTTCTCCGAACGCGACCGGTTCTCGGTCGAGCTGTTCGTCGCGGACGCCGAGACCGGGCAAATCAAGCGGAAGCTCTCGCAGTCGGCGACCGATCCGCACTTCGACAGTCTCGAATTCCTGACGTCGGCCGGCGCGTGGAGCCCCGACGGCAAGACGCTCGCGATCGCCGCGGAGCGCACCGGCCGGCCGGTCCTGGCGCTGATCGATCCCTCGTCCGCACGGATCAGCCGCGAAATCCCGCTGGCGGGACTGGACGATGCGCTCCACCCGGTGTTTTCGCCCGACGGCCGCTCGATGGTCCTCAGCGGCAACCGCGGCGGGCTGATCGATCTTTATCGCCTGTCGCTCGACAGCGGCCAGCTCGAGCGGCTCACGGCCGACGTGTTTGCGGATCTCGAACCGGTGTTTACGCCCGACGGCAACTCGATCGTCTTCGTGACGGAGCGCTTCAGCACGGATCTCGAACGGCTCGAACAAGGCCCGCTGCGCCTGGCGCGCCTCGATCTGGCGACGCATGAAGTGCGCGCGATTCCGGGATTTCTCACGGGCAAGCATGTCAGCCCGCAGGTGTCGGCCGACGGCCGCATGCTGACGTTCATCGCGGAACCGGACGGCGTCAGCAACGTCTATCGCATGCCGATCGACGGCGGCCCGATCGTGCGGCTGACCTCGTTCGTCACCGGCGTCGCCGGCATCACGTCGTCGAGTCCCGCGTTGAGCTCCTCGCCGCGCACCGGCCGGCTCGCCTTCAGCGTGTTCGAAGACGACGGTCACGCCGTGTACGTGCTCGACGAAGCGAAGACCGTCGCGCTGGTCGCGCCGGAGGCAACGGGACGAGGCGCGCTGCTCCCCGGCCGCGCCACGCCGACCGGCGATGTGCAGCGGCTGCTCGCCGATCCCGTCCGCGGCCTGCCGGCGGCAACGCCGAGCGAGCCGGGCATCCCGTACAAGCGGCAGCTGATGCTCGACGCGATCGGACAGCCGACCTTCGGCGCCGGCGTGAGCCAGTTCGGGGCGCAGGTGTACGGCAGCGTGTCGGCGTTCTTCAGCGACATGCTCGGCGATCGGATGCTCGGCGTCTCCGCGCAAGTCGGCGGAAGCCTGGCCGATCTGGGCGGACAGTTCGCGTACATCAACCGCAAGAACCGCTGGAACTGGGCGGGCGTCGTCGAACAGCTGCCGTTCCGAATCGGATATCTCACGCAGACCGTGGACCCCGACACCGGCAATATCGCGATCAGCGAAGTCACCGAGCGCCAGACGAACCGCGGTCTCTTCGGCATGACCACGTTTCCGTTCAACACGTCGACGCGGGTCGAGTTCGAAGGCGGCGCGCGCGCCCTCACGTTCACGCGCGACGCCAAAACGCAGCTCTACGACCCGAAGACGGGCCGACAGACCGACCGCCGCGACGTCCATACGGAGCTGGCCGAGCCGATGTACCTCGGCGAGGCGACCGCGGCGCTCGTCCACGACACGTCGTTCTTCGGCGCCACGGGACCGATCTACGGTTCCCGGTACCGGCTGGAGCTCTCGCAGATGACCGGGACGCTCAGCTTCACGGGCGTGCTCGTCGACTGGCGGCGCTACTTCATGCCGGTGCGGCCGTTCACGATTTCGGTGCGCGCGATGCACTACGGGCGCTACGGCCGGACGAGCCAGCACCCGCAGCTGCTCGATTTGTTCGTCGGCTATCCCGAGCTCGTGCACGGGTACGGCGTCGGGTCCTTCTCATCCGTCGAGTGCCTGGAGCGGAGCGTCGGCGTGGAATGCGACGTCTTCAAGAGCCTGATCGGCAGCCGGATGCTCGTCACCAATGCCGAGGTGCGCGCGCCGCTCGTCGGCCTGTTCACGCACGAGCTCGACTACGGCCGGATTCCCGTCGAGGTCGCCGGCTTCTTCGACGCGGGCGTCGCGTGGACCGCCCTCAGCAGTCCCACCTTCGCCGGCGGCACGCGCGACGTCGTCAAAAGCGCCGGCGGCGCGGTCCGTGTCAACGTGTTCGGGTTAATGATCGTCGAGCTGGCCGTCTCGCATCCCTTCGATCGCGTCGACCGCAGTTTGCAGTGGCAAATTGGGATACGACAGAGCTTCTAGTCAATCTGGAATCTGAAATCTGGGAATCTGCAATCTGGACTGCAATCGGGGAATCGGCGAATCGGGGAATCTATCGGCGAATCGGGGAATCTATCGGGAATCGGGAAGCGATCAATCTAAAATCGGCCCTCGTGAGTGCCAGATTCCGATTATCGATTCCGATAGATTTCAGATTGCCGATAGATTTCAGATTGCCGATAGATTCCAGATTCCCGATTGCCGATTGCAGATCCGATTGAAGATTCCCCGATTGCAGATTTCAGATTGACGCGTCAATGACGCGCGAGCAGCTCGACCTGCACGCGCGCGTCATTGAAACACGCTCCTCCCGCGATGTCGGTGAGCGAGTCGGGGACGAGCGCGTTGGCGGTCGATCCGTTGAACGTGCTGCGGGCCCAGAGGCCCTTCGGCAGCGAGACCGTGCCCGGGCGGATCTCCGGGGAGACGCTCGCCTCGCACTGCACCTCGCCGAGATCATTGAAGATGCGCACCGTGTCGCCCTCGGCGATCGATCTCGCGTGCGCGTCGTCGGGGTGCAGCTTGAGACGCGCGACGCCGGGACGCAGCTCGCCGAGCGTGGACGAGATCGTGTGCTCGCTGGCCGGAGAAATCAGGCTGAGCGGATGCCGGGCCGTCGCGGGATCAGGCTCGTAGTGATAGAGACCTGCGCGGCTGTCCAGGTCGGCCGGGAACAGATGGACGCGGCCATCGGCAGTTTTCGGACACACGTCGACGAACTGGATCGGCTGGCCGTTGGCCGGGGCCGGCGCGACGCGCCCTTCGAGGAGCGCGGGCGCGAGCGTGTCCGGCAGCAGCGACGCCGTTTCCATCAAGGCGCCCGCTTCACCGAGCTCGTCGTTGCGCTTGGCCAGGCCGAAGCGCGCGCCGAGATCGCGAAAAACCTCGTGATTGGGCCGCGCTTCACCGACCGCCGCGACAACCGGCTGCACGAGATGGAAGTGGTACGCTCCGTATCCCTTCGCGATGTCGTAGTGCTCCAGGAAGGTCGTCGCCGGCAGGAGCACGTCGGCGTACGGCGCCGTATCCGTCATCACCTGCTCGTAGACGACCGTGAAGAGATCGTCGCGTTCCAGCCCCTGGCGCACCCGATTCTGGTTGGGCGCCGTCGCCAGCGGATTGCAGTTGTAGACGAAGAGCACCGAGATTGGCGGATTGTCGTACTCGGACAGCGCCCGTCCGAGGTGGTTCATGTTCACGGTGCGCACGGGCGGCGCCGGCACGTCGATCAGGCGTTCGGCGGTGATGCCCCAGGCGGACGAGTTACTCATGGTGTACCCGCCGCCCCGGACGCCGAACTTCCCGCCAATCGCCGGAAGCGCGAGGATTGCCATCGTCGCGCTGCCGCCGTTGCGGTTGCGTTCCTGTCCCCAGCCGCACCGAATCACCGCGGGCGCGATGGTGCCGTACCACCCGGCGAACGTCGAAAGATCGTCGGCGTCGATGCCGGCCTCAGCCGCGGCGCGGTCGATCGGCCAGGCGTCTGCCGCGCGGCGGATTTCGTCGACTCCCGTGGCGTGCTCTGCCAGGAACTCGAGATCCGCCCGACCGCTCACGAAGAGCTCGCGTGCGACGGCGAGCGCAACGGGCAGGTCCGCGCCCGGACGCACCGCCAGATGCAGGTCCGCCTGACGCGCGAGCGGCGTGCGCCGCGGATCGATCACGACGAGCTTGGCGCCGCGCTTCTGGGCCTTCTTGACGTGCGAGACGAGGTGAATGCCGGACGCCGACGGATTGCATCCCCAGATGACGATGAGGCCGGCCTCCTCGTAATCGGGATACGCGACGCCCGCCATCTTGCCGTACATCGCGGTCGCGGCCGCGCCGGTCGGCGCCGCGCACAACGTGCGCGCCAGCCGTGAGGCGCCCAGCCGGCGAAAGAACCGCGCGTCCTCGAGGTCGTTCGTCAGGATGCCGTTCGAGCCGCCGTAGTGGTAGGGAAGGATCGACTCGGCGCCGAACCGCTCGATCGCGCGCCGCATCTTCGCGGCGATGAGATCGAGCGCTTCGTCCCAGGTCACCCGCACGAACTCACCCGCGCCTTTGGGTCCTTTCCGAATCGCCGGATGGTGCAGCCGCAGGTCGCCGTACACCCGGCGTCCGAACCCTCGCACCTTGCCGCAAATGAATCCATCGGTCGACGGCGCCTCGTGGCTGCCGTCGATCTTGATGATGCGGCCGCGCTCGACGGTGACGGCGAGACTGCAACTGTCGGGACAGTCGAGCGGGCAGGCGGTGTGAACGGTCGAATGACCCCACGGACGAATCGTGAGGCTGTCGGAGTCGGCCATGCGCCAGTGTACACGAATTGACCGGCGGCTCTGTTATCACGGCAAGTGGTTTCCGGGATATCGTTGAGCGCCGGGAGGGGCACCGTGGCGAGCTTTGGAAATCGAGTGGTCGGCGCACTACGTCTGCAAGCGGCAACGTTTGAAGAAGTCGAGCACGACACCAACGCAACCACGCAGGCGGCCATCGTGGTCCTCGCGGCGACCTTCGCGCGCGGACTCGGCTGGTACTACCTCGGCGTGATGGCCATTCTCGTCACGTTCTTCGGGGCGCTCGTCGGCTGGGTCGTCGGCGCGATCGCGGTCTGGGCCATCGGCACGCGCGTGCTGCCCGGCAAGAACACCGAGGCCGACCCGCAGCAGCTGATGCGAACGCTCGGCTTCGCGCAGGCGCCGGGTCTCTTTGCGATCCTCGCGGTCATACCGCTTCTCGGATGGCTGATCGGCCTGCTCGTCAGCCTGTGGGTCCTCGCCGCAACCGTCATCGCCGTCCGGCAGGCGCTCGACTACGACGACACGCTCCGCGCCGTGATCGTCTGCGTCATCGCGTGGCTCGTGATGTTCTTCATCACCATGCTGGCGAGCCTGATCGGGCTCGGCACGCGTTTGTACTGAGGACGGTCACGCCGCGGCCGCAGGTCGTCATCATCGGCGGCGGGTTCGGCGGCCTGTCCGCGGCCAAGGCGCTGGCGCACGCGCCGGTGGACGTGATCCTGGTCGATCGGCGCAATCATCACGTCTTCTCGCCGCTGCTCTATCAGGTCGCGACGGCCGGACTGTCACCGGGCGACATCGCGTCGCCCATCCGATGGATTTTCCGGCATCAGAAAAATCTCCGAGTCTGGCTGGCCGAGGCGACCGCCATCGACACCGATCGCCGGGTCGTGCGTCTGATCGATGGCGAGGTGCCATACGACTTCGTAATCGTCGCAGCGGGCTCCACGCACACGTACTTCGGTCACAGCGATTGGCAGTCGTATGCGCCGGGTCTGAAGACGCTGGAGGATGCGCTCGATATACGTCGCAGGGTGCTCCTCTCGTTCGAGCAGGCTGAACGCGAGCCTGATCGGGCCGCGCAACGCCGGTTGCTTACATTTGTGGTGGTGGGGGGAGGGCCGACCGGAGTCGAGCTGGCGGGCGCCCTGGCCGAGATTTCCCGCCACGCCCTGGCGAAGGACTTCCGGGCGATCGATCCCGAGTCCGCGCGAATCATTCTCGTTGAGGGCGGCCCGGATGTTCTGCCGACGTATCCAGCAGAGTTGTCGGCGTTCGCCCGCCGCGCGCTGGAGCGGCTCGGCGTCTCCGTGTGGACGGGCAGCCTCGTCACCGGAGTCGAAGCGGGCAGGGTGCGCATCGGCGGTGACACGGTGGAGGCCGGGACGGTGTTGTGGGCGGCAGGCGTTCTCGCCTCGCCGCTCGGGGCAACGCTCGGCGCACCGGTTGACTCGGTGGGTCGCGTGATGGTGAATGAAGATCTGACGTGTCCGGGGCACCCGGAGGTGTACGTGGTGGGCGACCTGGCGGCGTTCCGATCGCCGGACGGCCAGCTGCTTCCCGGCGTCGCGCAAGTGGCGATGCAGGAGGCGGCGCACGCCGGCGCGAACATCGCCCGGCGGGTGGCCGCTCAGCCGACGCGTCCGTTCGTCTATCACAACCTCGGCAACATGGCGACCATCGGCCGCAACTCGGCTGTTGGCGATCTCCCGCGCTTCCGGATCAAAGGCTATCTCGCCTGGCTCATGTGGCTGTTCGTGCACATCTTCCAGCTCATCGGCTTTCGCAACCGGCTGTCGGTCATGACGCAGTGGGCGTTTTCGTACATGACGTACCAGCGGTCGGTCCGGCTCATCACAGGTAACGATCCATGGACGAGTCGCGAAGCTCACTGAGATCGGGTCGGGTTCTCGGCTGGGTCGTTCTGTCGATCACGGCGCTGTTCCTGATGTTCGCGCCGCTGCCGGACTGGACGATCAACGACTTCTACACGCGCGAGTTCTACCCAAGTCTGCAGCGCATCGTCACGAGCGGCACGAACTTCCTGCCGTTTGCAGTCCTCGACGTTCTCATCATCGCGGCGTCGCTGATGGTGCTCTTCGGGATCCTGCGGGTGCTGCGCATCGCGGGGAATCAGGGCTTCATCGAGGCGTTATGGGACGGGATCCGCCGGCTGCTGCGGGCCGCAGCCCTCATCGTCATCCTGTTCCTGCTGGGGTGGGGATACAACTACCGGCGGCAGCCGCTCGAACAGACGTTCCCGACGGGACACGCCAGCACGCCGACCGTCGAATCGCTCCAGGCTGCGGTGGTCGACGCGAACAACCTCGCGGCGAAGCTGCGGCACACGATCGGTCCGGACATGGACCAGAGCTACGATCAGGTGGCCGGCGCGCTCGAAAAGCCGATGGAGACGGCGCTGACGCAACTGCAGCAGCCGCCGCTCGCCATGCCGGGACGGCCGAAGCATTCAATTCTCTTGACGCCGTTCTTCACGTGGGCGGGCGTCACAGGGATGGTCAATCCGATCGGGCTCGAGTCGGTCGTGCATCCCGATCTCCTGCCGTTCGAGCGCCCATTCGTGCTCGCGCATGAGTGGGCGCACCTGGCCGGTCAGGCCGACGAGGCGCAGGCGAGCGCCGTCGGATGGCTCGCGTGCATGCGGGGCTCACCGTCGCTCGCGTACAGTGCGAGCCTCTATCTGATCATGGAGTCGGCAAGCGCGCTCCCGGGCGAGCCGCGCCAGGTGGCGATGAAACAGCTCGACGCCGGCGTGCGAGCGGACATCGACGCGATCCTCCTGCGGTTGCAGAAAGGTCAACCGACCGTTCAGCGGACCGCATCGCGCGTCTACGACGAGTATCTGCGCGCCAATCGGGTTGTCGACGGGACGGCGAGCTACGGCCGCGCGCTGTCGCTGATTCTCTCGCCGCCGCTGCGGGACGCGCTCGCGGCCTATCCGGTCGCGGACCACGATCATCGCAGCCGCGAACAGGCTACGCCTGAGGGCAAAGGGAAGAGGGCAGAGGGCAAAGGAGAGGTCAAAGGGTAGAACCCCGGGTTACGAAGCTCGCCCCTATTGCCTTCAGGGTATTGACCTTCCCTGTGTCCTCTGCCCTTTGCCCTATGCCCTCAGGGTGCTGTGTTCTTCAGCACCCTGCCGGCCGAGGCCGGCGTCAATGCGGAACTCACGCAGATCGCGCGCAATGCCGACATAGGAAAGCGCCTTGAGCATGTAGAAGGTCACGTCGATTTCCCACCAGCGAATACCCTGGCGCACGCTCGACATGAAGTGGTGGTGGTTGTTGTGCCAGCCCTCACCGAGCGTCACGAGCGCCAGCAGGAAATTGTTGCGGCTTTCGTCGGGCGTCGCAAACCGGCGCGATCCCCAGATGTGCGAGAGCGAGTTGATGAGGAACGTGCCGTGGAACAGCACGACCGTCGCGACCAGATAGCCCCACACGAACGCATCGAAGCCGCCGATCAGGAAGATCACCACGGCATACACGATGGTCGGAACGACGTGAAAGCGATTCAGCCAGCGCAGTTCGGGGTAGCGGCTGAAATCCGAGATTCGCTTGGGATCGTACTCGTCGTACTCGTCCGAGAGGATCCAGCCGAGGTGCGACCACCAGAAGCCTTCGTGCACCGGCGAATGGAGATCTGTGCGGCGATCGGAGTGCAGATGATGATCACGATGGTGCGCAGCCCACCAGAGCACGCCCTTCTGGCTCGATGTCTGCGCCATGAACGCGACCACGAATTGCCAGAAGCGGTTCAGCTTGAATGACCGGTGACTGAAGTAGCGGTGGTAGCCGGCGGTGACGAAGAACATCCGCAGGAAATACGATCCGGCCGCCCACGCGATCATCTGCCACGTGAACGGTACGAAGAAAATCAGCACGACCGACGCATGAAGCAGGATGAACGGCGTCATCGTCGCCCAGTCGTACTGCTTTCGCTTGGCCAGCACACTTTGAATCATCATCAACACACCAGTCTAACAGTACCGCGCGGCGCCGTGTGTCTGTTGTCGTCCAGACGACACAATTTCTTTATGCCTCGTCTCGGGTCCCCGTGGCTGTTCAATTGAGCACACTTCGAGCGAAAAAGCGGCAGGAACGCGAGACTAAATCTTCAGGTCCAGATTCGCCGCCAGCTGCTTCAGCCACTGCATGACCTTGCGGCGGTTGTCGGGTCCAATCAGGAGGAGCTGCTTCTGCACCGGCAGAAGCGCTTTCAGTCCGGCATCGTCGTGCTCGAAGTAGTTTTGCCGGCGGAGCAGCGTCGGTTCGGCTTTGAGCTGCGGGGTGTCGTCCAGCGTGCGAATCGCCCGGGCGATCGCTTCGTCGAAGCTTCCGTTCGGGTGGCCGAGGTCGCCGTACGCCTGGTCGAACAGCGGTTTGACCGTGACGTACAGCTGAGCGGCGTGGATCGGATCGACGGACGTCAAGGCGCTGGTGGCTCCGTCCCACCGTGCGTAATTGGCCGGATCGATCCGGCCCGACGTGGCTCCGGCGATTTGGAGGCGGGTGGTGGGCCGCAGGACGGCCAGCGGATTGGACGGAGTCTTGCCGTCGCCGATCTGCACGACCGCCAACGCCGCGTCGCGCACCAACCCCTTCGTCGCGAGGAACTTCGCCAGCACGGGATGTTGCGACAGCGCCGCGACCATGTCGCGGAGGAACGTGTCCGACTCATCGAGCGGCGGCAGCTGAACGACGTCCGCCTTCGGCCGCTGCGGCCCGCGGACGGCGTCGGTCGCCTGGGTGGGCGCGGGCGTCGCCGGCGTCGGCCGGGCGCGGCTCATCCACCACAGGACGAGCAGCGAGCCGACGATCACCACCCCGGCGGCCAGGATGATCCACCGCATGGGCGACGTGCGGTCGGGCAGCGGACTGGGTGACGGCGGTCTATCGAGCGGTTCGTACTCAAACGTCATGGCAGCTGGCCTACTACCGTTCTCACCCAGTCCCATCCTTCGAGACCGCGGCTGTTGACGGCCTTCACGGCGATTTGCGTGCCCGCCGGCAACGCGGGCAACGTCGCCTTGGCGGCCGTCACGGTCACCCGGTTCTGCAGCGGATTCGCGGCCGGACCGTACGCGACCACATATTGCTTGATGCCCGATTCGGGACTCGGCGTCCAGGTGACTTCGACGCCTGACCCGGCCGCCGTGGCCTTGAGGCCCTTGAGACGCGACGGGCTCGAGGCCAGGCAGATGATCGTCGCCGCGGTGACCTTCGCCGTCTCGGTCACCTGCCGCTGGTTGATCGTGTCGAGATAATCGGTCGGCTGATGGTAATTCGGGTTGCTGAGAATCGGGTACGAGCCGATGCCGCCGACGATGTCGCCCCACGCCTCGTAGAAGGCGGCGGCGTCCGTGCTGCGGTAGTACTTCGAGTCGTACAGGATCAAATCCGTGAAGAGAAAGGACGCGCCGTGCTGGATGTCGCGGATGCCGGCGTTCGAGAAGCGAATCGTGTTGTCCATTCTTCCGCTCTCGCCGGCCCAGCCAATCATGTCGTTGTTCAGCGCGCCCACGACCTGCCACTTGTTCTGCGTCGCGAGACGGACGAATTCGCGGCTGCCGAGCAAACCGGCCTCTTCGCCGGTGAACGAGGCGAAGACGACCGTCGCCGGCAGCGGCGCGTCGGCAAGGATCCGCGCCGCTTCGAGCAATGCCGTCGTTCCCGACGTGTCATCGTCGGCGCCTGGCCCGACCGCGACCGAGTCGAAGTGGCTGCTGACGACGTAGATGAGATCGGGATCCACGGTGCCGCGGAGCGTGGCGACGACGTTCGCCGTCTTCCCGCCAAGCGCACCGGGCGGCGAGAACCACTGCTGATCGGGTTTGTAGCCGAATGACGCGTACGCGCGCGTCAGATAGTCGATCGCTTTGGCGTTGCCCGGCTGCGAGATGTGCTTGGAATCGAAATCGAACAGCGCCCGCGCGTGCTCCCAGACGCGCGTCACCGATGCCTTCGCGAGTGCCGTGCGAACGGTCTTGTCGATGGGCTGAAACGCCCTGGTCATCCGATCGCGCAGGTCGGTTTCTGCTGCCAGCTGCCGATCCAGACGCTCTGAGAGCTGTGCGGGCGTGATCTTTCGATCGAGATCGACCAGGTAAAGTCCGCGCTCCGGTGAAATCGTGTCGCCGTCGCGATCCGCGCTGATCAGGATTCGCCGGCCGGTCTGCGCAGGCACCCAGATGTACTCCTCGGACACCGTGCGAATGGTGTTGTTGTGAAACAGCCGCGTGCGTCCGCCCGTCGCGAGATCGTAGACGAACGACCGGCGGTGCCGCGCCTCGCCGGTCAGGCCGAGGAGCGTGGTGTTCGTCAGGAAACGCGGCTGGATGTCGTGCGGAATCTCGCGCGTGATGCGCCGCTGCGTGGCGCCGTCCGAGACGTAGATCTCCCAGTCGGTGAACTGCATGTATTCGTACGCGACGAGCTTGCCGTCCGCTGACAGCGCCGGCGCGTTGAGGCGCTCGCGCCCGGTGCGGATGGTCGCCGGCGTGTTGGAGGAGGCCGGCGAGGTTTGCAGCGTGTAGAGCCCGTCAGCCGATCGAGTAATCCATGCGAGCGTACTGCCGTCGGCGGACATCGTGAGTCCCGTCCCCGTAAGCGTATACGTCGCCTTCGTCTTGAGATTCACGACGACGTACGCCGTGCCTGCCGGGCCACCGGGTCCACCGGCTCCGCGGCCGCCGCCGGCTGCGCCGCCCCGGCCTCCGGCCTGACCGCCGCCAGCCGCACCTGCGCCGCCCCCGCCGCCGGCCGGAGGAGTGGCCGCAGGCGCGCCTCCACGCCCTCCTCCGCCGCCTCCAAACGGTGATTGCGCGACGGCGCTGTACACGACGACCGTGCCGGATGGATCGACGACGAGGTTCGTCTTGAATCCGGCTTCGTCGGTCAGCCGCACGGGTTGCGCGGTGGGAGTGCTCATCGGCAGCGTAAGAGAAAAGACGTCGGAGCGGGCGGGATCGTCGGAGCCGATGAACAGCAGCTGCCGTCCGTCGCCGGACCAGGCGAGGCCGGCGGCCGGCATCTTTGCCAGCCGGCTGCTCGTCTCGGTGCCGGACGCCAGGTCGCGTACGGTGATGTCCGTCCCGTCGGCGCCCTGGCTTCGTATCCAGGCCGCCCGCGCGCCGGCGGGATCGAGCACGACGTTCGTCGCGCGCACGTCCGCGATCGTCTGCGGCGTGGCGCCAAGGCGAACGATCCGCGTGACCGCGTCATTCGCGGCGCCGATCTCCAGGGTCGCGATTTGTCCGTCGGCCGAAATTCTGGGATTCCTTCCGTCCGCCGACAGTTCCGTCGTCACATAGAGCTCGCCGGTGAGGAGTGCCACGCGCTCGAAGTAGTCATTGGCCGCCGGCGTTTTCATCACCGCCTGGAGGTCGCGGACGGCGTTCGGATACTGGCCGGCGTCCCAGGCGTCGAGCGCCCGGCGCCACAGCGCGTCGGGCGGCGCCGGCTGACTCTGCGCGCCGGGAGTCGACTGGCCGGAGACGATGGATATGACGATGACGACGAGGACAGCGAGCGAGGAACGGAGCCGCATGCCGGAATGATAAGGGGGTCAGGTCTTGTATTGCCACAGTGGCACGTGCGGCCATTATGGAAATACCGAGAGCGGCGATTGTGCCGATGTTGCAATACAGGACCTGACCCCCTAACAATTGGGCGCATGACAACCCAGGTGCTCGAAGCCATCAATCGTCAAATTGCGGCGGAGTTCGCCGCGTCGTTCTCCTACCTGGCCATGGCGGCCTGGTGCGAGCATCACAAGTTCATGGGCGCCGGGCGCTGGCTGCGCCTCCAGAGCGCCGAGGAACACGGCCACGCGCTGAAGCTCTTCGACTTCGTCCTCGCGCGCAACCATCCGGTGCTTCTGACGCGTATGGACGAACCGAAGGGCGACTTCGCGTCCGTCGTCGAAGTCTTCGAACGCGCGCTCGCACAGGAGCAGGAAGTCAGCAAGCAGATCGACGCGCTTTACGAGCTCGCGTTCCGGGAGAAGGTGTTTGCGGCCATGGCGGAGCTGCAGTGGTTCATTACCGAGCAGGTCGAAGAGGAGAAGACCGTCCGGGAGATCGTCGCCAAGTTCCACATGGTGAAGAATGATTCGGCCGCCCTGCTCGATCTCGATCGAGAGCTCGGCGGCAGGGCGCCGGAGCCGGGTGCGCCAGCGGCGTGATCACCGGCTCGCACTTCCTCGTTTACAGCAAGGATCCCGACGCGGACCGCGCGTTCATCCGTGACGTCCTCGGGTTCAAATCAGTCGATGCCGGACATGGCTGGTTGATTTTCGGCCTGCCGCCGGCGGAG
>JBLNGH010000381.1:0-2751 GCA_050264575.1 Acidobacteriota bacterium | reverse complement strand
CCCCCCCCCCCCCGGGGGCGGCCCCCCCGGCCCCCCCCCCCACCACGGCCGCTACACGGAAGTCGAAACCGCTCTAAAGGTTTGACGCAGCCCCAGAGAGCATCGGCGCTGCAGTCGTAGCAAGTTTCCGCAATCATCAATCGAAGGGGTTACGGCATTCGCCGTGACCCCTTTTTGTTTTGTACGAAACTGGAGGCCTTATGGACGACGAGAGTCTGGTCCGGTTGTTCGAACGAACCGAAGTTCCGCCCGATGGATTCCGTCATCGCGATCACGTCCGGGTCGCGTGGTGGTACCTGCGACAGCATCCGTTTCCGGAGGCGCTCGCCCGATTCGGCGCGAACTTGCGCCGGTTTGCCGTCGCGCAGGGAAAACCGGACCTGTATCACGAGACGATCACGACAGGCTACCTGCTGCTGATCAACGAGCGGCTCGACGGTGACGGGCGCGAGCTGGCGTGGGAGGAATTCGTGTCGCGGAACGGCGATCTGATGACGTGGAAGCCGTCAATCCTTGCCAGGTATTACCGTAAGGACACGCTGGCCTCGCCAAGAGCCAAACGGACGTTCGTGATGCCGGATCGACTGCAGCCGGCGGACGCGATCAACGAACGCGCGAAATCCGAGGAGGACTGACGAAGAATCGTGGGGCCCGTTGCGCCTCGCGGCCATACCGCCCCATCTCGCGTGATCGCTCCGCTGTCCGATGGTATTCGTCTTGCGCACGTACTCCGAGCTCCCGCCCGAGAGGTACCGGTCAGCGTGGCAGCCAATCTCATCGGACAATTTGCGAGGGACTTTCGAGGCGACACGCTCAATCGCGTGGCGTTTGCGTTGGGCGAGAGCCCGGTCCGGATCCAAACCGGTCTCGGAGCGGTTCTGCCGGCGATCATGGGCGGACTGGCCGCGAAGGCCTCGACGACCGCGGGCGCCAGCAGCCTGATCGATCTGATTCGGCTGAACCAGCTCGACTCGCCGAACTACGCCGACATCGGTGCCGCGATCGGAGCGCCGGACGGCATCATCAATTTGATCAATGCCGGCCGTCCGGCGGTCGACACCGCGCTCGCCGGACGCACCAGCGCAGTCATCGAGTGGATCTCTTCGTTTGCGGGTATCAACCGGTCATCGTCGATCTCGTTGCTGACTCTTGCGCTGCCGCTTGTCGTCGGACAGGTCGTTCGTATCGTCGGCCGCAGGGGCTTGGATGCCTGGAGCCTCAAAGGTCTGCTGGCGGAACAGTGGGCGCTTCTCGGGGAACTGCCCGGGCTCAGCGTGGCGCTTGGCATGGGCGGTCGCGCGAGTACCCCGACCCGTGACGCGATCCGCAGACGCGCGACTGAGCGCACGTTGGCCGGCGACAGGCCCGGGACACCTGATGAGCCGGCGCCGGCATGGTGGAAATGGGCTGTGCCTCTCGCGCTGCTGGCGCTCATCGCGCTGTATTTCTGGGTGCGCAGGCCCCCGCCGCCGCGGACGGACCGCCAGAGCCGAACCCCTGTCGTCCACGCTGACGTCCGCGGGTCGGTCAGCTCCCGAGAAACACCGCGAGCGCGCCGAGCGCCGCGCGCCACTGCGCCCGCCGCTCGTCGACGATCGCCTGGCTGCCAAGCTTCTTGCTGACCACGACGATCGACGATTTATCACCAGCCTTCGGCAGGAGATACACCTCGACGATCGTGCTGTCCCACGGGTATCGCAACCGCGCCTGGCCGTTTGGCTTGACGACGAATCCCTTTGAAGAGGAGCCGTCGAGCGCGCCTGACAACGCGGTCACGAGTCGCGGGTCGGTGTCGGCGATCCACTTTCTCCGGCGGCGTGATTCGGCAAACGCCTTGATGACGTCCGGCGTCGCGACGGGCAACACCTTCGAGACGGAGACCTCATATCCGCCGTCGCGGCGTTGATTGATGGCGCGCACGCCTCGTGCACGCTCGTACGCGACGGTGATCCCCTGTGCGTACCAGCCATCGACGCCGTGCGTGTCGTAGAGGTGCCTCGCGGCGGCGGTGTGGCCCTTCTGAACGGCGTCGAACCGATCGAGGACGTCGAACCAATGTTCGAGTCCGTGTCCCGTCTTCTCGCGAGACTTCGCGTCTGATAGGCCGCCCTTCGAGCTCGAGGCAGCCGTCGTCGCAGACCGCGACGTCGCGGGGGCAACGGGTTGCGCCGAAGCCGCGCGGCTTTGCTGAAGACTGCGCAGCACATGCCGACGAGCGGTGGTGTAGCGTTCACCGGTCTTCGCAGCACGGGCGCGGATGAGTTTTTTGAGAGCGCGAGCGCGGGTCATGGTCGGGTCCTTCTCTGGCCACACGACCCCCAGCCCCCGCCTGCTGGTCGCGCGACCGTGAAGAACCCAGGTCAATCGGCCCGAGGTGTGGAACCCCTTTGCCTCGATCGCAGCCCCGCGGGGGGAGGCCAAGTCGAGGTGAGGCGCCAGGCCAGCGCCCAGGGAACTTTGGCACCTCCGGCGAGCGCCGTCAAGGTTCAATAGTCAGATGACCGGATTGGAGCGCTTCAAATCGGCTCAAGCGGCCGCGCACAGCGGATTTGACACGGCGCTGGCGGAAATCCGCGCGGGCGGCAAGCGCGGTCACTGGATCTGGTACATCTTTCCGCAGCTTGCCGGTCTTGGTGGGTCACCGATGTCGGCGCATTTCGCCATTGCCGGCGAGGCCGAGGCAATGGAGTACTTGCGCGATCGCGATCTGCGTGCACGCCTGCTGACAATCACGACCGCCGTCGCCGAACG
>JBLNGH010000380.1:0-15118 GCA_050264575.1 Acidobacteriota bacterium | reverse complement strand
GAGCTGCTCGGCCGGGATGGTCCTGACCTGATCCAGCTCCGCCTCACGAATCTTGACGAAGCGCCGGACGTGAGCGCGACGCTCCGGGAACGGCTCGGACCCGGTTACATGGTGCAGGACTGGACCGAGATCAATCGCGAGCTCTACTCGGCGCTGTGGCTCGAAAAGGTCGGGTTGTCGCTCACGATCGGGCTCATCGTCGTGGTCGCCGCGCTGAACATCGTCGCGTCGCTCGTGCTGCTGGTCATGGAGAAGAGCCGCGACATCGCCATCCTGCGGACGATGGGCGCGCCGGCCGGCGCGATCCGGCGCATCTTCATTTATCAGGGCCTCACGATCGGGCTCGTCGGCACGGTGTCTGGCGCTGTGCTGGGCCTGATCGTCTCTATCGTTGCCGATCGGTACCACCTCATACGACTGCCGGCCGACGTGTACCAAATCACGTACCTGCCGTTCTGGATCAAGCCGCTCGACGTGACCATCGTCGTGATCTCGGCGATCGCGGTCTGTCTGCTTGCCACTCTCTACCCCTCGCGCCAGGCCGGCCGGCTCGATCCCGCCGAGGCGCTAAGGAACCAGTAGCCGCATGCCGTTTGTCGAGGCGAGAGGACTCGTCAAGGCGTACCGGACGGCGACCGGCCGGCTGGAGATCCTTCATGGACTGGATCTGAGCGTTGAGCAGGGCGAAATGGTCGCGATCGTCGGCGCGTCGGGCGTGGGGAAGAGCACCCTGCTGCATCTCTTAGGGGGTCTGGATCCCTTCGACGCCGGCACGATTCGGATCGGCGACGCGCTGATCGATCAGATGGACGATGCGGCGCGGGTGCGATTCCGGAATCGGCATGTGGGCTTCGTGTTTCAGTTTCATCACCTGCTGCCGGAATTCACCGCGTTCGAAAACGTCGAGATGCCGCTCCGAATCGCGGGACTGCCGTCGACCGAACGGCAGGACAGGGCACGCGCGCTGCTCGACCGCGTCGGGCTTGCGGACCGCATAGGCCACCGGCCCGCCGCGCTGTCAGGCGGTGAACAGCAGCGCGTCGCGGTCGCACGCGCCCTCGTCGGTCACCCGTCCCTGCTGCTCGCCGACGAACCGACCGGGAACCTCGACGAAGCGACCGCGGGCGAATTGCATCAGCTCATACGGACGATGCACCGCGAGCATGGCCTGACGTCGATCATCGTCACCCACAATCCTGTCCTTGCCGCGCTGTGCGATCGGATCGAACGGCTGGAGGTCGGCCGACTCGTGTCTAACAGGTTGCCGGAAGGCTCGGCAACGAAAACCTGACACGAGCTGACACGAACTGACAGGAACGACAATCGCAGACGAGTGTCGTTCCTAAACGAACATTGACAGCCGCGCAATCGACTCTATACAGTCGCCAGCGACCGTCGGCCACTTGGTTCCCCCCTCGCATCATTCGGATGTTGCTCTCCAAGGACGTGCACAGTGACCGCAAAGACCCGAAGACGTGTTATCGGTTGTGTCGTGGCGCTTGCCTTGACGCTGCCGGCCGAAACCATCCTCCTCCAGGCCATCGCAACGCCGAGCTCGAAACAGGCCGTTCGCCAATGGGTGGCCTCGCTCTCCACCAACGACCTTCTCGCGGCGGCTAATGCGATTGAGTCATACCCCGTCATCTACCGGAAAGAAATCATGCGCGCGTTGACGCCAGACCTTCGGGCGCAAATCTGGCGCTCGCACATCCAGATGTACATCGATACCCACCCCGCGCTCAGCTCGGATGCCCTCCCGGCGCTCGAGGCTGCGATCGCGCTGATCACGCCGGACTTGTTCGATGCGACAGGCGTGAAGCGGCGCGCGGAGACGGCGCTCATCGCCGATCAGATCACGGCGCTGTTGGGCCGGTCTGAAGCGGAGTATCTTCTTTATCGTCTCGGTCCGAAGGACGAGCAAACCGCGAGTATCGAGCCGCTCGGCATGCGGCTGGCGAACTACGTCCGCGACATGCTCGTCGTGCTGGCGACGGCCGACGACTGCGACTGTTCAAGTGGGTGGGGGTGTGACGGGTATCCGGGCTCCTGCCGCACGAACGGGTGCAATCCAGACACTGAGTGGCCGATGTGCGGCTGGCTCTGGAACGAGGAATGCGACGGGGTCTGTGGTCCGGCCCTGGGGTTGCCGTAGCCTGAGCGCAGGCCGGAACCCTGCCAACTGAGACATACGTGCAAGCCGAGGTGTTGTTGAGACGTGCCGCGACCGCCGTCACGATCGGGTGCGTGATGGTCGTCGCCGGCTCCGCGCTGGTGATGGCGGTACCGGCGCTGCGCGACCGGTGGGGCCAGAGTCCGCCGGGGAACGCCGGTTATAGAGTCGGCGAGCGCATCGATGTCCCGGCGACGATTCACGAGTCGGTTCCGTTAACGCTCCTCCTCTTCACGCGCGCAGGTTGTGGCGCCTGTCAGGCCGCCAAGCCCGCGTTTGCCAGCCTCGTTGCCGGACTTCGTGACAGACCGTCGATCCGGACGCTGATGATCGTGCGCGAAGGCAGCGAACCGGAGGAGCGGGAATACCTTTGTGCGATTGGCCTGGACGAGGATCGATTGGTCGGCGTCGATTTCCGGAATCTGCGTTTACGCCGCGTGCCGACGATGGTGCTAGTCGATCGCGATGGAAAGGTGCGATACAGCCTGGAAGGCGCGCCCACGGCGCTCAATCAGGAAGAGCTGATCCGAATCGCTGCGTCCGTGGATGGCGGGCGCTGACGGTCACCGATGTTCAGAGCGGCTAACGTCGCCTACTACGTTTCGTACGTGCTGCTCCTGCTCACTGCAGTCAGCTCCGCCCGCGCCGCGTGGCGGTACCGGGACGCTCATCACCTCAACATTCTGGTCTTCGTCATTTCACACGTCGCCCTGCCGCGAGCGCAGATTGTTCCAGTTCTCGCCGACGCACTCTATGTCCTTCAACCGTACCTCCTGCTCCGGCTCGTCGAGCAGTTTCGCGCGGTTCCTGCCATCGTCCGCAACGGTGCTATCGCCGGCGGCCTCGTTGCCGTCGCCGGGTCAGCTCTCATCATTCGTGGCGACGCCCTGAACACCGTGTTCTATGGGTACATTTGCGCTCTGTACGCCTACGCGGCGATAGCGTTCTTGCAGGAAGCGCGTCGAAAATCAGGTGTCACCGCCAAACGGTTGACGTTCGCGGCGTTTGGGTCATGGATGTTCATCCTCGTGTATGCCGTCACGATCACGTGGATGTGGTGGGAGAACCTGGGCCGATGGATGTTCGCAGTGCACGAGATCTTCGTCGCTGCTGCGCTGACGTCCATCTTCCTGGCGTTCGCGACGCCTCGCCGTCTTCGCGCCGCGTGGCAGCGCGCCGAGCAAGCCAACTACCTCACGCGCGTCGCGGGGCTCGATCCCGTCGAGCGGGCCCGCCGCGCCGGCGACGACCTCACGTTTGCCGGGACGAGCAGCGTCGGCAACGCGGTGACGCTCGTCGCGCTTCGCGATGATCCGCTCTCAACAGATCTTGCGGTGCGGTCGGCGAGCGACCCCGCGCTGATCGGTCTTCAGATCCGGCCCAAGGATGGGGTATTCGGACGTGTCAGCCGGACGTTGACGCCGGTGTCGGACCTCACGTCCGCCTGCGAGGCGGACGTCGCAAATCGGGTGCGCGACTACGGCGCGCGGGTGCTCGCGGCGCCGATCGCCACTGATGCCCACACCTGGGGCGTCGTACTGGTGGTACAGCGGCACGGCTCGCTGTTCCCGGACGATGACCTGAGGCTGCTCGCGCAGCTCGGGCGGTATGCCGCCATGGCCCTCGACCATGGTCATCTGATTGCCGAAGCCCGGGAGCGCGAGCGGCGCGCCGCCGACCGGCGGCTCCGCGAGGTGGAGTCGCGATTGAGCCTGATGCTCGACAGCATCAAGGACTACGCGATGTTCGTCCTGGACGAGCACGGCCGCGTCGTGACGTGGCAGCTCGGCGCGCAGCACGTCTTCGGCCATCCGAGTGAGGAGATAACCGATCAGCCCGCGGCGCCGCTCTTCAACATGACGGAGGCCGAGTTCGCGGCGATCCTCCAGCGCGCGCACGATCACGGCTCTCACGAGCGCGACGGCGTCTGCCGCCGCCGGGACGGCGGCCGGTTCATCGGGACGACGCTCATTCGTCCGCTCGAGGATGACGCCGACGATCTGCGCGGGTTCGTCGCCGTCACTCGCGACGTCACCGAGCGGAGAGACTTCGAAGCGCGGCTCCGCCAAAGCCAGAAGATGGAGGCGGTCGGTCAACTCGCGGGCGGCATCGCTCACGACTTCAACAATCTGCTGACCGCCATTCTTGGATACGCCGACTTGCTTCGACACGATCTCGAAGGCGACGAAGAGCACCGCGCTCAGATCCTGGAGATTCAGAAGGCGGCCGAACGCGCCGCCGGCCTGACCCGGCGGCTCCTCGCCTTCAGCCGGCCGCAGATGCTGCAGCCCTCCATCATCAACCTCTCTGCGCTGGTTTCCGATCTCGTCCCCATGCTCGGCCGCGTGATAGGCGAGCACATCGAGATCACCGCGGATGTCGCGCCGAACCCGTCGCCTGTCCTGGGTGATCGCAGCCAGATCGAGCAGATCGTCGTCAACCTGGCGGTCAACGCGCGCGACGCCATGCCTGCCGGCGGCCGGCTGACGATTCGCACGGCCAACATCTGGCTCGACGCGCTGGCGCCCGGGGCCGAAGCGCCCGCCGGGGCCGGGGTCCTGCTCGAAGTCGCCGACACCGGCATCGGCATGGATGCGGCCACGCAGGCACGCATCTTCGAGCCGTTCTTCACCACCAAGGAACAGAGCCGTGGCACCGGTCTGGGGCTTGCCACGGTGTACGGCATCGTCAAACAGATGCGCGGAACGGTTCAGGTCATCAGCGCGCCCAACCAGGGCACCACCTTCCGCTTGTACTTTCCCGAAACCCAGCTCCGGCCGGAAACGGAACTGGGCCCATTGCCGCCGGACGCTACGCGCGGCTGCGAGACACTGCTGCTCGTCGAAGATGACGACTCGGTCCGCACCTACCTCACGCGGTTGCTCGAATCACAGGGGTACTGCGTCATTGCCGCCGAGCATCAAGCTGACGCGCTCAACGTCGTGCAGGCCACCGCTGAGCCTATCCACCTGGTCATCACCGACGTGCTCATGCCGGGCGGCACCGGGCCCGAACTTGTAAGGGCGCTCGACCAAATCCGCCCGGGTGTTCCGGCCCTCTATATCTCCGGTTATGCGGACGATGCGCTGGCCAGTCCGGGGCCCTTCGACAGGCACTTCCTACAGAAACCGTTCACTGCGGCCGATCTAATGTCCAGAATCAGGCAGATTCTGACAAGGGCGTTGTGACATTCGGGCCTGTTCACGGCTCGCGCGTTTGGCACGGCACGTGATGCAAGTCAAAGTGGACGTGCGCGTCGTGCTCGGGCGCAGTGTCCGCGTGACCATGCCGTATAATTCTTGGTGAAGGTACGCCATGCCGAGCCTGCTCCCAGGCGGTCGTTTGGATGTTTGAACGCTATACGGAACGAGCGCGGCGTGTCCTGTTTTTCGCCCGCTACGAAGCCACTCAGCTGGGAAGCACGTCGATTGAGACGGAGCATCTGTTGCTCGGCCTCATCCGGGAAGGCAAGGGTCTGACCAGCCGGATCTTCGCGCGATCCCACCTGTCGCTCGAAAGTATTCGCAAGGAAATCGAAGGCCGGACGATCTTCCGGGAAAAGGTTTCCACCTCGGTCGAGATTCCATTCAGCGCCGAGACGAAACGGGTCCTGCAGTTCGCCGCCGAAGAAGCGGACCGGCTGCTGCACACCTACATCGGCACCGAGCATCTGCTCCTCGGGATCCTCCGCGAAGAGCGGTCGGTCGCCGCGTCGATTCTGTACGAGAAGGGGATGCGGCTCGCGAGCGTGCGCGAGGACATCGTCCAGCTTCTGAACGAAAAGACGGCGCCGGCGCGTCCCAAGGAGACGCCGCTTCTCGCCGAGTTCAGCCGCGACCTGACCGAGGCCGCGATGAAGAACCAGCTCGATCCGCTCGTCGGCCGTCAGGTCGAGCTCGAGCGCGTGCAGCAGGTGCTCTGCCGCCGCACCAAGAACAACGCGGTGCTCATCGGCGAGCCGGGCGTCGGCAAGACCGCCATCGTCGAAGGCCTGGCCCAGAAGATCGTCTGCGGGGACGTGCCGCATTTTCTGGGTGACAAGCGCATCCTGGCGCTGGACATTTCCCTCATCGTCGCGGGCACGAAGTATCGCGGTCAGTTCGAAGAGCGCCTCAAGGCGATCATGAAAGAGCTGACCGAGAACCCGAACATCATCGTGTTCATCGACGAGCTGCACACGCTGGTGGGCGCGGGGTCGGCGGAAGGGTCGCTCGACGCGGCCAACATCCTGAAGCCCGCGCTCTCACGCGGCGAGATCCGGTGCATCGGCGCGACGACGCCCGCCGAGTACCGCAAGTACATCGAGAAGGATCGGTCGCTCGAGCGCCGCTTCCAGGCGATCAAGGTCGATCCGCCGACGGAGAAAGAAACCGTCCAGGTCCTGATGGGCGTGAAGGATCGCTACGAATCGTTCCATCACGTCGAGTACACGACGGAAGCGATCGAAGCGGCCGTCTACCAGTCGAGCCGGTACATCACCGATCGGTTCCTGCCCGACAAGGCGATCGATCTCATCGACGAAGCCGGCGCCCGCGCGAAGCTGCGAGAGGCCGAGGCGAGCGCCGAAATGGGCGAGATCAACCGCAGCATCCGCATGTCGATCGAACAGATCGATCAGGCGATTTCCGAGCGCAATCTCGAGAAGGCGTGGCTGCTGCGCGATCAGGAAGCCCAGGCGCGCGAGAACCTCCACGTCGTGCGCGAGCGGCTGGACGTGAAGTCGGGGTCGACGCGCGTCCCGATCGGCCGCGCCGAAATCGACGAGGTCGTCTCGAAGTGGACCGGCGTCCCGCTCACGTCCGTGAACGAGGACGAAGGGCACAAGCTCCTGCGGATGGAAGAGGAACTGCACCGGCGCGTCATCAGCCAGGAGAAGGCGATTTCGGCGCTGTCGCGCGCGATCCGACGATCGCGGGCCGGACTGAAGAATCCGACCCGGCCCGTCGGCAGCTTCATCTTCCTGGGTCCGACCGGCGTCGGCAAGACCGAGCTGGCGCGGGCGCTCGCGAACTTCCTGTTCGGCAGCGACCACGCGTTGATTCGCTTCGACATGTCCGAGTACATGGAGAAGCACTCGGTCTCGAAGCTCATCGGATCGCCGCCCGGCTACGTCGGGCACGAGGAAGGCGGGCAGCTCACCGAGAAGATCAAGCGCAGTCCGTACTCGGTGGTCCTGCTCGACGAGATCGAGAAGGCGCACCCGGATCTGTTCAACATCCTGCTGCAGGTCTTCGAGGACGGGCACCTCACCGACGGCCTTGGCAACCGGGTGAACTTCAAGAACACGATTCTGATCATGACGTCGAACATCGGCGCGCGCTTCATTCAGAAGAAAGCGTCGCTCGGGTTCCAGACGCCGGATCAGAAGGAGATCCAGAGGTCGGTCACCGACATGGTGCTCGGCGAGGTCAAGAAGACCTTCAACCCCGAGTTCATCAACCGCGTCGACGAGATCATCGTCTTCGACCCGCTCTCGGACGACGATCTGCGGCGGATCACGCGGCTGCTGATCGGGAACCTGAACCAGCATCTGGCCGACCGGCACCTGCAAATCGAAGTACTGCCCGAGGTGGTGGACTGGATCATCGACGCGACGTGCCGCGACCGCTCGTACGGCGCGCGGCCGCTGCGCCGGGCGCTCCAGCGCTACATCGAGGACCCGCTGTCGGAAGAGCTGATCCGCGGCCAGCTGCGGACCGGCCTCATCGAGATCTACCTCGAACACGGCACGCTGGCCTGGCGGTCAGCCGGACAGGAAGATGCCGGCCGACGCCTCGCCGTGACCGTCTGATTCATGTGTGGGTCGGCCCAATCAGGGCCGACGCATCCGGACAGGGAATAAGATGTTGGCTGACCCCTCGAGGTCGGCGTCCCGCCGGCCCTGAAGGGCCGGCCTACATTCGGTGCACATGCTTCGACGAAGGCTCGTTCCCGTAGGACTCACGCTGATTCTGTTGTCGGTCGCCGCGCCGGCGATGGCACAGGTCGTTCCCTGCAGCACCATCGAGCCGCCCAATGCGGCGGCGCCGCCTGCCGGTTCGCCCGTCCTGTATCGTTGCGCGCAGATCATCTTTCACCCCGTCAATCAATCCGCGATTGACGCCGGTACATATCAGTACCACCTGAAGGCTCCCTGGTCGATTGCGAGCCAGCAGAAGTGGGTGCCCTACAACGAGGACGCCGTCCAGGCTGACTTCTGGAACTTGTGGCGGACGAACTTCCTCGACAACCTCTGGATTGAGGTCATCGACGAGCCGTACTCGAACGGCGTGGCCGGCAAGCACGTGGTCTTCCACATGGAAGAGCGGCCGCGCATCAAGGTCGTCAATTACGAAGGCTCCAAGAAAATCGAAGTCGCCAAGATTGAAGAGAAGCTGAAGGAAAAAGCAATCGAAGTCCGGCTCGACAGCTTCGTGGATCTGGCGACGATTCGCCGCGTGAAGACGGTCATCAGCGAGCTGTACTCGGAGAAAGGCTACAACTTCGCCAAAGTCGAGACCCAGCTGAAGCCCCTGCCGGAAGGTCCGAAGTTGATCGACCTCACTTTCAACATCACCGAGGGGCCGAAGGCGCAGCTCAAGGAGGTCGTCTTCGACGGCAACAAGGCCATCAGCGACGGCAAGCTCCGCGGGCAGATGAAGGACAACAAGCCCAAGAGCTGGCTGTCCTGGATCACGAGCGCCGGCACCTACCAGGAAATGAAGTTCCAGGACGACGCGCAGAAGGTCACCGAGTTCTACGGGAACGAGGGGTACGCGCGCGCGCAGGTGGGTCAGCCCCAGCTCGAGACGATCGAGGACAGCAAGGACGGCAGGAAGCGCTGGATTCGACTGAGGATCCCGGTCGACGAAGGTGAACGTTACAAGATCGGCAAGTTCGAGATCGCCCCCGGGACGGCGATCAAGCCCGAATTCCTCCGGCCGTTGTTCAAGGTGAAGGAAGGCGACTACTACAGCCGCAAGCAGATCGCGAAAGGGTTCGAGAAGGCCAAGGACCTGTACGGCGCGGTCGGATACTGGCAGATGGTCCCGGATCCGATCCTCTGTCCGCGGGGCTTCAAGTGCGACGAAAACGGCAACGTCGAGCCGGTCGATCAAAACCCGCCGCCGATCATGGACGTGACGATCAAGTTGAACGAGGGCAAGCAGTTCTTCGTCAACCGGATCACGTTCCTCGGCAACACGACGACGCGTGACAACGTCATCCGGCGTGAGCTGCGGGTGTGGGAGGGCGGCGTCTTCAACACGGCGGCGCTCAAGGACAGCATCCGCCGGCTGAACCAGCTCGGCTACTTCAAGCCGCTCGAGGGCAAGCCGGAGGAGATGAAGATCGAGGACACCCCCGGGACGGACAACAAGGTCGACATCACGCTGAAGTTCGAGGAGCAGAATCGCAACCAGTTGTCGTTCGGCGCCGGCGTGTCACAGTTCGACGGCTTCTTCGGGCAGCTCTCGTTCCAGACGTCCAACTTCCTCGGCCGCGGCGAGACCGTCGGAATTTCGCTCCAGCGCGGCTCGCAGGCCAAGCAGTACCAGGTCTCGTTCAGCGAGCCGTATCTGTTCGATCGGCCGATCACCGTGGGCGCCGACGTGTTCACGCGGGAGTACATCTTCCCGCTGCAATACACGCAGCGGACGACCGGCACCAACCTGCTGTTCGGCTACCCGCTCGCGGACTACACCCGGATGTTCATGGGCTACAGCTACCAGGAAGTCACGATCCTCGACATCGAGCCCGGGTACCTGGCGGCCGCCATCACGAACCCGTTCCTGAACGATGCGCTGCTCATCGACGAGGGCGGCCAGCGGACGGTCAGCAAGATTTCGCCGAGCGTGGTGTTCAACACCGTCAACCAGCCGATCTTCCCGACGCAGGGCAAGCGGCTGACGGCGTCGTTCGATCTGGCGGGCATCGGCGGCAACACGTCGTTCTACCAGACCCGCGGCGAGGGGATTTGGTACCACCAGTTCACGCCGAGACAGTCGTTCGGTCTCCGCGGCGAGATTCAGTACGTCCGCCCGTACGGACAGACGACCACCCTGCCGATTTTCGAGAAGTACTTCCTGGGCGGCGAGTACAGCATCCGCGGATTCGACATCCGGACGGTCGGCCCGCGCGATCCGATTACGGGGGTGGTGACCGGCGGCAACAAGACGCTGCTGTTCAACGCCGAGTATTACTTCCACATCGGCGGCCCGGTGAGGGTACTCGGGTTCTACGATGCCGGTCAGGTCCGCGACGTCGGCCAGAGCTTCGGGTGGTGGGAGGATGTCAGGGTTCTGGTGCCGGTGCCCCGGCCGCCGCTGCTCGATCCGCTCTCACCCAACACCATCTTCCCGCCGGGACAGATTCCGGTGCCGACGACCCAGGTGGTTGGGAAGCGCCCCGCCTTCAAGACGTCGACCGGACTCGAAGTCCGGTTCTTCATGCCCGTGCTGAACGTGCCGTTCAGGCTGATTGCGGCCTACAACCCGCAGCGCGGCGGCGTGCTCAACAACAACCTGCAGCCGCAGTCGAAGTACAGCTTCCGGTTCGCGGTGGGAACGACGTTCTAAGCCGGGAAGCCGGGAAGCCGGGAAGCCGGGAAGCCAGGGAGACAAGAGTCTTGCCTTCCAGGCTTCCCAGCTCCCAGGCTTGCTGGCTTACGGATGGACTACTGAAATCTGGAACGCAACTGGATCGACAATGAAGCCGACGTCGGAGATGCGCACGCAGTAACTGCCGACGGCCGTCACCGTGGCGGGAACGACTGCGCCCTGCAACGCCTTGTCGTTCGCGATCACGACCTGACAGCTCGCGCCATTCCAGGTCCCTAGCGAGAGCGAAACCGCGATGGTGGCGTCCGAAACCGACGTCAGGGTCGCCGTCACACTTCCGATTGCGACGACCGGGAACGGGTATGAAAAGGCGCCGTTGACCTTCAGAGTATCCGTGAACGTATCGGTGGTGGTCGGAGGCGGCGTTGGCGTAGGAGTCGGCCCTGGCGTTTCGTCGGTGCAGGCGACAGTCGTCGCCGCCACGAGCATCACCACGACCGCCAGCCTCCGGAGCGCGCGCATATTCCAATGACCTGTCGAGTTATCCATCAGCCCTCATTCGCATGTTCAGCATTACACATTCCGAATTCCCGATTGACCGATCTCAATCACTCCCAATTACCAATTCCCCATTACCAATCACCAATTCCCCATTACCAATTCCCGATTTCCGGTCTGTTAGACTCTTGGGGCCGTTTTGCGGCTCGGCCCGCCTTCGCCAAAGGCTTCGGCGAGGCAACCGGGCTGGACAAAAGGGCGTCCTAACCGATACATGGGGTTGCACATAGCCGCAGCGCCCGCTTGGCCGGACACCCGACGCTGAGCTATCGTTCCCAACCAAGGTGCCGATGATAATGAGACGCTTGCTCGTGATTCTTGCTTTGAGTGCCCTGCTCGCGGCCGGGCCTGTTTTTGCCCAGACGCCGCCTCCGACGCAAACGCCGCCGCCGACACAGACGACGCCGCCGCCGAAGCCGCCGCCGACACAAACACCGCCGACCCAGCAGACGCCGCCGCCCTTGCCGGTGCCGCAGCAGAAGCCCGCCACGCCACCACCACCGGCGCCGAAGCCTGCCGCCCCGTTTCCAGCCGAGGCCAAGTTCGGATTCGTGAACCTGCAGATAATCGTGAACGAATCGAACCTCGGCAAGGCGGGGACCGAGCAGATCAAGAAGCTCCAGGAGAAACTGAACGCTCAGCTTTCCGCCATGCAGACGGAGATCCAAGGGCTGACCCAGAAGATCAAGACGCAGCAGGGCGTGGTCGAGGAGAAGATTCTGGTGCAGTGGGGCCGCGAGCTCGATCGGAAGCAGCGCGACATGCAGGCGGCGCAGCAGGACGCGCAGGTGCAGGTCGATCAGCTGACTCAGGATTTGTTGAACAACTTCGAGAAGCAGGTCCTGCCGCACATCGAGGCGGTGCGCGCGGAGAAGAACCTCTGGGTCATCTTCGCGATCCCGCCGCAGCAGGGCGACACCCCGCCGGGCCTCCAGGTCGTCGCGGCGGCGCCGGGGCTGGATCTGTCGCTCGAGATCGTCAAACGGCTCAACGCCGTTGTCAAATGACGCGCTGATGCACATCCCGCCGGTCCTCGAGCGCCTGGCTTACCGCTATCCCTCGGTGCTCGTGGATGCCGTCACGGACCACGAGCCGGGGCGGCGTATCGTCGCGGTCAAGAACGTCACGGTCAACGAGGAGTTTTTCCAGGGGCACTTCCCCGGGACGCCGTTGATGCCGGGCGTGCTGATGATCGAATCGCTCGCGCAGGTGGCGACGCTGATGCTGTTCGCGGGCGGCCGCGAGGACGGCCGTGCGTGGCTGCGCGGCGTCAACAAGGCGAAGTTCCGGCGGCAGGTGGTGCCGGGCGATCGACTCGAGTTCGAGGTGACCCTCGGCCGCCGGCGGGGCCGTCTGGCCCGGGCGTCGGGTGTCGCCACGGTCGCCGGGGACGTCGTCGCTGAAGCCGAGCTGCTTCTGGCCCTCGACCAGGGCCCGGAGCTGTCGTTCTGGGAGCAGCGCCAAACCCGGCGCGACGTCGTCGTTCACGAAACGGCGATCGTGCACCCGACCGCGCGCATCGGCCCGGGATCCATGGTCGGGCCGTATGCGACCATCGGGCCCCATGTCTGCATCGGCACGAACTGCCGCATCGGCGGATCGAGCGTGCTCGACGGCTGGACGGAGATCGGCGACGACACGCAGATCTATCCGTTTGCTTCGATCGGCCTCGCGCCGCAGGATCTCAAGTACCGCGGCGAGCGGACCAGTCTGGTCATCGGCCGCCGCAACGTGTTCCGTGAGTTCGTCACGATTCACCGCGGCACCAAAGGCGGCGGCGGGGTCACGTCGATCGGCGACGACAACCTGTTCATGGCGTACGCGCACGTGGCGCACGACTGCCACATCGGCAGCCAGACGATCTTCGGTAACGCGGCCACGCTCGGTGGGCACGTCACCGTCGAGGACTATGCGACGATCAGCGCGTACTCGGGCGTGCACCAGTTCTGCCGGGTCGGACAGCACGCGTTCATCGGCGGCTACACGGTCGTGACGCGAGACGCGCTGCCGTACGCGAAGACGGTCGGCAACCGGGCGCGCATTTACGGCGTCAACTCGATCGGCCTGGCGCGCCGCGGCTTCAGTCCCGATCTCATCGGCAAGCTCCGCAAGGCGTACCGGCATCTCGTGCGCCACAACACGAGCCGCGCGCTGGAGCTGATCGACCGCGATCCGACGCTCTCGGCGCCCGAGGTGACGTATCTGGTCAACTTCATCCTCACCTCTCAGCGCGGCGTGATCCTCCGGCGCCCGTCCAAGCGGGTCGACGATCTGGTGGACGTCGAGTAGACGCGATTGCCTATCGGCCTGATTGCCGGCAACGGCACTTTCCCGTTTCTGGTGCTCCGCGCGGCGAGGCGGCTCGGTCACGACGTCGCCGTGATTGGCATTTCCGGCGAGACATTTCCCGAGCTCGAGACCCTCGCTCGCGACGTCGGCAATACGACGTTCACCTGGATCGATCTCGGCGCGCTCGGCAGATGCATCACCACGCTGAAAGACGCGGGCGTGACCCGCGCCGTGATGGCGGGCCAGGTCAAGCACGTCAAGCTGTTTGGCGGCGTCGCGCCCGACGCGACGCTCCTCGCGGCGCTGCAGCGATTGAAGGCGAGCAACACCGACGCGGTGATTGCGGCGGTCGCCGACGTGCTTCAGGAGCGCGGCATCACGCTGATGGATTCGACGTCGCTCCTGGCGGATTTCATGGCGCGCCCCGGCGTCATGACCGCGGCCGCGCCGGACGAGAGCATGCGCGCCGATTTCGAGTTCGGGTATGGCGTGGCCGACACGATTGCCGGCCTCGACGTGGGTCAGACGATCGTCGTGAAGACCCGCGCGGTGGTTGCCGTCGAGGCGATGGAGGGCACCGATGCCGTCATCGCCCGCGCCGGCCAGATCGCCGGCAGCAAGACCCGCGTCGTGAAGGTCGCCAAACCGCGACAGGACATGCGATTCGACGTCCCCGTGATCGGCCGCGCGACGATCGCGGCGATGCGGGCTGCGGGCGCCGACGGGCTTTCAATCGACGCCGGCCGCACGCTCCTCGTCGACGGCGACGAGGTCATTCGCGCGGCCGACGAGGCCGCGATCGTCGTCGTCGGACGCCCGGCGCGAGCGTCGATCACGTGATCGAATGACGGGGTCCGTGGCTCCAGTTCGACTTGCGGTGATCGGCGTGGGCCACCTGGGCCGTCACCACGCGCGCCTTGTCCCGACGATCGAGGCCGCCACGCTCACGGCAACCGTGGATCTCATCCGCGACCGCGCCGAGACGGCGGCGAAGGGCACGAGTGCGCAGGTGTTGACGGATGCGTCGGCGCTGCTCTCGACCGGACCGGCCGTGGACGCCATCGTCGTCGCCGTGCCTACCGCCGATCATCTGAGCGTCGCCCGGCCGTTTCTCCAGCGAGGCGTGCACGTGCTCGTCGAGAAGCCGATGGCCGCGTCGCTCGACGAGGCGGACGAGCTCGAACGGCTGGCGCGCGAATCGCACGCCATTCTGGCCGTGGGACACAGCGAACGGTTCAATCCGGCGATTCAGGCGGCGCTGCCGATCCTGCGGACGCCGCGGTTCATCGAGGTGCACCGGCTCAGCGGCTTTCCGGAACGCAGCCTCGACATCGACGTCGTCTTCGACGTCATGATTCATGACCTCGACGTCATCCAGGCCATCGATCGCACCGAGGTCGTCGGCGTCGAAGCGATCGGTGTGCCGGTGCTGACGCCGCGCGTGGATATCGCCAACGCCAGAGTGAAGTTCGCGTCCGGGTGCATCGCCAACATCACGGCCAGCCGCATCAGCCGCGACAAGGTCCGCAAGGTGCGCTTCTTTCAGCGCGACATGTACGTGTCG
>JBLNGH010000379.1:0-6386 GCA_050264575.1 Acidobacteriota bacterium | reverse complement strand
CGTCCTGCAGCGTCTTCGACAGCATCGGCTCCCTCGTTTTTGACGGAGGTTCAAAAATCCGCGGCGCTTTGTCGCGAGGTTCACACGACTTTACGAGCGGCGCGCATTGTCATTGCATGACAACTGAATTTCATTATATTCAAATACAGGAGGTCTCACATGAAGGCTATCGATGTGGTTGCGGCAGTGCTCGTCGTGGTCGGAGCGCTGAACTGGGGGCTCGTGGCCATCGCGCGGTTCGATCTCGTGGCTGCGCTGTTCGGCCTGTCCTTCGGCGAGGTGTCTGCACTGACCGCTGTCGTCTACGGATTGGTCGGCGCCGCCGGTCTTTACCAGGGGCTCTTCTGGAAGCGCGTGCAGGGCCGGTGGCTGCAGCCGGCGAGCCACCATGCGTAATTTGGTTGTTCCTCGGTTCACCGTTCAAGGAGTGCACACATGAAGATGAAGATGCTGACGTTCACCTCGCTCGCGCTCGTTGCGTGTCTCGCGATGGTTTCACCGGCGCGCGCGCAGCAGACCAAGGACATCGTCGACACGGCGGTCGCGGCCGGATCGTTCAAGACGCTGGCGAAAGCGTTGGCGGCGGCCGATCTCGTCGGCACGCTCAAAGGTCCTGGTCCTTTCACCGTCTTTGCCCCGACCGACGAGGCGTTCGCGAAGCTGCCCGCCGGCACGCTGGACAACCTGCTCAAGCCGGAGAACAAGGCGATGCTCGTGCACGTGCTCACGTATCACGTCGTATCGGGCAAGGTCATGGCGGCGGATGCCGTTAAGATCACCTCCGCGAAAGCCGTCAGCGGCGACGCCCTCCACATCAAGGTCGCCGACGGCAACGTGACTGTCGACAAGGCGCGGGTCGTGAAGACCGACATCGCCGCGAGCAACGGCGTCATTCACGTGATCGATCACGTCCTGCTTCCGCCGGGCAAATAACGCGATCGGTCATGGCGGGAACCATCCTCCTCACCGGCGCCAGCGGGTACGTCGGCAGCCGCCTTCTTCGAGTGCTCGAGGAAGGCGGCTGCGCGGTGCGCTGCCTCGCGCGTGACCCTTCGCGCGTCGCCCCGAGCCGGGCGACCACGGCAGTCGTCGCAGGAGACTGCCTCGACGAAGCGTCGTTGGTCGCGGCGATGGACGGAATCGATCAGGCGTACTACCTGGTGCACTCGATGGCGAATGGGCCCAGCTTCGCCGCGCTCGATCGCCGTGCGGCGTCGAACTTCGGCCGCGCCGCCGCCCGGGCAGGGGTACGCCGCATCATCTATCTTGGCGGACTCGGTGATTCCCCGGATTCCCTGTCGACGCACCTGAAGAGCCGGATCGAAACGGGAGCGGCGCTCCGTGAGGCGGGCGTGCCCGTCGTCGAGTTCCGCGCCTCGATCATCGTCGGAGCGGGAAGCTTGTCGTTCGAAATGATTCGTGCGTTGGTCGAGCGGCTGCCCGTCATGATTTGCCCAAGATGGGTCGACACGGGTACCCAGCCGATCGCGATCGACGATGTGCTGGCCTATCTGACGGCAGCGCTCGACCTGAGCGAGGGGCGTGACGGCGTGTTCGAAATCGGTGGTCCCGAGGTGGTCTCGTACGGCGACATGATGCGGGAGTACGCGCGGCTACGGCGGCTGCGACGTTTCTTCCTATCCGTGCCAGTGCTTACACCTCGGCTGTCGGGTCTGTGGCTCGGCCTCGTCACGCCGGCCCAGGCGCGCGTGGGCCGCGCGCTCGTCGAAGGTCTGCGCAATCCCACGGTCGTACGTTCACCGGCGGCGCGTCAGACGTTCGAGATCCGGCCGATGCCGCTGCGCGACGCGTTCAGGCGTGCGATCGACGATCACGCGGGGTCGCACTACAAGATCGACACCCGTGCGACGACCGTCGATGCGCCGCCTGCTCAAGCGTTTGCACCCATTCGGCGGATCGGCGGGGCCAGCGGCTGGTATTGTGCCGACGCGCTGTGGCGACTCCGCGGATGGCTCGACCGATGTGTGGGTGGGGCCGGGATGCCGCGACGCCGGCGCGACCCCGACGACTGCGTGGTCGGCGACGACATCGACGGATGGCGCGTCGAGGCATATGAGCCTGAACGCCTGCTCCGCCTGTCGGCCGGGCTGAAGCTGCCAGGACGCGGATGGCTCGAGTTCCGCGTCGAGCCGCTCGACGATGGAGCGCGGTCCGTAATCCGTCAAACGGCGACCTTCGATCCGCGCGGCGTGGCCGGACGCTTGTACTGGTACGGCGTGCTGCCGCTCCATGCGTTCGTCTTCCGCGGGCTGCTGCGCCGGATCGCCGAGCGCGTTGCACGGAATGCTGCGACTCGGCCTGGGCACGTCTCGACCTTCACGTATGGATCGATCATCGGCGCGTCGGCAGACGAGGTGTTCTGCTGGCACGAGCAGCCCGGAGCGCTTGCGGCGCTGACGCCCGCGCGCTTCGTGCGGATCGAACAGCAGGCGGGCGGCATCCGCGACGGCGGACGCGTCACCGTGTCGATTGGCGTCGGTTCTCTGCGCTTGCGTTGGGTGCTTCGGCACTACGGCTACATCGCCGGCAGGCGATTCTGCGACGAGCAGGTCCGCGGTCCCTTCGCGGTGTGGCGGCACACGCATCGGTTCGAGCCGATCGGCTCGTCGCAAACGCTTTACCAGGACCGGATCGAGTTCGCCGTCGCGCGCAACGGGCCGCTGAACCGTCTCGCGGCCGCCGTGCTTCGGCCTGTGCTCACGCTCGCGTTCGCGAACCGTCATCGAACAGTGCGCACGGCCGTCTGCCCTGCGTTTCCAAAGATCGCGCATCGATGGGCTGCGGTAATCGCCGTTGCCGCAGTTGCAACGCTGCAGCCGGCGAGCGCGCGCGCCCAGATGTCGGCGGTGCGGACGGTTCCGTTCGTCGATCTGGATCGATATGCGGGCGACTGGTTCGAGATTGCACGGTTCGAGAACCGCTTTCAGCGCCAGTGTGTCGGCGATGTGCGTGCCAGCTACGCGCGGCGTGCGGACGGACGCATCGCCGTCGTCAACCGATGTCGGACAGCGAATGGTCAGACCGAAGCACGCGGCGTCGCCCGCCTTGTCGACGAGCAGACACACGCCAAGCTGAAGGTGCGGTTCGCTCCCGCCTGGCTTTCGTGGCTGCCGCCCGTCTGGGGCGATTACTGGATTATCGGCCTGGCGCCGGACTATTCGTGGGCGGTCGTCGGCGATCCCGGCCGCGAGTACCTCTGGATCCTTGCTCGCACGCCACGTCTCGACAGCGAATCGATGGCCGCGGCGCGCACGGCCGCGCAAGACAACGGTTTCGACGTCGGGCGTCTCGTGCAGACGCTGCAGGGCGCCGGCCGACCATGACCGGAAAGGTCGTCGTCAACGACCGAATGCAGCGGGGCTACACCTACTACCGGACGGAGCCGGTCGGCCGCAACTTCGCGCTCGGATTCGCGCCGGCGCTCACGCCGAAGCAGATGCTCGCGCTCGGTGTGTTCGGCGGCAAGTACATGACCGATTGTCGCGATGAATTTCCATCGAGCTGGTTCGTGCGCGCGAAGCTGTGCGCCGAGCGGCACGATCCACGCTTGAACTGCTTCGGCGTCAACGCCTCGCAGTCGCTGGCCGAGTGGCGTCGCAGGGGCTGGATCAACCGGCATGACCCGCGCGGCTGGTTCCAGTGGTACTGCCGGTATTACATGGGCCGCCGGACGCGCGACGATGCGAGACAGATCCGGCGGTGGCGTGCCATCGCGCGGCACGTCGCGACCATTCGGAAGCAGTGCGACGCGGGAGACGTTGACTGCCGGCGGCGGCAACGCCAGGCCGTGCTGCACTGGGCGTATGACAGCCGCGTTCTCTAACGTCTTCGACGATACCGGCGCAGGGCCGATTCGCGTCGACACCTCTGCGTGTCTGTCACCTGGCGTTCGCGCTCCCCGATGCGTATCCGAACAAAGAGTTCACCGACAAGGTCGTAGAGATCGGCCACAGGATGGGACGCAAGAATGTGCGGACGGACGATGACCGTCGATGTTCGTGTCGTTGAAGGATAGCTGTCCCAACGGTCCCTGGAATTGTCCCTGCCAGCTCCCAAGATCTACCTTCTGGAGCCAACAGCAGCCAAGTCGGACGATCGAGGAAGTGATTGAAACGCGAGGATTTGCGAGGAAAAACGACGATGGCCGAAAGGCTGACCGGCGTTTAGCAAACCGCCGCCTTCAGCTACTCGGCCACCTCACCGCGCGAACTGCAGTATACGATGCGAAAGGACGGGCGGTTCGATGGGATGCTGTCTGCTCCCTGCAAGTTTTTGCGGCCTCCTGCGGACTTCTCCGCACTCCAAGCCTCCGTGGCCCGTGGGCGGCCGGTGTTTACGCCGCAACCTCAGGCTCTCAGCGGTACGGCTGTTGCAGCCCAAGTTTCCTACCTTTGGGCGCGACCGGACTCGTCTTCTCGATCGAACGCTTTGCCGTCCACGACGGCCCCGGTATCCGTGTCGCGGTCTTTCTGAAGGGCTGTCCGCTTCGTTGTCTGTGGTGCCACAGTCCCGAGAGCCAGTCGAGCGAGCCTGAGCTGCTGATCAACTCCGATCGGTGCATTGTCTGCGGCACGTGCCAGCCGACATGCGAGCACGACGCCATTGTGCCGACGGGCGACGCGTTTGACACTATTCGTGAGCGCTGCGACACATGCGGGCTGTGCGTCGAGGCGTGTCCATCGGGCGCGCGGTCCATCGCAGGGCGGTGGATTGACGTTCCTGCGCTGATGCACGAGATCCAGAAAGACCGCATCTTCGTCGATTGGTCGTCAGGCGGCGTGACATTTTCTGGCGGCGAACCGCTGATGCAGCCCAAGTTCGTGGCCGAGGCACTGGCAACCTGTCAGGCGGCGGGCTTGCACACCGCCATCGAGACATCAGGATACGCGTCGGCTTTCGCGATCGACGTCGCCGCTCGCGCGGACCTCCTCCTGTTCGACTTGAAGCTCTACGATGAAGAACGCCACCGTCGTGCAACCGGCGTCTCCAATCGCGTGATCCTCAGGAACTTCGCGCGCCTGGCTGCTCGCCGGCGCGCGACGATGCGCGTCCGCATCCCGCTCGTCCCTGGCGTCAACGACGATGCCGAGAATCTTGACGCACTCGGTCGAGTCATCGCCGCCGCTGGGGTGACGGCCGTCGACGTCCTGCCGTACCACACGGCGGGCATCGCCAAATACCACCGACTGAACCGGCCGTACCGGCTGCCGGACGTCATGACGCCGTCAGCGGAGGTACTCGCCGGTGCGCGCCGACGTCTCGCTCGCAACGGATTGACCGTACAGGTCGGTGGATAAGAAGGAACTTCGATGACACCGCGTGTTCAGCGCCTTCGCGACCAGAGCCTGGCGACTCGTCCCTCGCTCTCGTCAGAGCGGGCGGAGCTCGTCACCGAGGCCGTCAAGCAGATCGGATCCGCGCCGGCCGTCCTTCAGCGCGCGTCTGTCTTCAGGCATCTTCTGGAGCGAAAGGCCGTTTACATCGGCCCCGACGAGCTCATCGTCGGCGAGCGCGGTCCGGCGCCCAAAGCGACGCCGACATTTCCCGAGCTCTGCTGCCACTCGCTCGAGGATTTGCAGATTCTCCATACCCGCGAACGCATTTCGTTCTGCGTGCCGCCCGAGGCGCGCCGCGCGTACGAGACGGTCGTCACTCCGTTCTGGAAAGGCCGCTCGATGCGCGACATGATCTTTCGAGAGGTTCCGGAGGAGTGGCGCGCCGCCTACGACGCCGGCGTGTTCACCGAATTCATGGAGCAGCGCGCGCCGGGGCACACGGTCCTGGGCGACGTTATTTACCGCCGCGGATTCCTCGAGCTGATCGAGGACGTGGATCTCGCGACGGCGGCATTGGACTTCGAGCGCGATCCTCGCGCGTACGACAAAACCCTCCAGCTGCGCGCGATGCGGATCGCGGCGCAAGCGATCATCCGATTCGCCGAGCGTCACGCGGAACACGCGCGCGAATTGGCCGCGATCGAGTCCGAGCCGGAACGGCGCCGGGAGCTCGAAGCGATAGCCGTCGTCTGCGAGCGCGTGCCGGCCCATGCGCCATCGACGTTTCGCGAGGCGCTGCAGTCGTACTGGTTCGTTCACCTCGGTGTCGTCACCGAGCTGAACACCTGGGATTCGTTCTGTCCGGGCCGCCTCGACCAGCATCTGCTGCCGTTCTACCAGCGCGACCTGGCGGACGGCCGGATGACACGCGACGAGGCGATGGAACTTCTCGAGTGCTTCTGGATCAAGTTCAACAACCAGCCGGCGCCGCCCAAGGTCGGCGTCACGGCGGCAGAAAGCGGCACGTACACGGACTTCTGCAACATCAACGTCGGCGGCCTGACCGTCGACGGCTCGGACGGCGTGAAC
>JBLNGH010000378.1:0-3349 GCA_050264575.1 Acidobacteriota bacterium | reverse complement strand
GGCAGATCCACCGCATGCTCGTCGCCTTCGCGCGCCAGCCGATCGATCGCCGGTCCGCCCGGATAGCCGAGTCCGAGCAGCTTCGCGACCTTGTCATAGGCCTCGCCCGCGGCGTCGTCTCGCGTGCGTCCGACGAGGCGGTACGCGCCGGGCTCAGGGACGAAGTACAAGCTGGTGTGGCCGCCGGAAACCACGAGAATGGCGGCCGGCAGCGGAATCGCGCCGTGCTCCAGGAAAATCGACTCGATGTGGCCCGCCAGGTGATGCACGGCAACGATCGGTTTCCCCAGCGTCACCGCCACGGCCTTGGCGAATGACACGCCGACGAGGAGCGAGCCAACCAGACCAGGCCCCTGTGTCACGGCGATGGCATCGATTTCATTCCATGCCGCGCCGGCGTCCATGAGCGCGCGATCGACCACGTCGCAGATGTCGCGAACGTGCTGGCGCGAGGCGATCTCGGGAACGACGCCGCCCCACTCGCGATGCAGATTCACCTGCGAGGCGATCACGTTCGAGCGCGTGCGCCACGGACGGCCGGCATCGCCGGTCGTCGCCACGACCGCCGCGGCGGTTTCGTCACACGACGTTTCGATGCCGAGTACGTTCATGTCAGGTGTCAGGCCCGAGGCACAAGGCCCATGGCAACAGGCGGAACAATCATCCGCCGAACCAGCAGGCCTTTTCCTTGGGCCATGGGCCCTGGGCCGACAGGGACAGGGTTCTATGTCCCATCAAATAGCCTTCTCAAGCTCTCACTGTACTCAGGGCGCGCAATGCCGCGCTCGGTGATGATGCCGGCAATCAGCCGGGCGGGCGTGACGTCGAATGCCGGATTCCAGACCGACGCGCCGTCAGGCGCGAGCTGCGTCGGACCGAGATGCGTCAGCTCGCGCGCGCTGCGCTGCTCGATGGGAATGTCGTCGCCGCTCGCCGTCGCCAGGTCGATGGTCGACAGCGGCGCCGCGACGTAGAACGGAATATCGTGCGCGTTCGCCATCATCGCCACGGTGTACGTACCGATCTTGTTGGCGACGTCGCCATTGGCCGCAATCCGATCGGCGCCGACGACCACGACGTCGATGTCGCCGCGGCGCATCAGCGGTCCCGCCATGCTCTCCGCGATGACCGTCGTCGGCACGTGGTCGCGGACCAGCTCCCAGGCCGTCAGCCTCGCACCCTGGAGAAACGGCCGCGTCTCGTCGGCGAACACCTGCCGCACCTTGCCTCGCTCGGCGGCCGCGCGGATGACGCCGAGCGCGGTGCCGTACCCGGCGGTCGCCAGCGCGCCCGCGTTGCAATGCGTGAGGATCCGCGCGGCGTCGGGGACGACGTCGGCGCCGAAGCGGCCCATCGCGCGGCAGCTCTCGACATCCTCGTCGTGAATCGCGCGCGATTCCTGCTCCAGCAGATCCTTCAGTTCGTCGACCGATTGTCCCGCCTGCACGCCGGCCGCCAGTACACGCTTCATACGGTCGATGGCCCAGAAAAGGTTCACGGCCGTGGGCCGCGTTCCCGCCATCAGATCGCAGGTCTTGTTGAACTCGACGGCGAACTGGCGCGTGCCGCTGGCTTTGCTCCGCCGCATGCCGAGCGCGATGCCCATGGCGGCCGACACGCCAATCGCCGGCGCGCCGCGGATGACCATGTTTTTGATCGCGCGCGCGACCTCAGGTGCGGTCTTGCAATGGACGTAGATTTCCTGGCCGGGCAGCTTGCGCTGATCGACCATCACGATTTCGCCGTTTTCCCATGCGACGGTTGGGAGCATTTGAAAAGATCATACAGGTCCCACAGGTCCCACAGGTCCTGAAGGACCGACGCGGTCCCTGACCTTCCCGGACCTCGAGGACCGACGCAGTTCTTACAGCCGAGGACCCTGAGGACCTCAGGGTTTCTTGTCCAGCAATCGCGCGTCGAACGGCAGCGGCAGCAGATCGCGCATCTGATGACGACCGCTGATCTTCTGGAGATTCGCGAGCACCACCGGAATGTCGCCGCAATATTCCCAGAGCAGCTGCCGGCAGGCGCCGCAGGGTGGGGTCGGATCCGCCGTATCGGCGACGACGGCAATCATCTCGAAGACCCGCTCCCCTTCGGAGAGCGCTTTGAGCAGCGCCACCCGCTCGGCGCAGACCGTCAGGCCGTACGAGGCATTCTCGACGTTGCACCCGCCGTACACGCGTCCGCCTTGGGCCAGCAGCGCGGCGCCGACCTTGAAGTTCGAAAATGGCGCGACGGCGCGTTCGCGCGCTTCACGCGCCACCGCGACGAGATGATCAGAGTCGGCCAATGATGCCCTCCAGCAGCGCAATGAACTGGTCACGGATGCGGTTCGTCGTTTCGATCACCTCTTCCGCGGTGACCGGCTGCGGCAGAATGCCCGCCGCCATGTTCGAGATGCACGAGATGCCGAGCACTTCCATGCCCATGTGGCGCGCGACGATGGCCTCGGGAATCGTGGACATGCCGACGGCGTCGGCGCCGAGCGTCCTGAACGCGCGGATTTCCGCCGGCGTTTCGTAGCTCGGTCCCGTCACGGCCACGTAGACGCCGTGCTCGACCTTCACCCCCGTCGCGGTCGAGGCTTCGTCGGCCAGCGCCCGCAGCCGGCGCGAATACACCTCCGACATGTCGGGAAACCTCAGTCCGAACCGGCTCTCGTTCGGACCGATCAGCGGATTGGTCCCGAGGAGATTGATGTGATCGTCGATGACCATCAGGGCGCCCTGGCCGAACCGCAGGTTGATACCGCCCGCGGCATTCGTGAGGATGAAGGTCTTCACGCCGAGTCGGCCGATCACCCGCGTCGCGAACGTGACGGTCTGCAGATCGTGCCCTTCGTAGAAATGCGCTCGGCCCGAGAGCGCCAGGATCCTCTTTCCTGCAGCCGTCCCGGCGACGAGCTTGCCGGCGTGTCCAACGACGCCGGAGGCGGGCCAGTGCGGGAGGTTGCCGTACGGCACGACCGTCGCCGCGCCCAGGCTTTCGCCAAAGGCGCCCAGTCCAGAGCCCAGCACGATGGCGATCTCGGGCACACTACGGAGCTCCCGGCGCAGCCATGCCGCGGCTTCGTCGACGCGATCAAAATACGTCGCGGGATCTGTCACAACGTGCTCACAACAGCATCGCGGCGATGCACGCCGGCGTGAAATTCGCGAGCGTGCCCGCGAGCATGGCGCGCTAACCGAGCCTCGCCAGATCGTGACGCCGCTCCGGCACGAGCGCGCCGATGCCGCCGATCAGGATGCCGAGCGACGAGAAGTTCGCGAAGCCGCAGAGCGCGAACGTCGCCACCGTGAACGAGCGCGGGTCGAGCGACTCTCTCAGCGGCCCGAGCTGCGCGAAC
>JBLNGH010000377.1:0-5178 GCA_050264575.1 Acidobacteriota bacterium | reverse complement strand
TGGCGCGTCCTCGAGATCGCCGCCGGCGCCACGCCCGCCGCGGCCGCGGCGGAGCGCTAGGCGATCGTCGCGGACGCGCGAACGCGGCCCGACGATGACGTGGATGTCGGCGCCATCGTTGTCGGTCTGCCGCGCCGATTGAACGGTGAGGAGACCGATCAGACGCAGCCGGCTCGTGATTTCGCGAACACCCTCGCGTCGCTGACCGGCCTGGAGGTCACGCTGCAGGATGAGCGGCTGACCAGTCACGAAGCGGAGAGCCGTCTCGCCGAGCGTGAGCGCGATTGGCGGCGGCGCAAAGCGCGGCTCGACGCCGCCGCCGCTGCCGTGATCCTTCAGGAGTACCTGGATACGCGGAGGGGACCGTCCGAGATCATTTCATGAAGACCGTACAATGAAATCGGAGGCCCTTTGTTCCGCCGACTGCTGGTGCTGACGATCGTGCTCGCCGGACTCGCGGCCGGCGGCGCGTGCTTCATGCACAGCCGTCTGGTCGCTCCTTATCGCGGATTCGAGGGCAACGAAGTGTTCGTCGATCTCCCGGCGGGCACCGGCGTCTCGGAGATGGCCCGTCGGCTTTCGGACGCCGGCGTCGTGGCCGATCCGTGGACGTTCCGGATCGCCGCACGGCTGAGCGGCGCCGACCGGCATCTCCAGGCCGGCGAGTACAGATTCGCCGAGCCCGTGTCGGCCTTCGAGGTCGTTGCCAAGCTCGCCGCGGGCGAGGTCTTCACGCATCCGCTTACGTTCCCGGAAGGACTCACGATCAGGGAAATGGCGGGCCTGTTCGAGAAGAGCGGTCTCGGGACGGCCGCGGCGTTCGAGAAAGCCGCCGCGGACATCACGCTCGCGGCTGGATTCGATCCGGGCGCGAAGTCATTGGAGGGATACCTGTTTCCAAGTACCTACGCGCTCGGACGACAGGCCGGTGCGCCCGGGGCGGTTCGCGAGATGGTCGAGGCTTTCGATCACGCGTTCGATCCGGAGCTTCGGGCCGAGGCCGCGGCGCGCGGGATGACGGTCCGTGAGGCCGTGACGCTCGCCTCGCTCATCGAAAAGGAGACGGCCCAGGCGGCCGAGCGGCCGCTCGTATCGGCGGTGTATCACAACCGCCTCGAGCAAAGGATTCCGCTCCAGTGCGATCCGACGGTCGTGTACGCGTTGATGCGTGCCGGCAAGTGGACCGGGAATATCCGGAAACAGGACCTGCAGATCAAATCGCCATACAACACGTACGTGAATCCCGGCCTCCCGCCGACGCCGATCGCGTCTCCCGGCCGCGCGTCGATCGAGGCAGCGATCCGGCCTGCCGACGTGCCTTACCTGTACTTCGTCAGCCGCAACGACGGCACGCACGTGTTTGCCGCCACGCTCGAGGAGCACAACCGCAACGTCGCGAAGTGGCAGATTCAATTTTTCAAGAAGTGATGTGTCAATCTGAAATCTGGAATCTGGGAATCGGCAATCTGGACTGCAATCTGGCAAGCTGGCAATCTGAATCTATCGGGAATCGGGGATTCTATCGAGAAACTGGCAACGAGAATCTGAAATCGCCGCGGCTTACAGATTGCCGATTACGATTCCAGGTTTCCGATTGCCGATAGATTCCCCGACTTCCGATAGATTCCAGATTCTGGATCTCCGATTACCGTCCAGATTGCAGATTCCCAGATTGGACATTTCAGATTGACACGCGAAGCTTATCTATAAATTTCCCCACTTCAATTTTTCGCGGAGCATATCGAAGTGCGTGCGCGTCGATGTGCGGAGGAATCGCAGCTGTCGTTGCGCGCGCGCGACCTCCACCACATCGTCGCGTTGAAGGGGCAGGCCGAACTGGCCGTCGAAGGTGAGCACGATGTCCGACTGCGGCTCGATGACCGGCCGAAGCTCGATGCGGGCGGTCGCGGGAAGCACCAGCGGGCGGTAGGTGAGTGTGTGTGGCGCGATCGGCGTCAGCACGAACGCGTCGACCGACGGGTGGACAATCGGGCCGCCGGCCGAAAGGTTGTAGGCGGTCGAGCCGGTGGCCGTCGCGACGATCAGCCCGTCCGCCTTGACGTGGCACACGAACCGGCCGTCGACCGCGACGTCGATCTCGATCATGCGCGACAGCGCGTTCCGGGTGACGACCACGTCGTTCAGCGCGAGGTGATTCGAAAGCCGTTTGCCCGACCGTGTCACGGCGCCTTCGAGCATCTCGCGCGTGTCGATCCGGCCGCGGCCGGCAATCGCGGCATCGAGCGCGGCCATCATCTCCGAGCGGCCGACCTCGGTCAGAAATCCGAGGCGGCCGAGGTTGACGCCGAGCAGCGGAGGATCGGCCGACGCATGCGCGACCGCGCTGGCGGCATCGAGAAGCGTACCGTCGCCGCCAAACGCAACCACGAGATCGACCGTACCCGCGAGCCGTTCGCGCGGGACGGTCGGCCACCGATCGCCGAGTCCCGCCGCCCGCGCGCTGTCCTGTTCGATGATCGGCGCGCAGCCATGCGAGTCGAGCCAGTCGGCGGCTTCACCGAGCGCCAACAGCGCGGGCGGCAGCGTCAACCTGGCGACGAGTCCAGCCTTGGCAATCGCCATCACGTCGTCCGTGGTCGTTCCGTCATCGGCGCAAGCAGCAGAAAGAATTCCCGATTGCCTTCGGCGCCCGCGACCGGTGAGGGCTCGACCGCGAGGCGCTGCAATCCTACCTGACGCGCGGCGTCGGCGACATCGGCGATAACGCGGTCGTGCACGCGTGCATCGCGGACGATACCCCCTTTGCCGACCTCTTCACGTCCAGCTTCGAACTGCGGCTTCACCAATGCCACCAGATGTCCCCGTTCGTCGACACGGGGCGCAATGGCCGGCAGAATCAGCCGCAACGAGATGAACGCCACGTCGATCGTGATCACGTCGAAGCGTTGCAGATCAGCCGGGAGGTCTTCCGATCGGAGATACCGCGCATTCACACCTTCCCGCACGACCACCCGTGGATCCTGACGCAGCTTCCAGTCGAGTTGCCCATGCCCGACGTCGAGTGCGACGACGCGTGCGGCGCCGCGCTCGAGCAGGACATCCGTGAATCCGCCGGTCGAGGCGCCGACGTCGAGCGCCGCCTTGCCCGAGACGTCGATTGCGAACACGTCGAGCGCATGCGCGAGCTTCAGACCTCCGCGTCCGACCCACGGATGGTCGGGTTCGCGCACGGTGACGGTCGCCGTCTCGGCCACCGCGGTGCCGGCCTTCGTGACGGGCTGGCCATCGACCTGCACCTGTCCGGCGATCACGAGCGCCCGCGCCCGTTCCCGCGACTGCGCGAGCCCGCGCGCGACGAGCAGCGAATCGAGACGGGTCTTCGTCACTTTCGCCTCGTGAGACTCCAGTCGGCGATGTCGTCGAGACGGCCGCCGAGACCGACCGTCGCGAGCGCGGTCTTGGCCCGCTCGACGCAGGCCGCCGCCAGCCGCCGCGACTCTTCGACGCCGAACAATGCCGGGTACGTCGGCTTCCCGGCGGCCGCATCCTTCCCCGCGGTCTTGCCGAGCGCTTCCTTCGAACCCTCGACGTCGAGTACGTCGTCGATGATCTGGAACGCGAGGCCGAGCTCCCGCGCGTAGCGATCGACGGCTTGCACCACCGGATCGCGCGCGCCGACGACGATCGCGCCGATCGAGGCCGCCGCGCGGATCAGTGCGCCCGTCTTGCGCGCGTGCATGTCTTCGAGCGCGCTGGCGTCGAGAATCGGAACCGAGATGCCGGGCACGCCGCCGGCGGCGGCCAGGTCGATCGCCTGTCCACCGACCATTCCCGCGGCGCCGGCGGCCGACGCCAGGACCTCGAGCGCGCGCAGCCGGCGTTCAGCTGGAGGACTCTGCCATCCGCGATCGACCATCGGAGGCGCGGGCTGGGCGAGCACGCCGAACGCCTCGGTCAGCAGTCCGTCGCCCGCGAGGATCGCGACACCGTCGCCGAACACCACGTGGGTCGTCGGCCGGCCGCGGCGCAGCGCGTCGTTGTCCATGGCCGGCAGATCGTCATGAACCAGCGAATACGAGTGAATCATCTCGACGGCGCACGCGGCAGGCAGCGCGAGCGCCCGCGCGGCGTCGGCCGACAGCGACTGTTCGGCGCCGACGCGCTCGGCCACCGCCAGCGTCAGGCACGGCCGCAGGCGTTTGCCGCCGCCGACCAACGAGTACCGCATCGCGTCGGCGATGAGCGTCGGATACCGGTTTGGCGGGATGACGAGCTCGAGCGCCTGCTCGATCGTGTCCCGCAATTCGCGAAGGTACTCCTGGAGAGCCGCGGCGGCCGACACGACGCCTACCGATCGGCGTCGTCGGCGTTGAGCAGGTGAGACGCGTCCTTGAGCTCGCCGCGTTCGGTCAGAAGCTCGATTCGCCGCTGCGCCGCGCCCAGCTGATCGTGGCAATAGCGCGACAGCTCGACGCCGCGCTCGAACAAGGCCAGCGATTTGTCGAGCGGCAGGTCGCCTTCCTCGAGCTGCTTGACGATTTTTTCCAGCTCGCCGATTGCCGATTCGAAATCTTTGATGGTGCTCATCGATCACCGGGGTCTTCGACGCGGCAGGCGAGCTCGCCTTCGGCGAGCGTCACGCGCACCGCGTCGCCGCGCTCGACCGCGCGCGCCGATCGAATGATACTCGTCCGGGTCTCGTTCCAACAGACCGCGTAGCCGCGGCCGAGCACGGCCAGCGGGCTCATCGCGTCGAGCTGCGCGGCGAGCGCCTGCACCCGCGCCTCCCAGGCGAGGCGGCGCGCCGTCACGAGCGAGCGCAGCTTGCCGTCGGCGCGCACGAGCCGCGTGGTGAGATCCGCGGCGACGCGGCGCACGTCCCGGCGCTCCAGCCGGCGGCGGAGACCGTCGAACCGCTGCGCGTGCCGGGCGACGCGGGTCCGCATCGCGTGCGCGAGCCGCAGCCCCAGCTCGTGACGATCGCGATCGCGTATCACGATCCGCACGGGCCATTGACGCAGCCGCAGACCGAGACGATCGGCATGCTGCTGCCGCCGTTCGACGCCGTGCTGGAGCGCCCGGGCCAGCCGCGTGCCGGCGCGCTCGATTTGCGATCGGAAGTTGTCGGCGCGATCGACCACCAGCTCGGCGGCGTTCGACGGCGTCGCGGCGCGGACGTCGGCGACGAAGTCCGCGATCGTGAAGTCGACTTCGTGG
>JBLNGH010000376.1:0-6045 GCA_050264575.1 Acidobacteriota bacterium | reverse complement strand
GACTGTTCACGCCAAAAGTGATCTTCGTGGCGTTTGGCGCGACCGTCGCCGCGGTGGTTGTGAGCGGCCGCCGCACGCCCGAAGCGCGCGTTCGAACCGCCTTCGGGACGCTGGGTTGGATTGTCGCCGGCGCGGCGGCCGTCGCCGGAATCACGGCCACTGTCCTGGGGTGGTACGGAGTGCTCGGCGGCTTCATCACCGACTTCATCGGCTCGGGCCTCAGCATGCGCATCGACGACGTCGCTGCGTTCCGGCACTCCTACCTGAAGCACGCAGTCTACGGCGCCGCGGTGACATGGGCGCTGGCCGCGCTCGGGGCCATCGTCGTCACCGCCAGACGCGAGGGCCCCGCAGGCCACGCGGAAATCCTCTGCTGGAGCCTTGCGGCGGGCCTCGTCAGTCTTTTCGTGACTGAAGTTCCGCTGCGGCAGTTTTTCCTGACGTTCGTTCCTCCGGTCGCCGTGCTGGCCGCATGCGGCGCGACGTTGCTGGGACGGTGGATCGCCGCGCGGCAGCCGCCGATCGTCACCGCGATCATTGTGACGACGCTCGTCCTGTTCGCGACTGTGCCGGCCCTCCGCGCGGCGCTCCGACCGCGAGACTCGATGGATGCACAACTGCGTACGATCAACACCGTGGTCGCACTCACGGGCCCCGATGACCGCGTGTTCGACAGCGGCACCGGCCTGTACCTGACGCGGCTTCCGGCGTACCGGTATTTCTATCTGAACACCGACGTGCTCCGCCTGCGGCCGCCGGAGGAGTGGACGCGTGAGGTGCTGGCCGCGCTGCAGAATCCCCGCGTGAAGGTGGCCTTCGCCGAAGACTTCCTGCCGGGTCCGATCGTGGAGTTCGTGCGAGATCGGTTCGTGCCGATTCCCGAGTGCGAGCCCGCGAGGCTGCGTCGATGAGCCGGAAGCCGCTGCTGTTCGCGATGTTTTTCCTCTCGGGATTCTGCGGGCTGATCTACCAGCTGGTCTGGCTTCGAATCGCGTTCGCGCACTTCGGCATCATCACCCCGGTCCTGTCGGTCGTCCTCTCGGTGTTCATGCTTGGACTCTCGGTCGGCGCCTGGGTTGGAGGCGCGTGGGCCGCGGCCGCTTTCCGACGGACGTGGAACTCGCCGCTCGTCCTGTACGCGCTGATCGAGTTGGCGATCGGCGTCGGCGGATTGGCGGTGCCCAGGCTCTTTGGCGCCGGAGAAAACCTGCTCCTCGTCCTGGGCGAGACGGACTCCGCGCGGTATCTCCTGCTGTCCGCAATGGTGATTGCTATCGCCATCCTCCCCTGGTGTCTCGCCATGGGCGCGACATTTCCGGTGATGATGGCCTACATCGAAACGACGGACGCGAACCCGTCGAGCTTCAGCTTCTTGTATCTCGCCAACGTGCTCGGCGCCATGTCCGGTGCCGCGTTGACAGCCGGCGTGCTCGTCGAAGTCCTCGGGTTCTCGGGGACGCTGACGCTCGCGGTGACGTGCAACCTGTTGATCGCTGCGGCCAGCCTGGTCCTCGCCTTCCGGGGTAGCCGTCTCCGCGCGCTGCAGGGCGCCTCACATCGATCACCGCGCGCCGCCGCGCCGACCGGCATCCGTCCGCCGGTCGCTTACGGAATTCTTTTCGCCACGGGCTTTGCCGCGATGGCGATGGAAGTCGTCTGGACCCGGGCGTTCACGCCCGTGATGCGCACGACGATCTATGCGTTCGCCAGCCTGCTGACGACGTATCTGCTCGCCACGTGGGCCGGGTCGTACGCGTACCGCCTGGATCTTGCGCGCGGCCGGACGCGTCACGTGGGCAATCTGCTCTGGGCGCTCGCCGGTGCGGCATTCATCCCGATTCTCACCGCCGATCCTCGCGTGCACGCGCGAGGCACGCTCGTCCTGGCGAGCATCTTCCCGTTCTGCGCGCTGCTGGGCTACCTCACGCCGAGGCTGATCGACGGCCTGTCATCGGGAGAATCGCGTCGCGCGGGAATCGCCTACGCGACGAATGTCGCCGGCTGCATTCTCGGCCCGCTCGCCGCGGGCTACGTGCTGCTGCCATCGATCGGTGTGAAGTGGTCGCTGATTCTGCTCGCGCTGCCCTTTGTCGTGTCCGTCGCGCTGCGCGTCGGCGACCGTCCCGGGCGCCTCCGCGGCGTGGTCGCCGCCGCGCTGGGGCTGCTGGTCGTCGGCGCAATGGGGATCGCCACCACACACGAGGATCACCGGTTCCATCCCGGCGGCCTCGTCCGCCGCGATCACACAGCCACCGTCGTCGCCGAGGGCGAGGGCGCGAGCAAGCAGCTCCTCGTCAACGGCATGGGAATCACGGTGCTGACGCCGGTCACCGCCGTCATGGCGCACCTGCCGCTGGCCGCTCTCGATCATCAACCCGTCTCGGCGCTGGTGATTTGCTTCGGCATGGGCGGTACGTTTCGCTCGCTGGCGAGCTGGCAGATCCGGACGACAGCGGTCGAGCTCGTGCCGAGCGTCCGGGACGTCTTCGGCTACTTTTTCCCCGATGGCCCGGAGATCGCGCGACGGCCCAACGTGCGGATCATCATCGATGACGGCCGCCGGTTCCTGAAACGCACGACCGAGAAGTTCGACGTCGTGACGCTGGATCCGCCGCCGCCCGTGGAGGCAGCCGGTTCCAGTCTGCTGTACTCGGTGGAGTTCTACGACGAAGTCAAGGCGCATCTCACCGACGGCGGAATCCTCCAGCAGTGGTACCCCGGCGGCGAGCAGAAAATCCTGTACGCGGTGGCCCGATCGCTTGAACGCAGTTTCCCGTACGTCCGCGTACTGCGGTCGTGCGAGGGATGGGGATACCACTTCCTGGCTTCGATGCGGCCGATCACGATTCCGGCTGCGGATCAGTTCGCGGCCAGGCTGCCCGCGCCGGCACGCGAGGACCTGCTGAGCTGGTTCCCCGGCGAAGACTTCCGCGGGATTGCCGCGAAGATTGTCGACGACGAGCTGCCGCTCGACGAGGTCCTGAACCCGGATCCGTCGATGCTGATTTCCGACAATCGCCCGTACAACGAGTACTACCTGCTGCGCCGGACACTCGACAGAGTCCGTCTCGGATCGGTCCCGAAGGTGAGGTGAGCCGGCCTAGCCGGGCTTGCCGTCCACCAGCCGCCGCTGATTGCGAACCCGATCCACGCGCCAGAGAAACCAGCGCGATCCCACGCGGATCCAGGTCTCGCGCTGCGTGGCCCAGGTCTCCACGCGGTGCACCTGGTTGTCGGGCCGGAGCGCCAGACGATCCAGGTGCTGGGACATCGTCACGATGGCCTTATCTCCGACGACGTCGAGGCTGTCGATCGTCTGCGTAATCTTGTTCCACTTCTTGATCCCGTTCAGCAGCCCCTGGGTATAGCGCTCCATGGCCGCGCGGTCCTGCGTGACGCCGTCGGGCGTCACCGCGTGAAAGTCGGGCGCGCGAAGCGCCATGATGGCCTGCAGGTCCCCCTTCATGAAGGCGGCGGCGTTCTCGGCGTACCGGCGCTCCAGCTCGGCGCGGACGCTCGCCCTGGACTCCTGTCCGCGGCTCCCGAGCAAGGGCGCGCATGCGGTGAGCGCGATCCAGGCGGCGATTCGCAACGGTCCGGCACCCTGCATCATTGCTGCTCTCGGTTAATTGTAATTTCAGTGATAATTTACAATTCATGCGCAGCACCGTCAAGCGGCGTCTCCGGCGGTCGGCCCCTTACATCATCGAGCGGCGTGGCGCGATCCGTGTGCTCGCGTCTCCGCTCCGGCAGGCCATCCTGGACACGGTGTCGGCGGACGGGCCGTTGAGCGTCGCGCAGCTGAGCGGCGTGCTGCGCCGGCAGCCGGACCGCCTCTACTACCACGTGAAGCGGCTCCTCGCCGCCGGATTGCTCATCCCGGCGACTGACGAGGCCGGCGGCCGCGAGACGCGGTTTGACGTCGCCGGCCGTCCGATGTTCATCCGCTATGACCCGGCTGATGCCGCCAACCGGCGCGCGGTCGCGGGGGTCATGGAGGGCATGCTGCGCGCGGCGCGCCGGGATTTCACGCGCGGCTTCAGGGTCGGCGTGGAAGCTGAAGGGCCGAGGCGTCGTCTCTGGGTCAGCCGCGTCGAAGGGACGCTCACGGCCACGGAGATCGAGCGTCTGAATCGCCTGCTCACCAAAGCGATCGCCCTCGTGATGTCCGGCCGGCGGCGCCCGGGCCGGGGCGCGCGACTCCATCAGCTGACCTGGGTGTCGTCACCCGGGCGCGAGCGCTGACGCGGCGATGGTGTAGTCTTCCTCTGCCATGGAGCCCGCGATGAAGAGATTGGCCTTGCTGTCGTCGCTCGCTGTTCTGCTGCTGTCGCCGCTCGTCACCGTCTCCGCACAGAGACCCGCCAACGCGCCGGATACCGCGCCCGCGGGCAAGGCGCCCGACACGGTCCTCATCGAAGAGCTGACGTGGGCCGAAGTGCGGGATCTCGTGAAGGCCGGCACGACGACGGTCATCATCGGGACAGCCGGGACCGAACAGAAGGGCCCGCACATGGTGGACGGCGAACACAAGTTCGTCATGGAGTACGCGGCGAACCGCATCGCGCGGGCGCTCGGCAAGACGCTCGTGGCGCCGGTCATCACGTACGTGCCGGAAGGAAACTGGGAGAATCCGGGCGGACACATGGGCAAGCCGGGAACGATCACGCTGCCGGAAGATCGGTTCGAGGACCTGCTCATCAACGCCGGACGGAGTCTGAAGGCCGGCGGCTTCACCACGATCCTGTTCCTCGGCGAATCGGGGGGGAATCGGACGGGCATGCGCGTCGCGGCGACCAAGCTGAACGAGCTGTGGAAGGACACCGCCGCCAAGGCGTATTGGATCGACGACTACTACACGAAGTCGCACAACGATCAGAACCAGTACGTCACGAAGACGCTCGGCATTCCGGCCGATCAAATCGGCGGTCACGCGAACATTCTCGATACCTCGGAGATGCTCTTCGTGAATCCGGCGCACGTGCGCAAGAACAAACTCGCCCCGGGCGGCGGGTATCAGAACAGCGGCGTGAGTGGCGATCCGTCGAAGGCAACCGCCGCGCTTGGCAAGGTGTTCCTGCAAATAAAAGTCGACAACGCACTCGCGCAGATCAAGGGATTGATGTCGGGTACGACTCCGCCCGCCGGTGAGCCCCAGCGCGCGGCGGCTGCGGGCGAACGCGGCGCCGGCGGCGAACGTGGCGCCGGAGGAGCGGCGGGACGCGGCGGCCGCGGTGGTGGGCGCGGCGGTGATCCGGCGGCGCAACCGGCCGGCCCGCGTCCGCCGACGATGGAGTCGGCGCCGGCTGGCATCTCGCCGACGCAGGCACCCGACACGGTGTTCATCGACGAGCTGACGTGGGAAGAAACGCGCGACGCGATGAAGGCCGGGAAAACGACGGTCATCATCCCGACTGGCGGGACGGAGAAGAACGGGTACCACATGGTGCTCGGCAAGCACAATTACACCGTGACGTTCGCCGCCAATCTCATGGCGCGACGTCTGAAGAACGCGCTCGTCGCGCCGACGATTCAGTACGTGCCCGAAGGGAATCCCGACACCCAGGGACCCGGAGAGATTTCCCATCCGTCGCCGGGCTACGACATGCTGCTCGACGCGGCGGCCCGGAGCCTGAAGGCGCACGGATTCAAGGACATCCTCTTCATCGGCGACAGCGGCGGCAACCAGGCCGGCCTCACGAACGTCGCGACCAAGCTGAACGAGGAATGGAAAGGCACGGAGTACCGCGCGTACGGGCTGACCGACTATTACGGAGAAGGACGCGTGCACTATCGCGCGTGGCTGCTTGCCGCCTACGGCTACGACGATCAGATCATCGGGAGCCACGCGGGGATCAGCGACACGTCGCAGATGCTGTTCGTCCGCCCGGCCGGCGTCCGCAAAGATCAGATCAAGCCGTGGGGCGGGCCGAAAGACTCCGGGGTCTCGGGCGATCCGGCGCGGAGCACCGCCGAGATCGGAAAGATGGGGATCGAATTCAAGGTCAACGCGGCGATCGCCCAGTTCAATCAGCTCAAGAACCC
>JBLNGH010000375.1:0-4332 GCA_050264575.1 Acidobacteriota bacterium | reverse complement strand
CGGCAATCCACCGCCACGCCAGCCGGTAGAAGTAGTCGGACACTTCGTTCGGTGTGAGTCGACGCCCCGCGTCAGCTTCGGCCACTCGCGTCGAATCGCGCATCTGGCCGACGATGGAGGGCGTGATGCCGGGAATGCGATCGTAGATGCCTCGCGCGCCGGCGTGGTTGCCGATGTAGAAATTGAGGCCGCCATGCGAAGACACCAGGATGGCCTCGCCCGAGACGAGGTAGTTCCGTAGCGCGTTCGGGCCGAGCACGACCAGCAGCCCCGCTACAAGCGCAACGATCGGCGAGGCTGCTCTTAGCGTCGAAGGGCCCGCGCTGAGCCGAGTCGAAGAACCTGCCCGTCTCCTGTAGTTCGTCGCGGCGGCGACTACGAGACAAGCGACGACGACGATGGCGTAGATGAGCGCGTTCGGACGATTGAGCGTGAACAGACCCAGACAGACTCCGGCGGCCGCGTGCACTCGAGCACCACCGCCGGCAGCAACCTTTGAAACCAACCACAATGCCGCGGCGGTCAGGAAAGGATCGAGCGCCGCCTGGAGGATCAGGATCTCGTAGAACGTGAACAGGCCGGTGGCGAGAGCCAGCGCCGCAGCCAGCCAGGCCGCGCGTTGGCCGAACCAGAACCGCGCCAATGCCCAAATCAGCCCGACGCCAACGGCGCCGAGGAGAATCTGGATGACGCGCGCGGCGACGAGCGATCCGCCTGCCTTGAAGATCGCCGCCAGGAAAAAAACATAGAGCGGCGAGACGAAAAAAGGCTCTTTGACGGCAAGCGGCCCGCCCTCGGCCACCGTCCGTGCCAGCTCGACATAGGTCGTCGTGTCGAGCTCGCCCTGCGGCTGGAGCAGCGGATGGTCGTACAGCTGCGCGAGCACGATCGCCTTGACGAGAAGCGCGATGGCGACGACCAGCGCGAATCCACCACGGAATCCGCTCGCCGAAGCCTGACGCGCCGCGGAACGTGTTTTCGTCACTCCAACTGGCCCTCTCCCCAGTCCGGAGATATACTCCTCCCCAGACGGGTACATGCCCGTCAGCCTACAAACAAAATAGTGCCGGCACCGCGTCCCCCGCGGTGATCGGCGGAGGACCCTTCCGTGGCCGTAGTGCCGGGCGGGGAACCCGTTCCCATCTGGCGATTCTGGATCGGTGAGCAAAGAGGAGGCATCGATGAAGACGGGAGTCTCGATTGCGGCCTTCGTAGCGTGTGCGCTCGTCATCGGCGTAGAGGTGGCCGCCGCGCAGACGGGCGGCAGTCTTCGCGGATACATCAAGGACGAACAGGGTGCTCTGTTGCCGGGCGTCACGGTGACGGCAACGAGCCCGGACCTGATCAAACCGGTGGTCGGAACCACGGATGCCGATGGCTATTACCGGCTGGTGGGTCTCCCGCCGAGCACCTACGTCATCACTGCCAAGCTGAATGGCTTCGCGACCTTCAGGCGTGAGGACATCGTGCTCCCGGCGAACGCGAATTTCGCCGTGGACGTCACGATGAAAGTCGCGACCGTGGAGGAAGTGGTCACCGTCACCGGCGAATCGCCGATGCTCGAGGTGACCAAACCCGGCAACGTGCTCAACATCGACGGCGACTTCCAGAAGATGCTGCCACTCGCGTCGCGCAAGAACTGGACGGACTTTCTCGAGATGACGCCGGGCGTCCACCTGCGGCCGTTCGACGACGGCAGCGGACGCATGGTGTACTTCGGCCACGCCACCGAGCACTTCGCGCACGTCGTCCAGCTCGAAGGGATGCAGGCCGGCAACTACAACGACTTCCAGCTCACCTACGTGCAGATGGGCTCGGACATGATCAAGGACACGCAGGTGAAGACGGGCGGGTCCGACGCGTCGACGCCGATGGGCACGGGGCTCGCCATCAACGTCGTCACGAAGAGCGGCGGCAATCAGTTCAAGGGATCCGCCGGGTACGCGTTTCAGCCGCTCAGCTGGAACGCCGACAACACCTACCACCGCACCGAGTTCCCTCTGCCGCCGGAGATTCCGGTGACTGCATGTCCGGACAGGAACTGCGTGTCCACGGGCGGCAGTCCCGTGCAGGCCGACGTCAAGCAGTTCGACGGCTCGTTCGGTGGTCCGATCAAGAAGGACCGCGCCTGGTTCTTCGGCTCCTTCCGCTCCTCACGCGTGTCCACGGGCATCAGCCGCGTGCAGAAGAACATCGACGACATCAAGGCGTACTACCCGGACGCGGTGATCTTCGATCAGAAGATCGAAGGGTACCAGCCATACGTGAAGATCACCGGCCGGCTCGGGCAGAACCATGAGCTCCAGGGTTTCTACCAGCGCGATCGGACGACCGGTCAGAACAATTGGGAGTACTACTTCGATCAGATCAATGCGTACGGAAATGGCGGCAACGTCTACAACGTGAAGCTGTCGTCGGTCTGGGGGCAGCAGATGAGCACGGCGTTGTCCGTGGGCTACAACGACAAACACGGCTCAGACGTCGATACCTACTCGGTGTTCGGGGGCGATCTGAAGGGCCCCAACGTCGAGATCTACCAGGGGACGACCATTTCCGGCGGCTTGATCACCGGCACCAACCGCATTCTCGAGGGCGGCAATGTCGAGTCGCTCAGCTTCGTGCCCGCGTCGCTGTGGCTGATTCGCGGGGACGCCACGTATTTCAAGTCAGGCTGGGGCGGATCCCACGAGTTCCAGACCGGCTTTTTCTTCGAGCCGCGCAACGTCTACGACCAGGTGACGCAGTACGTCAACGACGGGTTCTACCAGGAATTCCGGACGCCCGTCGATCCCAACAACCCGTCGCTCGGCACGAGGCCGTTCCGTCGCTACTACGCCAGCCCCACGGAGGTGCAGACGCGCAAGGCGCGCGACAGCAACTATGCCGCGTACATCCAGGACAGCTGGAAGCCGGGCACGCGTCTCACCGCCAACGTCGGCATGCGCTTCGACTACGTCAAGCGCGTGGACAAGATTCAGAACATCACGCGGCAGCAGTCGTGGACCGTCCAGCCTCGAGTCGGCGCGACGTATCTTCTGACCCCTGACGCGAGGAACGTGCTCCGGGCGAGCTGGGTCCGTCTCGGCGAGCAGGTCATGGGCCGCGACGGCGTCACGATCTTCGGCGCGGATGACACGGTCGACATCCGGATCGAGTACGACAACAACCTGAACGGCGTCTGGGGCGAGCCCGGCGAGGTCGTGCTTCAACCCCGCTCGACGAGCGCCATCGCCGGCCAGCAGATCGCCCCTGATCTGCACCAGCCGTATCTCGACGAGTTCATCGTCGGCTACCGCAAGCAGCTGCGATGGTCGATTGGCATCGACGCCGCCTACATCAACCGCGTGTACAACGACATGTGGGCGACCGTCGACATCAACGGCTTCTGGCCGAGCCGGCCGGGCGAGCCGTTCGGCGGATTCGGCAAGGTCGATCCGAACCGCGGCATCATCGAGCAGCAGACGAACAACAGCTGGAGCACGTTGAAGTACCAGGCGCTCGAGATCACGGCGACGAAGAACATGTCGCACGGGTTCCAGTTCATGGCCGGCGTCACCCGGCAGTGGCACAAGATGGACGGCACGTGGAACCCGACCGATCGCGCCGCGTATCTGCAGCCCGACCACTTCGCGAACAACAAGAACCTGTACATGGCGCGCGGCAACAACGACCGTGATTCGCTGCCCGACACCGGCAACGCGCTCAGCTACGGTCCGACCTGGATGAAATACCGGATGAACTTCGGCGGGGTCTGGCGCGCGCCCTATGGCATCAACGTCGCCGGGAACGTCACCGTGCAGGCCGGTCCGTGGTCGGGCGCGATTCTCTATCAGTTGCCCGCCAACGACCCGCAGATCCTGGCGTACGGTCCGGCGAGCTTCAAGCTGCCGAACGGGACGACGGCCGGCAATCCGCTTTCGACCCGCAACCGCTACGTCTACAGCAACCGGGGCGAGGGGCAGTTCCAGGCGCCCGCCATCAGCACGGTGGGGCTGAAGATTGGCAAGGTGCTGCGGCTCGATCGCTACGAGTTCGAGGTCGCGGGCAACATCCTCAATGTGCTCAACGCGGGCGACTACACGCAGTTCAACTACAACAGCGCGTATCAGAGCTGGAGCTCGAACTTCCTGCTCATGCGCAACCAGCAGCCTGCGCGCGCATTCCAGTTGACGCTGACTGGAAGGTTCTAAGGGAAATGTAGGCCGGCCCTTTAGGGCCGGCATGCCGAAGGGCGGGGCTCAGGCCCCGCCCTTTTGTTTCGTTCAGCTGTTAACCAGTCGCTCAAGAAATCGTTACAGGAAATGTGACGTCGCCTGCTGCGAGAAGCACAGC
>JBLNGH010000374.1:0-2796 GCA_050264575.1 Acidobacteriota bacterium | reverse complement strand
GAGCGACCCCGACAAAGCAGCCGTGTGTCGCGCCCGAGGGCTCGAGCTCGGCTACAACCACGACTACACGCAGGCGTTCGCCGCATTCAAGGAGGCAATCGCCGCCGACCCGGACGATGCGACGGCGTATCGGCTTCTGGCCGCGAGTGCCTGGGTACAGCTGCTCTTCGCGCAGGGGGCGATCACCGTCGAGGATTATCTCGGCGAGACGCGCGCCACTCTGCCGCGGCGTTCGCCCGACGGCGAGCTCGCCGGCCTCTTCAAGGACTCGTTGACCCGCGCGATTGCGATCAGCGACGCGCGTCTGCGCGAGCGGCCGAACGACGCCGACGCGCATTATCAGATCGGCGCCGCCTACGGTTTTCTCGCGTCCTACACCGCGACGGTCGAGGGGCGCGTGATGGAAAGCCTGAAGTCGGCCCGCCGCGCGTATCGCGAGCACGAGCGGACGCTGGCGCTCGATCCGGCCCGCAAGGACGCCGGCCTCGTCGTCGGCATGTATCGCTACATCGTGTCGACGCTGTCCGCGCCGTTGCGGCTGGGCGCGTATCTCGCGGGGTTCGGCGGCGATCGCGCGCGCGGTCTGCGGATGATCGAGGAGGCGGCGCGCTATCCGAGCGACATCCAGACGAACGCGATGTTCATGCTCGTCCTCTTCTACAACCGGGAGGGGCGCTTCGACGAGGCGCTGCAGGTGATCGGCGATCTTCAGAAGCGTTATCCGCGCAACCGTCTGCTGTGGCTCGAAGCCGGCAATACGGCGCTTCGAGCGGGACGCGCGGCCGAGGCGCGCGCGTCGGTCGAAGAAGGTCTCGCGCGGCTGGCGGCGGACGCGCGGCCGCGCGCGCCAGGGGAGGACGCTCGCTGGCAGTACACCTACGGCGCGTCCCTGATTGCGCTGCACGAGGCCTCCCGCGCGAAGCCGGCGCTGCAGGCCGCGCTGGCCGGCGCGACACGCGACTGGGTCCGCGGCCGCACGCAAAAAGAGCTCGGCAAGCTCGCCGACCTCGAAGGCGATCGGACCCGGGCAATCGCGGCCTATCGGGAAGCCGACCGGCTGTGCCGCGCCGATCGCGACGACGTCTGCGCGGCCGATCTGAAGACACTCGTCAAACAGGGCTATCCGACAGGAGCATCGCGATGACCGCGCGCCGTTCCATTCGATGGACTGGACTGGCATTCATCGTCGCCGGTGGTGTGCTCGCCGCTTCACTGTGGTCACGCGCCTCGGTCGCGCCCATGACGCGCGACACGCTGGCCGCCAACTTCGAATCGGACCTTCGTCACGTCGTCTACGAGTGGGACCCTGACGATTCGCGGCCGCTGGAGGAACGGCGCCGCGCCCTCTTCGACTTCATGTACGAGACGTACAAAGCGTCGGCCTGGATTCCGCAGTCGCTGTTCGACAGCAATCTGGTCACGCAGGCGATCGCCGGCGACGTGCAGACGATCGTCGGCCAGAAGGTTGGTCTGGTCCTCTGGAAGGACAACGCGCTCGTGCCGGCGTTCGGCATGGCGCCGAACGCCGAGTGGGCGCCGCTCGACGGTGACGATCTCGGCGCGGCGAGCCGGGCCGCGCGTGAGCCGCTCAAGTGGACCGTGAACTGCCTGGTGTGCCACACGGCGGAGATCGACGGCGTGGCGTATCTCGGCGCCGGGACGAAAACGTTCGACGAGCTCTGGCTGGGCGAGGCCCTGAAGCAACTGACGAGCGAACGCTGGCGCCGCATGCGGCCGCTCGGACCGATCGACGACGCGCTCTCCGCCGACGCGAACCGGATTCTGAACAGCCATCATCACGATCGAATCGACTCGCTGACGCGCGCGCGATCGACGGCGTTTGCCGCGTCGCACGTCGAGCTGTACATGCGCTCGAACGGGAGCCGGATGCCGCGGGTCGAGGACGTCGGCCGCGGCGACGTGAAGACGCCTCCGCTCTGGCACACCGCCGCGAAGATGCCGGTGGGTCGCTGGTATACCGACGGCAGTTTCCACGGACCGTTTCCGCTGATGGCCTCGTCGATGGAGCTCGAGAAGGATCGGCCGTTCGATGCGCTCGTTCAAGTCGTCGTGCCGACCATCAAGGCCGAGTTCGTGTCGGTCGTGCAGCACTTCCGGCCGCCGAAGTATCCGTACGAGATCGATCGCGCGCTCGCTGCGCGCGGACGCGAGCTGTTCTACTCACCTGAGATCGGCTGTTCCCGCTGTCATGGGGTCTACGACGGTCGCGGCAACGTGCAGTGGCCGGGCGTGCACGCCGACGTCGGCACCGATCGATCCCGCATCGACGTCGTCTCGGATCAATTCATCGCCGCGTTCAACAGCAGTCCGCTCGCCGGCGACGGCGCGCTCGTCACGAGTCACGGCTATGCGGCCACGCCGCTCACTGGTGTGTGGGCAGATTTCCCGTATCTCCACAACGGCAGCGTGCCGACCGTCTACCATCTGCTCGGTCCCGCGGCGGAACGGCCGGCGATTTTCGAGGTCATGGCCGCGCGGAAACTCGACCGGACACGCCTCGGCCAGACGCTCTACACGGATCCGCGGTACGGCGAGCTCGGCGAAGCCGAGCTCATCCGGCGCTTCGGCACCGATCGGAACTGGTTCAATACCGCGCGGCCCGGCAGCGGCAACACCGGGCACGATTTCTGGTCACGCATCCGGACGGATGCCAATCGCCGGGCGCTGATTGAGTATCTGAAGACGCTGTAGTCATGGGGGGAGGGGGTTTTTTTGAACAAATTAGGGACTGGGTAATTATGTATTAAAAGGTTTGAACGGGCCGCCGAATTTTGG
>JBLNGH010000373.1:0-8583 GCA_050264575.1 Acidobacteriota bacterium | reverse complement strand
CGATGACGACCCCGGTGCCCCAGCCGCTGTGGAGGCTCGGCTCGAAGCTCACCATGTTGTGGTCCTTGTCGATGACCGCGATGTAGCTCGTGTCGCCCTCATGGCTGGCGTTGCCCTCGGTGGTGACCGACCACGGGTAGTCGAACTTCTCCGTCCCGGGCATGTACTTCGAGGGATCGCCCGGCCGCAGCTCCAACGAGGCCTTCGCAGTGTCGATCAGCTTGCGCCGCTCCGCGCCGTAGTCTTTCGACAGCAGACCTTCGTACGGAATCTTGATGAAGTTCATGTCGCCCAGGAACTTCTCGCGGTCGCCCATCGCGAGCTTCAGCGCTTCGGCCGTCGTGTGGATGTACTCGGCGCTGTTCAGCCCCATCTTCTTCAGGTCGTAGCCCTCGAGGATGTTCAGCGCGAACAGTTCCGCCGGGCCCTGGCTCGCCGACGGATTCTTGTAGACGTCGTAGCCGCGGTAGTTGAACTTGACGGGTTCCTCGATCTGGACGGAATAGGTCGCGAAGTCGTCGTAGCGGAACAGCGCGCCCTGTTCCTCCGCAAACGAGGCCATCGTCTTCGCGATGTCACCTTTATAGAAGCGATCTCGCGCCGCGAGCAGTCCGGCGTGACGTCCTTTCGGCGCGGCGGTTTTCTCCGCTTCGATCAATTTGCGCAGCAGCCGTCCGGCGTCAGGGTTCTTGAACAGATCGCCTTCGCGCCACGGTGTGCCCGGCTGATACAGCTTCACGCTCGTCGGGTACTTCTTCAGCTTCGCGGAGTTGTTCATCGAGTTGGCGAGCCCGCGCGTCAGCGGGAATCCCTGTTCGGCGATCTCGAGGGCCGGCTGGAGCACTTGCTCGAAGGTCATCGTGCCCCAGCGATCGAGCATTGTGTACCACGCGTCGATCGCGCCCGGGACGATCGCCGAGAGCAGCGAGTCGTTCGTCGGGATGCGGCCGTTCGCGTGTTGCTGATACCACTCGATGGTCGCCAGCTTCGGCGCGGGACCTTCGGCGTTGATCGAGACGACTTTCTTCGTCTTCGCGTCGTAGATGAGCGCGACGGCGTCCGAGCCGTAGCCGTTCAGCGAGGGATCCACGAGCGCGAGCACTGCGTGGCCGGCGACGGTCGCGTCGAACGCGTTGCCGCCCGCCTCGAGGATGCGCACGGCGGCGTCGGTCGCCTGCGGTTTCATGGAGCTCACCGCGTGGTGGGTCCCCATGATCACGGGACGGGTCGTGGATTTCTCGCGCGGGTTGTCGGTCTCTTGGTCTTGAATCATGGCGGTAGCGATGGGCACGGCCATCAGGAACGCGCTGGTCAGAACGGTCACCGTTCGCCGCATATGCGTCTCCTGTGAAAACGGGGTGTGGAGGGAATGATCCGGCGCGCCGGGTCGTGTGTCAATCGCGGATCAGCGGCCCTTTTTGATTTCTTTCACCAGCGACGCGTCGAACTCGACGTCCACCTTCGGTCCGCCGGCGACCGTCGCATCGAATGTCAACCGGCCGGCGAGCCGGTTGTCCTGGTTCTCCATCGGCGTGAACGCTTTCGGGTCCGCCGTTCCGGAGAACTGCACGGTCTGGTCGCTCAGGGTCAGCCAGTAATTCAGTCGTGGTCCCGCATCCCAGTCCACCTGCAGCCCCTGTGCGAACGCCTGGTCGACACACCCCATCGTCTCGCACGCCTTCAACTTGGCGCCGATGTCGGTGGTCGTCAGCAGCAGCCGACGTACGGTTTTCGTGGCATCGACGCCGTCGGGACCTCGGACGAGGAACGCGTACGTAAAGTTCGTCTTGATGTCCTTGCCCTTGCTCGTGTAGACCATCGTGCCTTTCGCCGTGCCGAACGCGGCGGCAGTGGCGAATGTGAGTGCGGCGAGTCCGATGGCCATCAGTGTCCGGACGCGCATGGCGGGCTCCTGCGGCTGGGAGGCGCCTCAGTGTACCGCAGCACGCGATCTGTTATCTTGGAGAGTCGTTTCGCCTGCGTCCCCATCGTCCAGAGGCCTAGGACGTGGCCCTTTCAAGGCCAAAACACGGGTTCGAATCCCGTTGGGGACGCCATACCGACTTGAGAGTTGAGTACCGGCTGATTGTGCCGGCAGCGTGACTTCATCCCCCGGAGAGGCGGCGTCGAGTCGCGAACCGGTCCCCAACGAGAAGTGACCGCCTACAAACACGGACCGACCGCAGTCAGGTACATTGTCCGCAGATTGGCGTGTCGTTCAAATTCGGTCAGCAGGTAATTCTGTGAGCGTCGAGCTGCTCTTGTTCTTGCTGTTGCCGGCAGTGGTGGGAGGCGCCGTCATTCTGGCGTCGGCTTGGTCCATAGCTCGAGCGCCGTCAATCATTCAACTGGCCTTGGGTGTGCCGATCATCGCAGTCACGACATGGTCACTGTGGGTGTTGCACAGAATTTGGAACGGCGCGTGGCCCACCTACCTTCCGCACATCGCACTGGCGGCAGCGTGTCCGATCACGGCCGTTCAGTTCTATCTCTCGAAAAAGCGGTGAGTCCCTGCTGCCATAGCAGCGTGGCGGTTCCCCAACGGGAACCGACCATATCTTGAGAGCCGATTACCGGCTGATTCTGCCAGCAGCGTGACCGGGTTGATCCCGCGCGATACTACGGCAGTGACATCGGCGCGCACGAATCCCCGTCGATCCCGTACATGGTTCGCAGCTGTTCTGCTCTGGACGACCTGGGGCTGTGGCGATTCCCCGAACCGGCCGCGAAACATTGGCCTTGGCCTTCCCGAGGGACGCTACTCCGTCTCCGTCATCGGCTTCGACCTCGCGGCCGATTCCCGCATTCAGGTGTGCTCGCCGATCGGTGTCCCGTCCGCCGGCAAGAACATGCTGACGACCGTTGACCTCCGGCAGGAGAGTTCGGAGTGGGTGGCTCACTCAACGACAGGCGCCGGCGACCTGGTCATCCGGCTGCGTGAGTCGGGAGCATCGAGTGGATCGACCGTGCCCGTTCTGGGCTCAGCGACCGGCACTGCCTTGTGGAGTGATGCGCGGTTTCCTTCCCGCGATCTCCGTGTGAGATTCGACGACATCGCGACGGTCAGTGGGGATCTGACCCGTGCCGCATCCTTCATTAATGGCCAGATCACTGGCACGATCGTGTTCAGCAATAGCGGCGGCGAAGCCTCGACCTGCCCAATGGTCTTATGGACGCTCCAACCCGCGCGCTGAGGCGCTTTCCGGGCCCCGGTGGATAGCGAACTTGATTCGACCATATCTTGAGAGCCAATTACCGGTTGGTGGTTCCGGCCGCCTGAGAATCGTCCTCAGGGGGCTGGCGCAGGCGGTTGCTCGGATTTATTGAGTGTGCTCCTCACTTCAGCCAAGACCGTCCCAACCCTCTTGGCCTCATCGGCTTCCGCCTGTTGCGCTGAAGCAAGTCGCTCGTGCGCGTACTTCAATGTCGGATCTAGTTCGAGGGCCTTTTGAAGGTACTCCACAGCTTCCGAGTAAAAACCTCTATTATTCATGAGATTTCCAATGTTCGCTAAGATCCACGCTACCTTCCCTTCCGCTAGTTCGTTGGCCTTCCTGTACGCTCTCAAGGCCCGCCCCGGAAACTCCGCGGCGAGGTAAGCATTTCCAAGAAGCGCATAATACTTCGGATCTTTTGGGTTCCTGTTGACGAGATCCTGGTACCTGAGAATCGCTTCGTGATACTTGTCGGTGTTCAGCAAGAACAAGGCGTACTTGTCCGCGACGTTAGGTTCGCCGAGACTTACGTCCAGAGCCTTTAGATACCAACTCCGTGCACCGTCATTGTCACCTTTCGCAGCTAGAAGATCCGCAGCGACCAGGTAATTGTCAACGAAGCTTGGGTCAGCATCAACACCCTGTCTGGCAACCTCGAGTGCCTCATCAAGACGGCCAAATGTTTGAAGGTGCCCAGCCTTGGCTTCGAACAGCTTCGCTTTTGCATCAACTTGACTCAATCCACGGTCGAGTACGGCAAGCGTTTTGTCAGGCAGCTCTCGAAGTGAATACGAGAGAGCCCACCATGTGTACGGCTCGGGTTTGGTCGGATGCTGCCTGACGAGGTTTTCAAAGTAGGGCACACCAATCGCTGGATCTTTTTCCATCTTGACGTGGCCAATGATGCTCTCGAGAAGGACCCTGCTCTGAGGCTCGGCACCGTTTAGCTGCGACTCAAGAAGCGTGAGCGAATCATCGAACCGGCTTTCGCTCAGCGCCTTAACCCAACTGTCGACTGCTTCCTGCTCTGGCTTGGGAACAACGTCATCAGCTGCTTTCAAGACCTGCCTTTGCTCTGTTCCTGCCGGCTCCGGCGGCTCAGGCTGGCCGCCTTAAAGTGAATATCCCTCCTTGGTCTTCGAGACGCGACGAAACTTCACGATCCAATCCACTAGTTTGCGGAGGTCCTTCCGGAAAATAACCGCCAGCACCAGCACGATGAGCATTGTAAGAGTCGTGGCTAACTGTGCGAGGTTGCCGAGCATGGTTCAGTCCTCCGCAAGGACGTGTCGACAGGTTTATCGGACAGTGACCGTAAGAGGATGAACCCGAAGCGTTCGCGGAAGTAGCCGCTGCCCCGCGGTATTTCTCTGGCTTACGAAGGGAACCGATTTACAGCCTGAGAAAAGACGAGTCCGACAATCTCGCTATTCGCAGGGTCGCGGACCGACTGCACCGCCCGCAGTTCAGCCTAACGGTGTTGTCCATCGGCGCGTGTCGACGCAAGCGGCGTGCCGCCAAAGCCCATTGCTAGACTTTCTAAGCTGGGTAGCATCGATTCGAGGCCGCGGTTGTGGACCGTCGGCCGTGAAACGACAGGTTAGACCGGACGGCGCTCCAGGTTATTCACTGCTCATTTGTAACCGAGCATGCGGCGGAGCGTGGTCTTGACCAGGATCTTGCGGCTGTTCAGATCCGCAAGCCAGATTCTGACGTTGTCCAAGTCGACATACGTCGCGTAGGTTTCATCAACCTTTTGTTTGGGATCGGTAATCGTTGCCTTCCAGGTGTAATCCCCGGAGAACGTCCGCCTCTTTGTTTTCGTGGATGAGCTGGCGCGGACGACGAAACGAATTGAACCGTCAGTAATGAGCCTCTTCGCATCTGCAGCGGCTGCCGGAACAGTCAGTGATAGGAAACGATGATACTCGCCGCGGTAATTTCCGCCATCAATTCGCTTGCCGAATTCTTCAGCCGCGAAAGGCCTCGCGGATACTCCGAAGAATTTGGTCTTGGTCTCCTGGACGAGCACTTCGACGCCAAAGGCGTTCTTTGCTTTCCAGGATCGACTGGACACTTGGCGAGCGACCTCGATGATCGCGCCATCCTCATGGATGTCGGTGGTCGATGCCCCAAATGCGAATGGCAGGAGGGCCGTAATCCTGGAACGGTCAGCATCGAAGGCAACATTGATCGGCGTGACCAGGAACCTGTGCGGACTGTCGCCGCCCGGCCGCTGCGGCCATTCATTTCAGGTAGTCGCCTGGCGGAGGGATTTCTGACAGCGTGCAGCGCACGCAAGCGTTATCGCGCTCGCTCGACAAGCCAGAGATCGGTGGCGTGTTGGATGATCGTGACGAGCAATTCGTCGCCTTGTGGCGTGAAATCAAGGCTGCCGTCGTCGAACGACTGCCGTACTGGCAGTTTGAGCCACGGCTCCGGAGGCCCGGCCGGCGTACCGTCAGGCTTCATGAGCAGGCGCCAGATCTCCGTGAAGTTGTGCCGGAAGTAAACCGACAGGGGGCGTGCCCGCCAGACCATGCTGGTGTTGTTGCCTCCCGGGAGGTCAATCAGCCTTCGGGCCCCGCTCCCATCGGACGCCGCGATCCACAAGTTGGTGGTCCCGTCCGACCGGCCCCGGAACAGCAGCCAGCGACCATCCGGAGACCATCGACCTGCACTTGCCCTGGCTGGCAGTCCGGGGACGGAGGTGATCTGTGAGCTTCGCGCGCGTCCGGTTGCTGGGTCGACGTTCACAATTCCCGGGGTTACCCGCGAGGACGGACCGGTCGCGAAGATCGCCAACCGCGCGCCATCGGGCGACCAGTCCGCGCAGCAGACGGCGCGAAAGCGATCAGGCCACGTCTCGTCGATCACGTGCGCAGCGCTGCCGTCCGGCCGCATGGCGAAGAGCATGCCGCCTGAATACTCATCGTAGGAAATCCACCTTCCATCCGGGGAGATGCGCGGATACTCGGCGTTGCGCGTGTTCGTGAGTTGAATGGGAGCTGTTTCCCCGGGCGGAAGTCGCCAAACATCGTAGCCGCCTCGACGGGTGGAGATGAAGACGACCGAGCCGTCGGGCGCCCAGCGGCCTTGGCTGTCGCGCGCCTCCCCGGTCGTCAAGCGCCGGGCCCGGCTGAGATCGGCCTCCACTGTCGACTGAGCCGGCAGCGTCCACAGGTGGCTCGACGTGGTGTCCCGCGTCACGAGCGCGCGGCGGCCGCCGTCGGTGAGCGAGTACCAGCGGACGCCGAGGCCCGACGTCACACGGACCGGTGCGCTCGGCGGTTTTCCCGTGGCCGGATCGAACGACACCTCCCAGAGGTCCTCGATGCCATCGGCCTTGGACGTGAACATGAGCCGGTTCAGGCCCGACCATTGAGGGTTCTCAACGGACCGGGCCAGTTCGGTGAGCCGCCGTGACGTCAGCTCGAGCAAGTAGAGGGGCGCCGGTGTCGCGGAACCCAGGAACGCCAATAAGCGGCCGTCCGACGAGAGATGTCCGCTGCGCGCCGCCGACACATCAGGGAGATCGCATGTGAGGCACGACGCCGATAATCCGGCGACGGCTGCGCTGTGCACCTGCTTCCTGCCGGACGGATCAATATCGTCGTAGATCACTCGATCGGCCTGCGCCCACTGAATACTGCTCCAGTCATCCACGTTCAGGGTCGTGGCGTAGGGCACTTTGAGGGCCACGAGCTTACGGGCGCCAGCCCCAAGCGCCGTCATGACGTAGACGCCCGGTCCATCTCGGTCGGAGTAGAAGGCAATGCGCGAGCCGTCCGGCGACCAGGCCGGCAGCACGTCGACGCCCGCGAACGAGCGCGTGAGATTCGTGGCGCTTGTGCCCGAAGCGTCGCAAATCCAGATGTCGTCGTTGCCCGAGGCGTCCGACACGTAGGCGACAAGACCGGAGTTCGGGCTCCAGGCGGGCTGTCGCTCGAGCGCCGGCGACGTGAGGAACGGGCTCACGCGCGGCGCCCCGGCCGTTGCAACCGCATCGCGCGGGCCTTCGGGAGCGCCCGCGCCCGGCAGCAAGCCTCGACCGCCGAGCCACACGGCCGCGGCGGCCAGCACCACGGCGGTCGTCACAATCCACGCCCGCCTTCGCCGATTTCCGGCTGACGGGAGCCGCGAGGCGACGTCGATCGGGACGGCTCGCTGGCCCGAGGCTGCCTTCAGGCGCAGAAGGTCGATTCGGAGATCACGCGCCGACTGGTACCGAAGCTCGCGATCCTTCTCGAGGGCCTTCGCGATGATGCCCTCGAGCGCCGGAGGGCAGTTGGCATTGAGCCGGCTGGGCTCGATTGGTGTGCGCGTCAGCACGTTTCCCAGCACAATGCCCGACGAGTCGGCGCCGAATGGCGGCGCGCCGGTGACCATCTCGTACAGCACCGCGCCAAACGAAAACAGGTCCGTGCGGGCGTCGAGCGGCTGGGCGCGCACCTGCTCCGGCGACATGTAGGGCAGCGTCCCGATCACCGCGTGCCTCGCGGTCAGATGACTTGAGGCGCGAGTCGGCGCCTCAGCGTCCGGCGCCGGGTCGTTTACTTTGGCCAGCCCGAAGTCCAGCAGCATCGGGATGCCGCGATAGGTGTCGAAGATGTTGGCGGGCTTGAGATCCCGGTGGACGATCCCGGCGTCATGTGCCGCCTCGAGCGCGTCGGTGATCAACACGGCGATGTCGAGCACCTCAGTCAGCGGGAGCGGACCGGCGGCGAGCCGTTCTTTCAGGCTGTTTCCCTTCAGCAGCTCGAGGACCAGAAACGGGACGTCGCCGTCGTAGGCGACGTCATAGACGGTGCAGATGTTCGGGTGATTGAGCGCCGACGCGGCGCGCGCTTCACGATCGAAGCGCCGACGGGCATCGTCATCCGCCAGTCGATCGACCGCGATGAATTTCAGCGCGACGTCGCGGCCCAGCCGGGTGTCTTCGGCCCGGTACACCACGCCCATCCCACCGGACCCGATGGCCTCGAGGACGTGGAACTGGCCGATCGTTCGGCCGATCATGGCGGGCTCGATGTTACGGCGTCACGCCACACCGGGCAATCAAAAGAGAGACGTGCCACCTCCGACGTGCGAGCAAGCCGAAAGGCCGTGGGAGACATTGGCGTTGACCTGTCGTTTGACCCCACCGCCCCACACTGCGGTCGTTCAGGGTCGCACGAGCCGTGATCAGCGTGTAGCGAATGCGAACGCCTTGGATCGACGTGTCGGGCCGGGAGGCAACGGCCGGTCGGTGAACGCTCCGGTGCGCAGTGGGCGCCGCGAGCCTGTTGCTGACTGTAAGCGCCGCGATGGCTCAGGATGCGGCAGGCACTGCCGGATTCCGAGCCTCGCGTCCTCCAATCAAATAGGC
>JBLNGH010000372.1:0-3289 GCA_050264575.1 Acidobacteriota bacterium | reverse complement strand
AGTGGCAAAGGTAAAGCGGCTATTCTAACAGACAGGACCGCAAGCCAGGAACCCGGAAGAGCCCGTTCACCGCTGAAAACGCGGATCACGCAGAAACGAAACCCGTTTTCTTTCTGCGGTTTCCCCGGTTTTCAGCGTAAGAGGCCTTCCTGTGCACTATCCGTTCTTCTTCTCGAACTCCCTCATGAACTGCACCAGGGTGTCGATGCCTTCCTCGGGGAACGCGTTGTAAATCGACGCGCGGATGCCGCCCACCGAACGGTGACCCTTGAGGCCGTCCAGACCCGCGGCGGTCGCCTCCTTCGCGAACGCCTTTTCGAGGTCCTCGCTCGGCAGCCTGAACGTGATGTTCATGCGCGACCGACTGTCGCCCTGCGCATGGCCACGGTAGAAGCCGGTGCGATCGATCTCGGCGTACAGCTTCGCGGCCTTGCGCTCGTTCACCTTCGCGATGCCCTCGAGTCCGCCGTTGGCCAGCAGCCACTTCATCGTGAGCCGCATCAGGTAGATGCCGAACGTGTTGGGCGTGTTGTAGAGAGACTTGTTCTCCGCGTGCACGTTGTAGTTCAGCATCGTGGGGAGCGTCGACGGGGAGCGCTTTACCAGGTCGTCGCGGATGATCACGAGGGTGACTCCGGACGGACCCAGGTTCTTCTGCGCGCCCGCGTAGATCAACGCATGCTTCGTGACATCGACCGGGCGGCTGAAGATATCGGACGAGGCGTCACACACGACCGGGGCGTCACCGAAGTTCGGCATGTACTGCCACTCGGTTCCGAAGATCGTGTTGTTGGACGTATAGTGCACGTACGCGGCGCCCGGCTTCAACGTGATCTCCTCCTGCCTGGGGATCCGCTTGAAATTCTCCGACTCGGTCGTCGCGGCAATGTTGACCGTGCCGACGCGCTTGGCTTCCTTCACCGCCTTCTGCGACCAGGAGCCCGTCACGATGTAATCGGCGCTCCCGCCGGCGGGCAGCAGGTTCATCGGCACCATCGAGAATTGAAGACTGGCGCCCCCCTGCAGGAACAGGACGTGATAGGTCTCTGGGATCGACGCGAGCTTGCGGACGTCGGCCTCGCAGGACTGGATGATCTCGTCGAACGTCTTCGAGCGGTGGCTGATCTCCAGGATCGACATGCCGACGCCCGGCAACGCCACGAGGTCGCGCTGCGCTTCTTCGAGCACGGGCAGCGGAAGGACCGCCGGGCCGGCCGCGAAATTAAAGATGCGAGTGGTGGTGGTAGCCATGAATCGCTCCTTACCAGGTGCTCAATGATTTAGCGAGCTGGTACGACGCGGCAGGCGCGCCAAGGGGGACCACCTGCACGTCGAACACATTCGGATTGCCGGCCTTGATCCGCCGGAGCTGGTCATCGGTGGGCTCGCCGTCGAGGTTGATTCGCGCTACGGCGGCTTGCGCCCCGGTGAAGATGATGTTCTCGGTTTCCTGCACGTTCACGCGGCCGTCGCGCAGGATGTCGAACACGTGCGCGAGCACGCCGGGCTCGTCGCGGTGCCGCACCACCAGGACGTGGCTGGCCGGCGTCTGTCTCGAGAGATTGACGACGTTGAGGACGCGCCCGGTCTCGATGTAGGCCTTGAGGACCCTCACCGTCTCGGCGGCGATGGCCTCCTGGGCCTGGTCTGTCGACGCGCCGATATGGTGTGTGCCGTACACGTTCGGCAGCTGGACGATCGGATCGGTGAACTCTCCCTGGGCCGTCGCCGGCTCCTTCGAGAACACGTCGAGCGCCACCCGCAGGTTCCGCTCCTTGACCGCCAGCGCGAGGGCATCGTAATCGACCACTTCCCCGCGCGCGGTGTTGACGAAGAACGATCCGGGCTTCAGGCGGCCGAGCACGTCGGCGTTGATCATCTTGCGCGTGCGCTCATTGGCAGCGACGTGCACAGTGAGGATGTCGCTCTTTTCGGCGACCTCTTCCGGCGTGCTGCAGACTTCCGCAAACGGCTCGACGGGAAAGCCGGAAGACGGGCGGAGTCGAACGAGCAGCGGCATGTCCACCGGCAGGCCGGAGCGATCCACTTCGACGCCGATTTCGCTCCAGATCGCGATGTGCATGCCGAACGCCTGGGCGCGGCGCGCCATCTCCTGGCCGATGTTGCCGAAGCCGATGATACCGAGGGTGCGGCCGTGCAACCCGCGCGCCTTCGAGTACTCCTTCTTGTTCCATCTCCCCGCGCGCAGATCGATGACGTTGTCCGGAATGCGGCGATCAAGCGCCAGGATGAGACCGAATGCGAGCTCCGCGACCGCGAGCGAGTTCTTGCCGGGGCAGTTGGCGACGTAAATCCCGCGCGCGGACGCCGCCTGCACGTCGATGTTGTCGTAGCCCGCGCCCGCCCTGACGACCAGGGTGATGCGCCCGGCGTCCATCATGGATTCGGTCACCTTCGTGCTCCGCACGATGACCACTTCGGCTCCCGACTCGCTGATCGCGGCCTTGAGCGAGTCTTCCTTCAGGTCCGGGTTGTAGATCACCTCGCAGCCCAGCGTCTGCAGGCCGTCGAGCCCGGATTTCTCGAACTTATCCGCCACGAGCACCTTCATGGTGCACCTCGTTAGAGTAGGTTGACGATGAGACCGTCCCGGAGTTTCGGTTCGAACCACGTGGATTTGGGCGGCATGATTCCGCCGGCATCGGCAATCGCCACGAGGTCCGCGACCGTCACCGGGTGCATCGAGAATGCGACGGCGGCCTTGCCGTCGTCGACGAGCCGTTCGAGGGCGTTCGTTCCCCGGGCACCTCCGACGAAATCGATTCGCTTGTCGGTGCGCACGTCACCGATCTTGAGCAGTGGCGCGATGACCGCCTGTTGCAGCACGCTCACGTCAAGCGTCGAGGCGTGGTCCGCTCCCTCGACGGGCCGGACCGATGACAGATCCAGCTCGTGCCATTTCCCCGCCAGGTACATCTCGACGAGGCCCGGCCGCTGAGGTGACGGCTGCCCGTCTCGGACGGTGACTGCCTTCTTCACGTTCTCGAGGAAACGTTCAGGCGTCTCGCCGGCAAGGTCCTTCACCACGCGGTTGTAGGGAAGGATCTGCATCTGGTCATCGGGGAACGCCACAGCCAGGAAGGTGTCTGCGCCGCGGATTTCCTGACGCACGCGCGCCGCGCTCGCCGCGCGGTGATGCCCGTCGGCGATGTACAGCGCGGGAATCCGCGCGAACGCGTCGACGAGCGCCGTCATGTCGCGGCCCGTGACCCTCCACACGGTGTGGCTGATTCCGTCGTCTGCGACGAAGTGGTACAGCGGCGGCGTT
>JBLNGH010000371.1:0-3899 GCA_050264575.1 Acidobacteriota bacterium | reverse complement strand
GCTGGGCTGGGGGCGCCTGCGGGAGCGCCTGCGGCCCGCGCGAGGATAGCGAGTCTTCGAGCGCCGGAGCGCGCGCGAGCGGGGGTGGGGCCCCGCGAGCATTAAGAAAAGAAGACGCTTCTGGCTGCCACGCCACAGCTCCCGCTGAGGCAGCAAGAACGACCGTGAGCAGTTTGCGCACTTGTTTGTGCCTTTTGCTTTTGATCTTCTTGGGCCTTGGGCCTTTAGCCTTGGCCTAGACCCTACTGCCCTCCGCCTCTGATTTGTTCGAGCGGCGGAAGATTCACGGCGAGATAGCCCCGGCGGGCGCGAAGCGTGAGGCCGGCCACGCCGGTCTTGACGTCGATTCTCCGGAACTTGCCGTCCATGATCTTGTTGTCCGGCTGGTATCCGATGACGTAGTAGGTGCTGGTGTCGCGCGCGATCAGCCCGAACGCGCGCGTCATGTCGTCGGTGTTGTTGACCCGGAATCCGCCGGTGCCGGCGGTGAGAATCGTCGGCGCGTCTTCAGCGGTGTCGAAGACCGTGGATCGCGCCATGTCGCGTTTCACGACGTCCGGCATCGCGCTGTTTCCGTGGATGAGTCCACGTCCGTCGATGGAGTAGATCACCGTGCTGCCGCGAGCGGCCTGCGCGGCGACCGTCTGGAGCAGCGCCCGCGATTCTTCGACGAAGAACCCTTCAGACATGAAGACGACCGTCTTCCGGCCCGGAATGCGAATCAGGCGGCTGACCACGTACTGAAGGTTCTGAATCGTGTTCCCGGTGAGCACGCGCGCGTGATGGATGTAGTCGCGAGCCTTCCGCTCGATCCGGTTTTCGATCTGCTGCAGGCCGCCGCCCTCCTGGCAGAGGGCCGGCTCCTCCCGGCAGGCTTCGACGCCGAGTTGTTCGACCAGCTCACGCGCGCCGTCGGCAATCCGTGCCGCGTCGATCTCGCCCGGGATTCGCGGAAACTCGCGGAACCCCTCGAGCAGCCGCTGCCGGTTGTCGAACGCCGGCTTGACGGATCGCACGCCCGCGAGGAGCTCGATTTTGTCTGATGTCAGGCGGCCCTTGTACAGCTGGCCGGCGCTGAAAACGCCGCCAACGTCGCCCGGCGCGAGTTGCCGCTGGATGAACTCCTCCGCGGCTTTCTTCACCCGCATCAGCGACTCGTTCGCCAGATGTTCCTCGTCGAACATCAGGAGGAACACGCGGTGTGAGTGGTTCTCCGCCTGATCGAGGCTGCCGCCGATGGCGGTGGCCTGCGCGCCGGCGTCGTGCGTCACCATGTAGAACTGCTGAATCGTCTGGCGCTTGCCGTCTTCGAGAAGGACGAGATCGTCGGCCGTCAGGCCGGGTACGAACTTGCCGTTCTTATCAAGAGCGATGACGTCGACCTCGACGAGCGATGTCGTCGCGCGAAACGTTGGCTGCTGGGCGCCTTGTTGCGGCGCGGTCTGTCCGTGAAGCGGGCCTGAGGGCACACTCCCCAGCAGCATGAGGGCAGCTCCGACGCAACAAATCAGTCGTGCGCTCTGCATAACAGGAAGGGACTCCCAGCAGGAAATTTTACCCTACCCGCCTCGTAAGCGGATCGGAACGAGGCGTCGTTACCCGTTCACGCACGCAAGACCGGAGTTTGCCCGCGGTACGCACGAATGGGACGAAAGAGGCGGCAGAACAGTAATTCGGAACGGAAACAACAGGCGGTCGGTTCTTCCAGCAAGCAGCCACCCGGGTCTTCAGCGCTGCCACCGCGATGGTCGGACGTCGCGCGGTGCCTCCTCATCCTTGGACTCTGTTGGACTGTTTATTATTCAGTTCACAGCTTCGACTTCGTCAATTGGGACGATCCGACGTACCTCCTCGACAACCCTCGAGTGCTTGCCGGGTTGAGCTGGGCGAACGTGAAGTGGGCGTTCACCACCACGCATTCCCCCTACTGGCATCCGATCACGTGGCTCTCACACATGCTGGACGTCACGATCTGGGGCGCCGATGCCGGTCCGGCGCATGTCGTCAATCTGTTGATTCACGCGGTGAACGCGTGCCTCGTCTACGTCCTGCTCCGGTCCGCCACGAGATCCGTCTGGCCGAGCTTCTTCGTCGCAGCCATCTTCGCCGTACATCCCGTGCACGTGGAGTCCGTCGCGTGGATCGCGGAACGCAAAGACGTGCTGAGCACTTTCTTTGTCCTGCTGACGATGCTCGTCTACGTGCGGTTCACGCGAAATCGCACGTGGGGTTGGTACTTCGCGGTGCTTCTCTTCTTTGCCCTCGCGCTGATGACCAAGCCGATGGCGGTGACGCTGCCGCTGCTTCTACTGTTGATTGACATCTGGCCTTTGCAGCGCCTGCATTGGACCGGCGAACGTGCGCAGTGGGTTCGAGCGGTTACAGAGAAGCTTCCCATGTTCGCCCTTGGACTGGCGACCACAGTGTTCACGGTGCTCGTGCAGAGCGAAGTCGGCGCCATGGCGAGCCTGGAGGCGCTGTCGTGGACGACCAGGCTGACGAACGCCGTGGTCGGCTACGTCTGGTATCTGCGGCTCGTCCTTTGGCCTGCTGGCCTCGCCGCATTTCATCCGATGACGCTGTGGCCGGCATCCACCGTTGTCGCGGCCATGATTGTGCTCGTGACGGTGACCGCACTGACGGTGCGGCTGCGATCGAGCAGGCCGCACCTGTTCATCGGCTGGTTGTTCTTCCTGATTGGCTTGTCGCCCGTCATCGGGCTTCTGCAAGCCGGCGAGCAGGCCGTGGCCGACCGCTTTGCCTACCTTCCCCTGCTCGGGATCGTCGTCGCCGTCACGTGGGAGGCTGTCGACTGGCTGAGTCCGAGAAAGGCGCTCTCTGTGATCGCTGCCGTCGGCGTCATTGCTGTTGAAGCTGCCGTGGCGCGAGCGCAGGTGCCGACGTGGGCGGACAGCCTGACGCTGTGGACGAGCACCATCCAGGTGACGGGTGGCAGCAGCCGCGCGTATGAGAACCTCGCCCAGGCCCAACGGGAACGAGGCGATTATTCCGCCGCGCTCGCCAACTACCAGCGCGCGCTCGACCTCTCACCAGCCAGCGCCAGCCGGTACCACGCCATCGTCTGGAATGCGATGGGAATCACGGAGATCAGAAAGGCTGATACCGATGCCGCGCGTCGGCACCTACGTCAAGCGGTGCAGGCCGACGGGTCGTTCACGGAAGCGAGACTGAATTTTGGCAACGTTCTGGCCGCGTACGGTCAGCTGCATGAAGCCGAGGGACACCTGCTTGCGGCACTGGAGCAGCGGCCCGACCTCGTCGAAGCGATGGTGGGCCTGGGCAGCGTGCTCGTCCGGCAAGGTCGGGCGGTCGAAGCCGAACAACGCTATGTGCGGGCACTGAAGCTGGAACCGCGCAGGGCCGAGATTCACAACGGACTGGGCGCGGCCCTGCTGCTTCAGGGACGACTGGATGAAGCGCAAGCCAGTTTGCAGACCGCCCTCAACCTGAATCCGCGGCTTGCAACGGTGCACCTGAACATGGGGTTCGTTCTGGTCAAGGAAGGCAACGTTCCAGAGGCCAGGAAGCAATTCGAGTTGGCGCTTGAGACGGATCCCACCCTTGTTTCAGCCCGCGAGGCGCTCGATTCGCTGAAATAGACCTTCGGTTCTATCTGCCGTCCAGAACTCTGCGGATGGCCGCGATGTCCTGTTCACGCGTACCCGGCGGTGCGATTTTCAGAGCGATTTTCAGATATCGTTCCGCGTAGGCCCGCGCTTCGTCACGCCGTCCGGCCGCCGCGAGATTGACCGTGAGATTGAACAATGCGTCGAGCGACGTGACGTCGATTTCGACCGCGCGCGTCCACGCCTCGATCGCCTCGCTCTTGCGGCCCGTCGACGCCATCACCACGCCAAGCGCCGTATACGCACCCGGCA
>JBLNGH010000370.1:0-9119 GCA_050264575.1 Acidobacteriota bacterium | reverse complement strand
CACGATGTGGACTCTGCCCGGGTTGGCGTTGGCTTTGGCGGTCCTGGTTGGTGTTGTCACCAACACGCGCGGCTCGAAGGCTTCAGCCTGACTGCTTCGGACGCTCCAGATCCGGCAGGTTCCCGTCGGCGTCTTCGGGATCCCGCGCTTCGGCGCGCTCCTCGATCACGATCTGCACCGCGCGCCGTTTGTCTTCGTTCAGCAAATCGTAGAACGCGCCGGACGCCGCGGGCCCGATCGACGGACGCCGTTTTCTGGTGAACACACGACGGATGACGATGCCCATGAGGACGATGTACACGAACAGCGCGACGATGCCGAAGGGCGTCATGGGTGCCGGATCCCTGAATCGATCTTCTCGAGTCTATCCGGAGCAAAGAACCCCGGAACCTCTGAACCTCGGAACCCCGGAACCCCGGAACCCCGGAACCCCGGAACCTAGGAACCCCGGAACCCCGGAACCCCGGAACCTCGGAACCTCGGAACCCCGGAACCCCGGAACCTACTTCCTCCTAATCGCCCTCCTGATCGCCTCCTGGAACGTTTCGCCCTCTCCGGGCCGCTCGAAGACACTCGGCGTCGCCGACGTCTTGGTGAAATTGCTCAGGTCATTGTCGATGCGGGCTGAGCCGGTGAGCTGCGCCACCTTGAAGATCACGCTGAAATGTCCGGTCATGGTGCCGTTGTCGGTGGTCGTCGCCTCCCAATCCACCAGCGTCACGTCGATGACGACGCCGACGTCGACGAAAATCGTGAACGTCCCTGAGAGATCGAGATGGCCGGTCGCGCGAATCGATCCCTGCACGGTGGCCGGGGCGTCGCCCAGGTTGGACGTCCCGCTCACGGTATCGCGGTTCTGCGTGAATCCCATGGTCAGGACGTACAGGTTTCCGGTCCCGAACGCGCTGCAGAAATCCAGCTGTTGAAAGTCGCCGTCGGCCGTACATCTCGTGACTCGGTGACTGCCGTTCCAACGGCCCTGATAATCCGGCACGATTCGCAGCCGCTGCGTCGCGCGCAACCCCTGGTATGTGCCGGTGATCGTCGCTTCGCCGGATCCGGCCCCGGTCACCCTCCCGGTCCCGTCGACCGACGCGACCGCCTGATTGTCCGTGCTCCACGTGCCCTGGACGGTGTTCGTCGTGCCGTTGTCGAACGTCGCTCGCAAGCTGAACGTGTCCGTGGCCCGCAGCTTCAGCATGTCGCTGGTGGCGACGATGGTGATGCCCGTCGGAACGGGTGTGGGACCGGGATTGTTCGAGCCGCCACCGCCACCGCAACCCGCGGCGCCGATCAAGAGCAGCATCACGAAGGCGTTGATCCGCATCGTCCACCTCAATGGCAAACCTCCGGCACGGTCTGCTCGGATAGTCACGATGACTGACTTGCCCGGATTCTGAGGAGACTCGACCCTCACCAGGAAAGCTGAAGTGAAGGTCGCAAGATGTTACACAAAAAAGGGTGCCAAGTAATCTGAAGTACTTGATCTATCGCTGAAGTATGGCGCTGTCGCTGGAGGACTGGAGCCGACGCTGACGTACTTTAGCTGACGCTGACGTACTCTAACGACCGACAAGCCGCACGAGCGCTTTTTCGACGACCGCGTCGATCGCCGCCGTCGAGGCCGTGAAGTGATTCGCGATCATCGAAAAGACAATCTTCTCGCCTGACTTGGTCTCGGCGAAACCCGACAGCGACCTGACGTTGGAGATCGTGCCCGTCTTGGCCTGTACCCGTCCGCTGAGGATCGAATCCTTCATCCGCGATTCCAGCGTGCCGTCATGGCCGCCGACCGGGAGCAGGGCGAGAAACCGCCCGCGCAGGCGTTCGTCCTGCCAGACGTGTTTCAGGATCGCGACGATCGCGTCGGCCGTGACGTAGTTGTACCGCGAGAGACCCGAGCCGTCGTACATGACGATGGCATCGGCGGGCACGTCCCACGTGGTGAGCGTCTCGCGCACGGCCTGCCGTCCGCTGGTCGTGGATCCGATCCCTCCCGCTGCACGCCCGATCGTTTTGAGCAGCATCTCGCCGTAGAAGTTCTGGCTGTCCTTGATGAAGTGCCCGGCGAGGAACGAAAGCGGCAGCGACTCGCGCCGCGCGACGAGGCGCCGGCTGGCTGCCGGAGGCGGATCCGCGATGTCGTCGATGTCCGCGGCGCCGCCCCTGACCTCGATGCCGCGCGCCGCGAGCGCCGCCGAAAGACCTTCGACGAAGAACCGCGTCGGATTGTCCACTGCCATCGTCCGGCTGATGGTGACGCCGCCGAGCGGCACCACGCCGCGCACGGTGAGCCGGGTCGTGAACGGCAGCCGGACGAGCTCGACGCGCGGGGCCGATCCCGACGGCCCGGTCGTGACCTGGTTGTCGATCTCGAAAATCTTCGCCGGCGGCGCCAGGGCGATCGCGGCGCCCTCGCCTTCGGTCCTGTCCGGCGTGATTCGGACGTTGACGACGTTCTCGTTGTAGCTGAGCGCGCTCGACGGCGCGGCGTACCCGGCGGTGAGGTAATCCCACGCCCATCCCGGTCCCACGCCCTCATCGTCGAACGCGTTGTCGTCGCCGATCAGCCGGCCGTCGACGCGGCGGATCCCGGCCGCGCGCAGTGCCTGCGCCCACTCGTCGAACACCGGCGGCGGCCCGGTGTCGAGCGAGACGATCGACGGATCGCCGCCGCCGGTGACGATGAGATCGCCCTTGAGGGTGCCGTCCTCGACGCGGCCCGTCTGTTCGAGTCTCGTCTCGAACCGGTAGTCCCAGCCGAGCCGTTCGGCCGCCACCGACATCGTGACGAGCTTCATGTTCGACGCCGGCACGACCAGCTTGCCGCCGTTCCGCTCGTAGAGCACGGCGCCGGTGCGCAGCGACTCGACGCGAATGCCGACGAGCGCGCGCGCAATCACGGGGTCCGCGAAGATTTCGTCGAGATCGGCGGCCAGATCGGGCGACGTGGCAGGTGGACGCTGCGACTCAATCGTCGAAGGAGTCAGGTCTTGTATCGACGTCCGCGCCACGATCGCGGCAGCCGCGTACGTCAAGACAAGACCTGACGCCAGGAGGAGCGCGCCTGCGCGGGCCCGCGTCCTCACTTGGCTCCGGTCAGCTCTTTCAGGAGCGCGACGGCTTTGTCGAAGTCCGACGTCGAGACCACGGCGGCGCCGGGCTCTCCCGTGCGGATCGCCTGAACCGTCGTCCCCGACTTGCGGAGGATGACGCGCTCGGTTGCCGGCGTGGCCGCTTCGCCATGCCTCGCGACGACGGTGAGGTCCTCGCCGGAGGCGAACGCCTTGTCCTCGAACTTGTCCGCGCGGAAATTCGAGATCGTCGACAGCAGATCCGTGATCTTCGCCTGATCGACGTCCTTGGCCGCGGGCTTGGTCTGTTTCCAGACTTCCGTCGTTGTCGACTGCGGTTGGCTCGACGCTTTCTGCTTTTCGAACGTGTAGGTCTGGCCGCCGAACGTGAGGTCGACGCCGAGCCCGTTGAAGGTCCTGAACTCGAAGACGTCCTTGACCCGGAAATCGTCCGGCTTCTTCTTCAGATCGTCGAGGAGGCTGGATTCCACTGTGAACACTATCGGGCGTGACAAGTCGCGGGCATAGAGCGTCTTGTCGTCGCCCGCCGCGCCGAGCGCGAGCGTCGCCCGCGTCGAACCGGCGCCAATCGTCGCGACCGCCTGGGGCTTGTCGAGCCCGTACTTCTTCAAGTCGGCGGGCGTGATCTCCGCCGACGGTGTCGCCGGGTCCGGCGCGACGATGGTTTTCATCTTCGCCTGCGCGACTTTGCTCACGACGCTGTCGACGGACCCGAAGTCCGCCTTGGCGTCGACCGGCTTGACGAGCCGCCAGTCGTTGCCCTTTTTCGCCAATGAGACGGCCGGCGCGCCAGCGGGCTCGAGCGTCAACAAGTCGACTCCTTCGCGCGCGAACTTGAGGACGCCCTTTTCACGGAAACTGAACGTCGTCTTGTTCAGCGAGTCCTCGATGTACGAGCTCAGCAGAATCAGCTTCGGCTGTCCCTCGATCGTGGCGTAGAGGTCCGCGCCGGTGGGCGTCTTGCTGCCGACGTTGACTTGCTTCGGCGCGGCGTCTCCGGCGGCCTTGACGCTGACCGAGAATCGCGGCGGGTTGAGCTCGAACGGCTTCAGGTCCGCCGGCTTCTCGTCGAGCACGCGCTGAATCTCGAGGGTTTCGAGCGTCGTGAGGAGCGAGCTCACCTCGCCCTGATCGGCCTCCAGCGTCGCCGGCGCGACGATCTGCCAGTCCGTCCCGTTCTTCTTGAGCTTCGTGGTTTCCCCGGACGCGGCGTGGACCTCGATCTCGTCGATCTTGCTCTGATCGATCGCGAAGACTTTCTCTTTCTTCGTCGACGAATCGTTCAGGTCCTTCTTGGCTTCGACGAAGTAGATGTACGCGCCCAGTCCCAGCGCGACCACGAGCAGCACGAGCAGCGATTTTCCGCCGCGCATAGGATCCGACACTCCTTAACGTTGCGACACGTCGTTCTATCTACGTTTCCACCACACGCGCACGGCCGTCGCGAACAACAGCCCGGGAACGATCGCCAGCGTCAGCCAGTTGATGAACGTTCCCTGCTGTTCCGTGAGCGTGATCGGCCTGCTGTCCGGATCGCGCGGGCGGATGGCGATCAGGTTCTCCTGCTGCGCGAGCCAGTTGGCGATGTTCAGGCCGAGGTCCCGGTTGCCCGGAATATTGATCGCCCGGTTCGAGATGTAATCACTGTCGCCGACCACCACCATCCGCGACTCGGGTTTCGGCGCTTCGGGGGTATCCGACGCGGGTGCGTCGGGTGCCGGCGCCGAGACGGCCGCGACCAGCGTGATCGGACCGGGCTTGTCGCCCTTGGCCGTGTCCATGGTCGGCTTCCCGGTTGCGAGGAGTCCCTTGAGATCGGTTTCTGCCCAGCTCCGGCGATCGGTCTCGATCACCTTCTGCGGGTTCTTGCCGTCCGTGCCGCCCTCGACCGGCGTGACCGATCGCGCGAACGGGAAGCCGGTCAACAGCCGGAACCCTTCGGTAATCGGATGCTGGGCCGGCATCCCGAGCGGCACCGACGCATCCGTGTTCATGAGCTGCCGGCCCAGGCCGGAGGCGTCGACGACGATGTCGTTGCCGACGTTGAAGCCCCATTCCTTCGCCAGCGCGATTGTGGCTGTCGGCTGCGGCGCGTCGGCTTTGTCCGGCGGATCGAACATCAGCCACACTTTGCCGGCGCGCTTCAGGAAGGCGCGGATCGCGTCCAGTTCCGGCGGGAAGAGATCGGTCTTCGGTCCCGCAACGATCAGAATCGTGGCGTCGTCGGGAACCTTGCCCTCCTGCGCGAGCGTGACCTTCGCGACTTCGAAGTTCTCGCTCTTGAGCGACGACTCGATGCCGCTGTAGCCGTCCGGCTCGGACGAGGACGTATCGTGCTCACCGTGGCCCTGCACGACGTAGATCTTCTTGGCCTTGCCCTCGAGGACCTTCTTCAGCGCGTTCGTCAGCCCCTGCTCGTCGGTGTTCGTCGTGCGCTCCGTGCGGCCTTCGTACTCGAAGACGACGGTGCCGTACGACTGGACTTCGTACTGCTTGGCCTTGAAGGGCTCTTTATCGGCGTCGATGTACTCAATCGACACTTTGTTCGAGTTGTAGGAGTACTCGGTCAGCTGATCGCGGTACCGCTGGAGGTCGAACGTCGGGTCGCTCTTGTAGAAGAGCCGGATCACGACCGGCTTCGGCAGCGATCGGAGAATCTGCTTCGTCTGATCCGAGAGCGAGTACTGCTTGTTGGCGGTCAAATCCCAGCGCTTGTTCTGGCGCGTCGAGATCCAGTTGATGCCCACGAGGATGGCGAGCACGAGGACGACGCTGCCGGCGCTGACCGAGCCGTACTTGACGCCGCGGACGTTGAACGACCGGACGATGTCGCGCCACTGGCTCAGCGTGTAGAGCGCGGTGACGACCAACCCGGCCAGCGCGAGCTTGGGATGTATGTTGAGATCGGGCCGGATCAATCGCAGCGCGAGCGCCGCCACCACGAGGACGACGCCGATCCAGCCGAGAAGTCCGAGGATTCTCTTCACTAACCCCTCCACCGCTCGGTGTCCAGCGACTTCACGGTCAGGAACAACCAGAATGTGATGAAGCTCAGGTAGAAGATCAGGTGCTTCGTGTCGATCACGCCTTTGGCGAAATCATCGAAGTGCTGCGTGATGGAGAGATTGTTCAGGATCGCCGCCATCGTCGGACCGGCGCTGTCGGCGAACCAGCCGATGATCCAGAACACCAGGAGCACGACGAACGTCGCGGCGCCGGCCGCCATCTGATTCTTCGTCGTGCTCGAGAAGAACAGGCCGGCCGCGATGAAGCTGGAGCCCTGCAGCAGGAGGCCGAGGTACCCGGCGACGAGCGGCCGCCAGTCCGGCTGGCCGTAATGGAAGAGCAGTCCGACGTGAACGAATGTCACGGCGATCAGCGCGGCGTACAGGCAGACCGCGCCGAGGAACTTGCCCATGATGATCTCGAAATCCGTGAGCGGCGACGTCAGCAGCAGCTCGACGGTCCCCGATCGTTTCTCTTCCGCGTAGGTGCGCATCGTCACCATCGGCAGAATGAAGAGGACGAGCACGCTGGCGTTGGCGAGCACGCCGCGAATCAGGTGCTGATTGACGTTGAGGTTCGGGGCCGCCCCGCCGAACTGCGACTGCATGCTCTGGGCGACGAACGCGTTGAGATGCGCGACGTAGAACACGCCGAAGATCGCCGCAAAAAGCCCCATCATCACCCACGCGACGGGAGAGACGAAGTAGCTGCGCAGCTCCTTGACGGTGATCGCCCAGATGTTCCGGAGGGTGCTAGCCATGCTTCACCTCCTCGGCCTGGGCCGTTTCTTCGGTGGTGAGCTGCAGGAAGATCTCCTCGAGGCTCATGCGCATCGGCCGCAGCTCGAGGAGTCCCCAGCCGTTGTCGACGACCGTGCGCGCGACGTCGCGCCGCACGTCACGATTCGGCTCCGACTCGATTTCGTAGCCGGTGAACTGCGCGTGGGTGTCGGCAACACTGACCTTCGTGACGCCGGGAATCGCGCTGAGCGCCTGCGGGGCGTCACCGTTCGCCTCGATCTGCGCGTAGAGCGTCGCCGCGCCCTTGAGCTGATGCGTCAGGTTCTCCGGCGTGTCGACGGCGACCACCCGCCCCTTGTTGATGATGATGACGCGCTCGCACGTGTGCGCCACCTCGGGCAGGATGTGCGTGCTTAACACGATCGTGTGATTGCCGGCGAGACTGCGAATCAGGTCGCGTGTTTCGATGATCTGCTTCGGGTCCAGCCCGGCCGTGGGCTCGTCGAGAATCAGCACTTCGGGATCGTGAATCAGCGCCTGGGCGAGCCCGACACGCTGCCGGTACCCCTTCGAGAGCTTGCCGCAATGGCGATCGGCCATGTCGTCGACGTGCGCTCTTTTCATCGCGTGGTCGACGCGCATCGCGCGGTCGGCTTTCGTGGCCTTGCCCAGCTTGATCCGGGCAACGAACCCGAGGTACTCGCGGACGGTCATGTCCGGGTAGAGCGGCGGCGTCTCCGGCAGGTACCCGATCCGGCGTTTGGCCTCGATCGGGTTCGTGAAAACGTCGTAGCCGGCGACAATCGCCCGGCCCTCGGTCGGCGGCATGTACCCCGTCAGCACCCGCATCGTCGTCGTCTTGCCGGCGCCGTTCGGACCGAGGAACCCGAGGATTTCGCCCTTCTCGACCCGGAAGCTGACGTCATCGACAGCCGTAACCGGACCGTATCGTTTCGTGAGGTGATCCACCTCGATCATTCAGAGCTCCGCGTGAAAAGTTTTGTGAGGGATACGCGATCAGGTCGTTTGGTCTCGCCGTCGAGCCGCTGGCCCCTCGGAGTGAAATGATTCCATGGCGAGAGCCGTTCTCATCTCCCCATGGCGCGAAACCGACAAGGATCGCAAGACATTCGGCTCAATTTCAGCAACCAGCCCGCTACAGGAAGATGAGAACGGCTCGAGCAATCAAGGATCGTAAGTTCTCCAGAAAAGACGTGTCAAGGAGACCAAAAGACTGGCTGAAAGCCCGAAAGCCGGAAAGCCTGAGAGCCGAAAGGCTATCTATGCCCATCCACGAACGCGTCGACGGCGTCCTGATCCGCCGCGGAGATGCGATCGAATTGCACCCCCATGCCCACCTTGCGGTCGCTCCAGGCGACACGGCCGACGGCATCGATGTCGGCATGGGCGCCGGGCAGCCGGAACTTGACCTGAATCGCCGTACCGGGCGGGAACGGGTTCATCGTGCGGATCGCGAGGCCGCCCTTGCCCACGTCGAGGGTCACCGCGCCGGCGATGGTTTGTCCGGCCCGATAGGACACCGGGACGCCCAGCGCGATGCGAGGACTGGCCCGGCGGTTGAAGCTGTCCGGAAACAGATGCGGGGCGAGCGCGGGCAGGATTTGCGTGGTCGCCGCATGCTCGTTGATGTAGCCGGCGATGTTCATGGCCGACAGTTGCGCGACCTGTGCCGCCGATCCGATCGTTCCCGAAAAAATGACGACCGGCACGGGCCGTCCCGACGCGTCACGCAGCGCGCGCACGAACCCGGCCCCGTCCTGGGCCAGCCCGAGATCGACCAGCGCCAGACTCACGGGCCTCGTTCTGTCGGTCGCCGCGTCGAGCGCCGCCGCGCTGCTGTCCGCCATCACATATGCATGACGGGCATCGGCCAACGCCGCCGCAAATCGCTGTCGAACTGCCGCGAGGCGATGGGCGACGAGAATCGTCTTGACAGACATGGGGGCGAGCCTCGCTATAATCGGACTCAAGCCGACCGAAGGAGAGTCTAATGGCGACCTGCCCCGAATGTGACGCCGAAATCGTGATCGACGATGACGACCTCGAAGAGATGGAAGCCGGCGATCCATGGGACTGCGAAGCGTGCGGCAGCCGCCTGCGGGTGGCCAGTCTCGATCCAATCGAATTCGAAGGCGACGACGAACAGGACGACGACGAGGACGAGGACGAGGACGAGAAAGAGGCTGAGGACGAGGAGGCTGTGGAGTCGGACAGCGATCTCGACGACGAATTCGATGACGATGACGACGACGCCGAC
>JBLNGH010000369.1:0-16398 GCA_050264575.1 Acidobacteriota bacterium | reverse complement strand
TTTCTCCGCAGCAGTCAGGCGGCCGCGCACATCGATCCGGGCTTCGACAGCGAGCACGTGGCCGTGATGACCGTCACCCCGGGACAGCAGGGGTACGAACAAGCGCGCGGAGAGCAGTTCTATCGTGACGTGCTGACGGCGGTCCGCGCAGCGCCCGGCGTGACGGCGGCGTCATGGGGAACGAACCTTCCGCTCTTCGGGTTCGTTCAGCGAAGCCTCTTCGTCGAGGGGCGGGAATCATTGCCGCCCGTGCTCACGACGACCATCGACGTCGATGCCGGGTATTTCGACACGACGGGCATTGCGGTGTTACGAGGCCGGGATTTCAGGGAAGCGGATCGCACCGGACCTCCGGTCGCGATCGTGAACGACACGATGGCGCGGCGGTACTGGCCGAACTCGGATGCGCTCGGGAAGCGGTTCCGCTTCTACGTCGAGCAGGAGTACCGGGAGGTCGTCGGGGTCGTCAAGACCGTGAAATACGCGACGCTCGGCGAGGACCCGCAGCCGGCGGCGTACCGGCCGTTGCAGCAGGCCTACAGTGATACCGCGGTGCTCTACGTGCGCGCCGCTCGCGATCCCGCCGCGATCATCGAGCCCGTGCGCCGCGTCATTCATCAAAACGATCCGCGTATTCCGGTGCAGAATGCGCAGGTCGTCAAGGACGTGATCTCGCAGTCGCTCTGGGCCGTCAATCTCGCAGCGGGGCTGCTCGGCGTCTTCGGGCTGCTCGCGCTGGTGCTTGCGTGCGTCGGGCTCTACGGCGTGATGTCGTATTCGGTTGGCCAGCGCACGCGTGAGATCGGGTTACGGATGGCCCTCGGCGCCGGCAGGCGCGACGTGCTCGGCCTGGTGCTTCGCCAGGGGCTCACGCTCGTCGGCGCGGGAGTCGTTCTCGGCGTCGCCGGCGCGTTCGCCGCCTCGCGCCTCGTCCGGACGCTGCTGTTCCAGAGTCCGAGCGATCCGTTGAGCTTCATTGGCGCGTCGGGCGCGCTTGTCGCCGTTGCCGTGCTCGCGAGCCTCGTGCCTGCGCGCCGGGCCAGCCGCGTCGATCCCGTGATCACGCTCCGAGACGGCTAAGCAGGCCGCTGAACAAACGCCTGAACTTCGAACTTCACGGAGAGAAGCGACATGAAACTCGCACCTGCGCTTGCGCTCGTGATGGCCGTAACGGCAGCCGCTCACACCGCCGCGGCTCAGACACCATGGACGACGCTCTCGCCGAAGAGCGAGGGATTCTCGATAGAGGTTCCCGGGACGGCATCGCCCACACAGAAGCCGGGATACTACGTTTACAACGCTGACGAGTGGGCGTTCTTCGTGCAGGTCAGCCCCGTGAGCGAGGCGGTGCGCGATTTCGTCGGGGCCAGCGATCGCGGGCCAATCAAGCAGTACCTGGAGACGATTCACAAAGGTTTTCTCAAGAAGGCCACCGAGCGCGAATCGTCCGACGCGGATTTCTCGGGCTATCCGTCCATCCGGTTTTCCGCAGACGGCCAGACGGACGACAAACTTTCGTTCGAGGGCAAGTACTGGCTGGTCGTCACCGACGAACATCTGTACATGCTGATGGCGATCGGCCCGAAGGGGACGCCGAGCGCCAACGCCGATCGCTTTCTGGGGAGTTTCAAGCTCGAGAAGACGGCGCCGCTCCGCGCGCCCGCATCGGGTCCGGCGAAGAGTCCGCTGGCGGCAAAGCTCACCGCGCCGATGCTCGCGGTCACGGCGTTCGCGATCGAAGAACAGTTGAATCCACGGATCGATGAGTTCATCCAGAAAGCGCCGCCGGCGGAACGCCTCGGAAGCCGGTGGACGCCCGCGCTTCCGGCCTGGCAGCAGGCGCGGGCCGCGATTACGAAGCGAATCGCACTCATTTCACAGCTGTACGACACGACCGGCGAGATGGACCGGACGTTTGACGCGGCCGCGGCTCGTCACGCTCCCGGCGCGGTCGCGGATGCCATCGTGTCCGCGCTCGAGGGACCGATGGGTACCGCGATCCAGCGCGAGAACGCCGTGATGGAGTACGCGTCCGCGGCCATGAGTGCCGATCCCAACGGGCCGAAGCCGGGAGAGCGTCCGTGGATGGACAAACTGAATGCGCTGATCAAGAAGTTCGACGATCGGTTCGGCGCGACGATGCCGCGCGACAAGAGCCGTGAAGCGGAGGTGGCGTCGTTCGTCCGCACCCCGACCGGTGAAGCGCTGAGAAATCTGTGGAGCTCCGCGGTCGGGAAAGCGACGACGGACATCATCGGCGCGGTGAACCTGATGATGTTCGACGATCGCGACGCGATCATGCGCGAGATCGCCGCCGCCGTTGCGACGGTGAAGTGACTCACTCGACGCGCATCGCGTCGACCGGGTTGACCCGCCGGGCCCGGTCGGCCGGGCGCCGAGCGCCATCTGCACGCCGATCTCGTGCCCGCGCTGCGTCACGAGACAAAAGAGCACGCAGTAGAGTCCGAATGACGCGACGATCAGCGCCAGCCATCCCATCAGACTGAACATCGTCGCGCCGGGCTGCGGCCGCATCAGAGGATCGACGCGTTCCTGAAGGATGACCTGCGTCCGGTGAGAGTGGTTAGCGTACGTTGAGAAATCCAGGCCGGCTTATAGTGGAGATCGATCATGCCGCCCGCGATTGAGCTCGGCCTCGACACCTTCGGCGACGTCACGCACGATGCCGCGGGCCGGACGCGACCGCAGGCCGACGCGCTGCGGCACGTCGTGGAGGAAGCGGTCCTCGCCGAACGGGTCGGCGTCGAGTGTTTCGGGGTCGGTGAGCATCATCGCGCGGAGTTCGCCATCTCGGCTCCCGAGGTCGTGCTGGCCGCGATCGCGGGCCGCACCGAGCGAATCGTCCTCGGATCGGCGGTCACGGTCCTGAGCACCGACGATCCGGTGCGCGTCTTTCAGCGCTTCTCGACGTTGAACGCCATCTCGAACGGCCGGGCCGAGATCATTCTCGGCCGGGGATCGTTCACGGAGTCGTATCCGCTGTTCGGCTACGACCTGACGCAGTACGACGAGCTGTTCGAAGAGAAGGTCGCGTTGTTTGCGAAGCTGCTCGAGGCCAGACCGGTGACCTGGCGCGGCAGCTTTCGCGCGCCTCTCGCCAACCAGGTGATGTATCCGCCGCTCGACCGCCCGCTGGCGGTCTGGATCGGGGTTGGCGGAAGCCCGGAGTCGGTGGTTCGGGCGGCGCGGTACGGGTTCCCGCTGACGCTCGCCATCATCGGCGGCAACCCGCAGCGGTTTCGTCCGTACGTCGATCTCTACCTGCAGTCGCTCGAGCGGTTCGGGAAGCCGGTGCGGCCCATCGCGGTGCATTCGCCCGGCCACATCGCGCCGACCGACGAGCAGGCGCGAAACGATCTCTGGCCGCACTATGAAACGCTGATGAACCGCATCGGCGCCGAGCGCGGCTGGGCGCCGGTCACCCGCGCCCACTTCGAACGCGAGGCCGGACCCGACGGGGCGCTGTGCGTCGGCGCGCCCGAGACCGTCGCCGCGAAAATCGTGCGGACGGTCAAGGCGCTGGGACTGTCGCGCTTCAATCTCAAGTACAGCAATGGCACGCTCCCGCACGAATCGCTGATGACCAGCATCGAGCTGTTCGGGACCGAGGTCGCGCCGCGCGTGAGGGGGACGGGTTTGATTTACACAGCAGTGGAAAACAAACCCGTCCCGGCCCTACGCCGTCACCGTGTGGGTCGCCGCGGTGCCACGCACACTCGCGGTCGCCCCGTCGCGAACTTCGATCCCGCGCGCCAGCGTGAACGCGGCGATCGACATCACGACGTCCCGGACGGCTACGTCGAAGTGCCCGCCCGCGCCCAGGTTGATCGCCACCAGCAGCAGCCACGCGCTGGCCACATACGCCCCCAGCCGCGGCGCCAGCGTCAGCACCGCCATGCCCACCACGATCTCGACCAGGCCGACGATCGCCATGAGCGTGGCGACGGAAAATGGCAGCATGGCCGCCGCCGCCGGGCTCACGTAGCTTCCCCAGTCGGCCAGGATATTGAAGAACTTGTCGAGACCTGCCAGCGTGGCCGTCAGTCCCAATGCCACTTGCAACACACGAAACGGAGTCGTCAGTCGAGCGTCCATGGATTCTGTTGCCTCCACGTGAACTGAGTCCCGACCGGCCAAAACGTGTCAGGTCGGTGCCCACTGTCACCTTTTGCCGATTTGTTACTCTGTAGAGGTAGGAGCCGGTAGATGCCTGCGCATGCAGCGGTCATAGCCGCCACTCAGTCGCTTTCGGACGAGGCCGTCGTCGGCCGGATTCTGGCAGGGGAGACGGCGCTGTTTGAAATCCTGATGCGCCGTCACAACGAGAAGGTGTACCGCGCCGCGCGGGCGATCGTGCGCGACGAGCGCGAGGCCGAAGACGTGATGCAGGAGGCGTACGTCAATGCGTATACGCACTTGCATCAGTTCGACGGGCGGGCGAAGTTCTCGACGTGGCTGACCAAGATCGCCGTGTACGAGGCGCTGGCGCGCGCCCGCCGGCAAGGCCGTCATCGCCCGCTCGAGGACAGCTCGCTGGAGACGTTCATGCCCACCACATCGTCGCCGGATCCGGAACGGCAGGCCTTCGGCCGCGAACTCGGGGCGCTCATTGAATCGGCGGTGGACAAGCTCGGCGACGGCTATCGCGAAGTCTTCATGCTGCGGCAGGTCGAGGGCATGAGCACGGCCGAAACCGCCGACGTGCTCGGCATCAGCGAAGATCTCGTCAAGACGCGCTTCTCACGCGCGCGCCACGCGCTGCAACGCGATCTGCTCGATCGCACCGGCGCGGCGGCTGCGACCGCCTTCACCTTCGGCCTGGCGCGCTGCGATCGCGTCGTCGACGCGGTGATGGCGCGGATCGGTTGACGCTTAGCGCAGATAGCCTCGCCGGGCTTTCACCATCAGTCCTGTCCGCTTGACGCTCACCTGCAGCGCATGAAACCCGCCGGGGTCGACGCCGCGCGGCGTGAAAAGCACCACGTAGGTCGATCGAAATTCGTCGAGCGCCCGGCGCAGCGGACGCGCGAGATCGGCGTTGTCGGTCATCCACGTGATGCCGCCGCCGGTTTCGCGGACGAGAGCGGTGAGACCTTCCGTACGTTCGCGCTGGGCGGCCGTCGGCTCGAACCTGGCGGAGGCCTGCGGCACTGGGATCGGCATGATCATCGTCAGCGTCGCGCGGGCTCGCTGAGCAAGCTCGGTCAACGATGCGGGCGTCGCGGTGGATCCCAGGGCGCCGTCAGTCAGGAAAATGATCAGCTGACGCCGGTCGGTGGGTGACGGCGAGGCGAGCGCCGCGCTGAGGGTGTCTGTGATCCCGAGGCGGCCGCGTCGCCCCACATCGCGCAGCGCGCGGTCGATCACCGCGCGATCGGTCGTGAAGTCGACGGATCGATCCGAGCCGCCGTTGAACATCAGGAGCTTGAGTCGATCGTCGGCGTCCAGAAAGGTCATGAACTGGCCGACGGCGTCTCGCAGACGCTCACCACGGAGGGCGGCGTTCGCGAAGCCGACGTCGAGCCCCAGCGTCACGTCGATGGGAAGACTGCCGTAGGCGATGTCGGCGACCTCCTGACGGACGCCGTTGTCAAGCACTTCGAAATCGTCTCGCGTCAGGCCCAGGACCGGCCGGCCGCGCTCGCGCACAGAGACGTCGACGGTCACGAGCTCGATGCCGCCGCGGAACTGCGGCTGTGGCTCCTGCCCGATCGACGCGGGGACAACCGCGATCGCGGTCGTGATAACCCGGCCCATCTACCAGTTGAGCTGCAGACGCAATTGGATGCTCTTCGGGTTGAGCGCCACCGTTGTCGACTGGCCGAAGGTCTGCGACGTGATGCTGTGCGTCGCCCCACCGGTGCCGCCGATGACCGTGTTCCGATGGTTGAATACGTTGATGGCCAGAATCTCGAAGTTGACGTGTTTCGTCGACGCCAGATCGAACTGCTTGGCGAGCCCGAGATCCACCGTCCAGAGTCCGGGACCGTAGAGATAGATGAAGTCGCCGAACTCACCCGGTGTCGTCGGCGGCGCAAGCAGCTCCGGGTTCGCCCGACCATCCGACCCGATGAGCGCTTCGGGGAAGATGTAGACAGCGCCGTTCGGGCCCGGTCTCACCGATACCATCTTCTGCAGATCCTTCTCCGTGATGCCGTTCAGGACGACACCTCCATCGCGCTGGTTGACCGTCGAGCGGCCGCTCGTCAGCAGGAATGGCCGGCCGGTCTGGATGCGAAGGATCCCGTTGAGCGCCCAGCCGCCGGCGATCTGGTTGAGTACGTCGTTCTCGATCCCAACCATGCGGTTCTGCCCGAACGGCAGCTCGTACGTCCAGTAGCTCTGGAACGTATGTCGCAAGTCGTACACATCGGGCGCCCAATTGAGACTCTTGTCTCGCAGCGTCGTGTAATCGACGACGCCTGAATCGGAGTCGGCGTACCGATCGGTCCGCGCCTTGCCGTACGTGTAGTTCGCAGTCAGGCTGATGCCGTTCTGATACCGCTGCCGGAACTGCAGTTGCAGCGAGTCGTACTTGGACTGCGCTTCGTCGGTGAGCATCCGAACCGCGCTCCCGGCCGCAAACGGATTGGCCTGGAAGAAGTTGATCGCTTGCGGGCCCGGCGCGTTGTAGCCGAGCGCGTTGCATGCCGGCAGTCCGTTTCCGACCAGCCGACACAGGTAAATATTCGTGGGGCCCGAACCGGCGAGCGTGTTCGCCATCGCGCCAGCCTGCCCCTGTTGGAGCTGCGTGATGAACGTACCGCTTGTGTAGCCGCTGCTGGCCGCGAGCGCCGGCTGCGAGCCGCGAGGTCCGAACGCGGCGTCGAAGATCGGCAGTTGGACCTGGCCGGGCAGGCCGTTGTTGGCGAATCCCGTCCGTCCGTTGGCGGTGTTGATTGCCAGGTTCTGCTGGGCATTCTTGAACTCCTGCAGAAACCCGTTCTCGAAGATGTTCACTTCGTTGAAGTCGTACGACCGCCACAGGTTATGTCCGCGGTTGCCGACGTATCGGATCTCGATTGCGGCGTTTCGCCAGAGCTCGCGCTGATAGCCGACCGACCAGTTCAAGACGTACGGCGTCCGGATGTCGGGATCGATCGTCGAATGCCCACGTACGAAGGTGAACGACGACTGCGGAACCGGGAACGTGAACTCCGTCGGGTTCACCGCGAACGGCGGCAACGGCGATTGCAGCGTCAGGCCGCCGGGCGCGAACCCGGGCTGGCCTGGATTAAGCGTCTGGTTCTGCAACAGTCCCGGCCCGTTGCCCGCGGCCGACTGGAAGTTGATCAGCCCCTCGTCGTAATAGTTCATGCCGAATGACGCGCGATAGATCGCGCGGCCGAGCACTTTGCCGAGGAAGTTCTCGGGCTGCCCGGCGTTCCACACGACGCCGACGTTGGGCGCGGGATTCACCATGTCGCCCTTGTACGGTTTCGGCTGGAGATAGACCTGCGGATCAGAAATGCCATTCAGCACGCCCGGCTGGAAGGGAGCGGTCGACGGCCCGAGGAGATCGGCAGGCGTCGGACTGCTGTACACCTCGTTCGGATTCGTCGCCGCGCCGCTGAACTCCCACCGCAACCCGTAATTGAGCGTGAGGTCCGACGTGATCCGCCACTGATCCTGGGCGAAGAGGCCGCCGACGTTTTGCGCCTCGCGGCGGAAGGCGGGATTCAAGCCGTACTGCTTCGTACTTTCGTCCAAGGCGTTCTGACCGCTCGCGGAGCTGATCCGCCCCGTCAGAAACGCGTAGAGCGATCGCACCGTTGCCAGGTCCTCGTTTCGGATGCCGGGCATCGTGGTGGTATTGAAAATCCCCGACACCGGATCGCCCGCGGCGACGCCGAGGCTGACCGAATACGGCGCGCCGCCGATCGATTCATACATCGTCGTGCGCCGGAACGTTCCGCCGAACGTGTACGTGTGCGTGCCACGCAGGTAGGTGAACGTGTTCGACACGTTGTAGACCGGGTTGTTGCGTGGAATCGGCATCTGGTCGCCGGTGATCTGCGGCGAGCTCAGACTGAGGGGAAACTGGACGCGGCGCCCGCCCTGCGGGTCGTAGATCGCGAGCGTGTTGCCCGGGCGGAACTCCTCGAAGTTGCTCTGGACGCCGAAGCTCGTCTGGTTGAACAGGTTCTGAGTGACCGTCCAGTCGGCTCCCGTCGAGACGATGTAGTACGTCGACGTGAAGCCGTTGCTCACCTTGGGCAAACCGGGATACTGCGTTTCGGTCGGCAAGTCGCGCCAATGCAGGTTCAGTACGCCCCGCAACGCGAGCGACGAATTCACCTGGTAGTCGACGCGTCCCGTCGGATAGATGTTCGTGTTGGGCGAGTTGTCCTCGATATAGGTGTATGTGTTCTGATAGATGTTCGTGGTGGACGTGAGGTTGCCCTGTCCCAGCTTGCTGTTGATGATCTGCAACTGTTCCGCGATGAAGGGATCGATCGTCCGCGAAAAGCCGTTCGACGCGGCAATCGCCAGAATGTCCGCCGTGCGCTCGACGTTGTCGCTGCCGACGTACCGGAAGATTCCCTGTTGCGCTTCCGCCGTAAGCACCGTGCGGGTTCGCGTGTTCTCGCCGGGCGCATAAATCTGCTCGAAGTTCCCGAAGAAGAAGAGCCTGCCTTTGATGATCGGACCGCCCACGTTCGCGCCGTATTCGTGCTGGCGCAACTTGGTCTTCGGAGTGCCCCGAATCGCGTCCACCCAGTTGGTCGCGTTCAGTTTGTCGCTGCGGTACTGATCGAATACCTGGCCGCGCAGCGTGTTGGAGCCGCGCTTGGTGACGAACTGGATCTGCATGGCACCTTCGGCGCCGGCCTCGGCGCTGAGACCCGCTGTCGAGACCGTCACTTCTTCGATCGCCCCGAGACGGACCGGCGCGAACACGAACATGCTCGTCCCCCCGCTCCGGAAGCGCGCCGAGTTGTTGTTGACGCCGTCGAGCGTGATGTTGATGGCGCCGCCCGGCAGGCCGTTGTAATGGCTGTTCCGGCCGCTGGTGCTCTGGCTCGCACCCGGCACGAGCAGAGCAAAATCGAGAATGTTGCGTCCGGTCAACGGGAGCTTCGCGATCTGCTCGTTCGTCACGGTGTTCGAGATCGTCGCGGATTTGGTCTCCACGACCGACGTCCGGCCTTCGACCTTGATCTCCTCGGAGACACCCGCCACCTGGAACTGGACGACAAGCTCCGCGTTGCGCGAGGTCTGCACGACGATCGATTGCAGCGTCAGCGGCTTGAACCCGGAAGCGGTCGCCGTCAGCGTGTACGTGCCCGGTTGAAGATTCGGGAAGACGAAGCCGCCGTCCTCACTGCTCTTGGTTTCGAGCGTGAGACCGGTAGTTGTGTCGATGAGGACGAGGTCCGCTTTGGCGATCACGGCGCCGGTCGCGTCCTTGACGACGCCGACGACCTGACCGGTGGTACGAACTTGCGCGGAGACGAGTGCGGGCGCAAGGCAGACGAGCAACACCGAAAGTGCTTTCAGCCCGAACCGGATCATATGTGGAACTCCCGCCGGGTAGCCTATCCAGTGTGGCCGCAGCAAGCCAATCAAATCAGGTGATGCCGGTATAAGTCCGTTCGTCCCAGCTTTCAGGCTTTCGAGCTTTCAGGCTCTCCGGCTCTCGTTCAGTGCCAGCTTCTCTTGACAGGTGAGCCGTGGGCGGGCTTTTCCAGGCCGCCTTTGGGGCGGGCCGATCGCGCGGATGCCGGCAGGGCCGGCTCACGCTCCCAGTTGAAATTGCGCACGAGCTTGATCAGCTCACTGGCCGAATCCGAGACATACCCCTGGTCCCGATAGACCATGAGGGTGCGGCGGGGCATCGACAGCTCGGGCAGCGGCACGCGGACGAGCGTCCGATCGGCCAGCTCCTGCCGCACCGTGATGCCCGGGACGATCGCCAGACCGACCTCTTCACGCACGAAACTCTTGACGTTCTCGAAGCTCCAGAGCTCGGCCACGACGTGGCACCGCGTCCGATGCTGCTCGAACAGCTGCATGATGCGATCGGTCGTCGCGCTGCAGCCGTGATGAAGGACGAACTGCTGCGTTTCGAGATCGCGAATCTGCACCGACGGCCGGGCGGCCAGCGCGTGGCCCGGCGCCGCCACGAGCACCATTTCATCCGCGTGCACTTCCACCCAGTGCAGCTCATGAAATGCGGGTGCCTCCTTCACGAATCCGAGATCCACTTCGCGGTCCATCACCTGGCGCGGGATTTCCGCGAGCCGGCTGCGCTGGATGCCGACCTTGATGTTCGGAAATTTCTCCAGGTAGTTTCTGAGCGGCGCTGGCAGCAGGTATACCGCCGCCGATTCCGACGCCGCGATCGTCAGGCGGCCCGCCTTGAGCGTTCGCAGCTCGGAGACCTGCCGCAGCGCCTCGTCGCGCATCGTCAGCAGCCGCCGCGCGTGCTCGGCCAGCACCTTGCCCGCCTCGGTGAGCGTCACATCGTGCACGTCACGGGCGAACAGCGGTGCGCCCACTTCCTCTTCGAGCCGCCTGACGCTCTGACTGATGGCCGGCTGCGTGCGATTCATCCGCTCGGCCGCCCGGGTGAACGTGCCTTCATCGACGACCGCGAGAAAGTGCTCGAGGTGCAGGAGGTCCATGGGGGACGGGTTAGTTTTCCACAGATTAGCCTGTTTTGGGGACGGAGGTGGGTCAGAAAGCGGCTTTCCGCAGGGGACCTCCGTCCCGGACCTGTGGAAACCTGTGGAAATCTAACCCGTCCCCGTGAACTCGTCGATGCCGGCCGGCACCGAGAGCCAGGACCAGAACCAGCGCTCTACGTGATCGCGTCGTCCCGCAAACACTCGGTTGACGTTCAGTAACCCAATCACCACGGCGCGTGAGACACGTCGTGATGTTCCCGAACTGCGAATGAGTCAGCTGAAGTTGCGCCATGATCACCGGTCCCAGAATGGACACGGTGAGCCGATCGATGAAGTTGATCAGCGTGGCCAGGAAGATCAGCCCGATGATCCACCAGCGCAGGCTGCGGATGGCTGGCACGGGGACGTGTCAGTTGGATCGCAGATCGGCGCGTGTGGCGGCGGAGGCTATTTCTTGATTCGCCCCAGCCTCAATTCCCGAAATGCCTTCAGCACCTCGGCGAACTCGGGGGTCAATTGGCGGCGGTAGACGTTCCAGAGCGCCTTCGCGCGGGCGCGGTCGGCACGAGCGTCGGCCCGGCTGACGCGCTGGTCTCTCGCTTCGCGCGCGCCTTCGTAGGTCAGCCGTCTCTCGGGTCGAATGATCCTCACGCTGATGCTCCTGTCTCTCCGTGTATCTGACTCATCGGAGAATCGGACCCTGGATCTTAGCAGGGCAGTCGAACTGACACTTTTGCAGGTGCGCTTTCGTCACAACCTGCGTTTTCAGATTTGAAAGTTTTCGATATTGCGCCACAAAGCCTCGGATACGATCCCAGATCTATGACTGCCTTTCTTCAGGATCTGCGCTATGCGATTCGCACGCTGCGGCGCAGCGCGGGCGTGACGCTCGTGATCGTGGCGTCGCTGGCGATCGGCATCGGCGCCAACTCCGCCGTGTTCAGCGTCGTCAATGCGCTGCTGCTGAAACCGCTGCCCTATCCCCATCCGGATCGACTGGCTGTGCTCTGGCTGCGATCGCCGGGCATCAACATTCCGCAGGACTGGCCGTCGCCCGGCCAATACATCGACGTCCGAATGGAGAATCGATCCTTCGAAGAGATGTCGATCTCGCAAGGCCGCAGCGGGACCCTGCTTGGTCTCGACGAGCCACAGCGCGTCGAAGCTCTGCTCACGTCGTCCAGCCTGTTTCAGTTGCTGGGCGCGAAGCCGCTGTACGGCCGTCTGCTCCTTCCTGAAGAGGACCGTCCCGGCCGGGCGCCCGTTGTGATCCTGAGCCACAGGTTCTGGCGGCGCATGTTCGGCGGCGATCCCGGCATCGTCGGCAGGACAGTGACGTTGAACAACATCGCTGCCGGCTCGGGCGAGCTGAAGAACCAGTTCGAGGTCGTCGGTGTGCTCGGCCCGGACTTTCTCCTGAACGACGAGATCATGCCGACGGTGGCGAGCATCCGGCAGATGGACATTTTCCTGCCGCTGCCTCTTGGCGCCGACGCGGTCAACCGGAGAGGCGACGAGAACTACAACCTGATGGCGCGCCTGAAGCCCGGGGTGACGATGGCGCAGGCGAAGAGCGACGTGGCGGCAATCGCCGCCCGCATCCGCGACAAGGACAAGCGTGACCGCACGTTCACGATCGACGTGGTGCCGCTGCTCGATTCGGTCGTCGGCGACGTCCGGCGCGCGGTGCTCGTGCTCCTGGGTTCGGTGGCGATCGTGCTCCTGATCGCGTGTGCCAACGTCGCCAATCTGCTGTTGACGCGCGCGACGAGCCGGCAGAAGGAAGTGGCCGTCCGGACCGCGCTTGGCGCGAACTGGCGGCGGCTGGTGCGGCAGCTGCTGACCGAGAGCGTGCTGCTCGGGCTCATGGGCGGCGCCGTGGGTCTCGCGATTGCGAAAGCGGCGCTCTACGTCGTGCGAACGGTGAATCCCGGGAACATTCCACGGCTCGACGCGATCACGCTCGACGGGACGGTGCTCGCGTTCACATTCGGGGTGTCACTCGTCACCGGTCTCGTGTTCGGTCTCGTGCCCGCGCTGCGCGCCGCGCGAGTCGACCTGAACACGTCGCTCAGGGCCGGCGGGCGGAACACGCAGGGCGAAGGCGGCTTCGGAAGCTCGCGCCGCCGGCTGCGCAGTCTGCTAGTCGTGTCGGAAATCGCATTCTCGCTCATGCTGCTGATCGGCGCCGGTCTCCTCGTGCGCAGCTTCGTGCGTCTCCAGAACGTCTCGCCCGGCTTCGAGCCCGAGGGCGTCCTCTCGATGCGCCTTGGCGGCACTGCGCGCCAGTTCGAGAACCGCGATGCGGCCATCGCGTATTTCCGTCCGTTCGGCGACGCGCTGGCCGCCGTGCCTGGTGTGGTCTCGCGCGGGGCCGTGTCGTCGCTTCCATTCACGTCATCTGTCGGATGGGGATCGATCAACGTCGAAGGCTGGACGCCGCAGCCTGGGCAGGAGCTGCAGGTCGATATCCGCGCGGCCACTCGCGACTATTTCCAGACCATGCGGATTCCGCTGATCAAGGGACGCGTGTTCGCCGATCTCGACATGCCGCAGTCGGCAGAGCCCGTGGCCATCATCGACGAGAAATTCGCGCAGCGGTTCTGGCCGAACGGCGACGCCATCGGCAAGCACGTCTGGTTCGATCCGAAACAGAAGCTGGCGATTGTGGGCGTCGTCGGCACGGTGAAGCAATACGGCCTCGACATCGACGGCCGCATCGTGGTGTACCGTCCGGCGCCGAACCCCGGGTATCACGTGGCCAGGACGTCGTCGGATCCGACCCTGGTGGCCAGCGCCTTCGTCAAGAAGATTCACGAGCTCGATCCGACGATCACGGTGTTCGACGTCCGGACGATGTCGGATCGCATGAGCAGCTCGATGGCGCGGCAGCGGTTTTCGACGCTGATGCTCGGCGCGTTCGCGATGTTCGCGCTGCTGCTGGCGATTGTCGGCGTCTACGGCGTCATGTCGTACCTGGTGACGCAGGGGGCGCACGACATCGGCCTGCGGATGGCGCTCGGCGCTCAGCGCAGCCGCATCGTGCTCATGGTGCTGCGGCAGGGAATGGAGCTGGCCGGCGCCGGGGTTGTGATCGGGTTGGCCGGCGCGCTGCTCCTCACGCGCGTGATGGCCAGCCTCCTGTTCGGGATCAGCGCGACCGACGTGATGACGTTCGCGGCCGTTACTTTGTCGCTTGTTGCGATTGCGCTCCTTGCGAGCTACATCCCTGCGCGCCGTGCGACCCGGGTCGATCCGGTCGTGGCGTTGCGGGACGAATAGAGGTACGGGTTCGCCGGCATTCTTCCTTCTCGTCGCCGGTCTTTCTCTGCCGTTCTGGGTGGCCGGCGCGGTCAGAGGCGGAGAGCTGCTGCCGGGATTGCCGGTCAGCGCGCTCGCTGCCGTTTGTCCTGCGGCAGCCGCGTCGATTCTGATCTACAGGAACAGCCGGGCCGCGGGGGTTGCGGCCTTCCTCAAGCGATCGACCGACTTCAACCGGATCGCCAACCCGCTTTGGTACGTTCCGATACTCCTTCTCGTGCCCGCGCTCTACGCGGTCGCGTACCGGCTGATGGTCTTCGATCGGTCGATGCCCGAGCCGGCGTTCAATCTCCGGACCATTCCGGCGCTGGCGGCGGCGTTCTTCATCGCCGGATTGACGGAAGAGCTTGGATGGTCCGGATATGCGATCGATCCGATGCAGCATCGCCGGGGACCTTTGCGCGCCGCGCTCCTGCTCGGCACGTTCTGGGCGATCTGGCACTGGATTCCGCTCGTGCAAGCCGGCCACGAGACCGCGTGGATCACGTGGTGGTCGATCGGAACGGTATCGTTGCGCGTGTTGCACGTCTGGATCTACAACAACACCGGCAAGAGCGTGTTCGGACAGGCACTGTTCCACGCGTCAGCCAACCTCGCGTGGCAGCTCTTTCCAAACGCCAGCTCCCACTACGATCCGGCGATCACGGCGCCGATCTTGTTCATCACGGCCGCCGTCGTCATCGGAGCAGGGTGGTTGCGTGGCGGCGTTCGAGGGGATTAGGGAAGCGCGCAGCCCAGCCGCCGGGCCAGCCGCTCGGCTTCGTGACAGTACAACGTCCAGATCTCGTGAGGTTCCGCGTCGAGGCCGCTGAGATTCGCCATACGGGCGGAATCTTCCGGCATGGCTTCGCCGGCCCGCGTCTGACGCCGCAGGATCTCTTCGAAGCGGAGCTTCGCATTGTTCAAGTAGTAGCCGCTTGCCCATTCCTGGAGCTGGTACTCGAAGCCCAGGCCGATCGTTTTCGTCTTGGCCATCACGTCGAGAAACGCTTGAGAATTCTCGAACGCGTCGGGCCAGCGACGGTTCGGCGTATCCGCGAGTGAGACGGCCCGCCAGAGTGAGAAGGCGACGCCAAGGAGGAGCGAAAGCATTTCGCCGCGAGGGCTCGTTGCCGACACACCGCCGGCTCCGGCGAGATCGTAGAGCGCCATCAGCAATCGCTGGCTGCGCGTGCGCGCGTCGAGCGACCATGTTGACCGCCCTGACGTCGGTGCATTCGTCTCCGGCATTCGGCTGCTCCCCTCCCCGGCTGGTCGCAGACACCTGACCTGCGCACTCCAGCGTTATCGGGACAAAGCCGGCCTTTCATTATTCGCATCCCCGCCGGTGCAGCGCCGAATTGCCGTAACAGAATTGTCCCGCTCCGGTATGTAACACTAGCGACCGCTTCGCCGCGCTGTCGTTGCGCCAGATCAATTGTCGAGGAGCAGGGTCATGAGGAATCGGGCTCGTGCAACCGGCGCAATCGGGTTTCTCCTGTGTCTCGCTGCCGCGTCGCCGTCGGCAGCCCAGTGGCGGCGCATCGACAGCCCGAACTTCGTGGTGATCGGGGACGTCGGCGAGGGCAGCCTGCGCGACGTGGCGGTGAAGTTCGAGGCGTTCCGCGAGATGCTGGGCCGTTTGCTCGGCGAGAGCCTCACCGCCACGCCGGTACCGACCGTCGTCCTCGTCTTTCCACACGATCGCGCGCTCACGCCGTTCAAGCCGATGTTCGAGGGCAAGCCCATCGAGCTCGCGGGCCTGTTCCTGCCGCGACGCGACATCAATTACATCCTCATCGTGAACGACGGCCGGCCGGACCGGTTCCGCGTCGTGTTTCACGAGTTCGTGCACCTGGTCGTTTCGAACACGGGCAAGCGCGTGCCGGTGTGGCTCAACGAGGGACTCGCGGAGTTCTACAGCACGTTCGAGATCTACAAGGGCGGACGTGAGGCGATTCTCGGCAGCCTGATCGACCATCATCTCGCGCGGCTGAACGAGATGCCGCTGCTGCCGGTCGATCAGCTGCTCGCCGTCGATCACGATTCGCCGCTCTACAACGAAGGCAACAAACGGTCGCTGTTCTACGCGCAGAGCTGGGCGTTGACGCACCTGATCCTGCTCGGACCGGCGCAGCGGACCAACGAACTGGGAGCGTATGTCAACCAGTTGTCGCAGGGAATCCCGGCGAAACAGGCGTGGCAGCAGGCGTTCGGGACGACCGACATCGCCCGCGAGCTCGACAACTACGTACGGCGACAGGACTTCAAGGGATACCGATTCAGGTTCAGTGACAAGCTGGCGTCGTTCGACGCGGCCGCGACGAAGATGTCCCGCGCGGATGCGGAGGCCATCCTCGCGGATTACCTCGTTCGGCAGCAGCGGTTCGACGAAGCCGCCCAACGCGTGGCGGCCGCGGAAAAGCTCGAGGCCGGGAACGAACGG